>JAIXPM010000040.1 GCA_027486275.1 Sphingomonadales bacterium | reverse complement strand
CAGCGCATCATCGATGGCGGCGTGGGTTTTCAGCGTTTCTTCCACTTCTTCGGGGAACACCTTCTCGCCGCCGGTGTTGATGCACTGGCTGCCGCGACCCAAGAGGGTGAAACTGCCGTCTTCCTCGATAATGGCGAAATCGCCAGGGATGGAATAGCGCTTGCCGTCGATTACCGGGAACGTTGCCGCGCTCTTCACCGGATCTTTCCAGTAACCGCGCGGAATCAGGCCACCGCGCGCGATGCGGCCCATGGTGCCGGACGGCACCGGCTTCATGTCATCACCGATGATCAGCGTGTTGCCATCGGCCATGAACTTGGTCGGCGCGCCGGCATTGTCCTTGGTCTGGGCGGCGGCGCCGAGGCCAAGGCCTTCGGAAGAGCCGAGGGAATCCACGATCATCAGGTTCGGCGCATGGTTCAGCAGCCCGGCCTTGACCTCCGGCGACCACATAGTGCCCGACGAGATCATGATCTCTACCGTGCCAATGCTGCCAATGCCGGCGTCCAGCGCTTTCAGGATCGGGCGGGCAAAGGCATCGCCGACGATCACCACATAATCGCAGCCCTCGCGTGCGCAGGTGGTGGTGGCATCGCCTGGATCGAAGTTGGCGCCGGGCAGGGTGACCAGCGTGCCGCCCCGGCACAATGTGCCCAGCGCGACGATCAGCCCGGTGCCGTGCATCAGCGGCGGCAGGATCAGGGCCTTGCGGCGGCCAACCCCGGCCTTCAGATCGGCCGTGAGCGCCGCCACATCATGGATCTGCGCCGGCTCCACGCCGGGGTTCATCAGACCCCACAGCGCTGCCTGATCCCACATCACGCCCTTTGGCAGGCCCGTGGTGCCGCCGGTGTAGATGAACAGCATGTCGGTGGGTTGGTGATCCTGCGACGGCAGGCTGTGGCCGGCGCTCGCTGTGGCTTCGAAATCCTGCGCAAAGGCCGGCGTGTTGCCGCCCAGCTGAATCCACACCTTGGTGGGCAACCGGCTGCGGATCGAATCCACCAGCGGCGCGAATTCGGCATCATACACGCACACGGCGGCATCGCTGTTGTCGAGGATGTACCACAGCTCCTCGCCGGTATAGCGATAGTTGACGTTCACATGCACCAGCCGGGCGCGCAGGCAGGCGATCATGGCTTCGGCATATTCGGCGCTGTTGCGCATCAGCAGCGCACAGCGATCGCCGGCCACGGCGCCACCTGCCAGCATCGCGGCGGCCAGGCTGGCGCTGCGCTGGGCGACTTCACCCCAACTGCGCCGCGTATCGCCATGCACCAGTGCCGGCTGCGCCGGTTCAAGCGTAGCCACCACGGTTTCGAGAATGGCACCAAAGCTTAGCTCTTGCGGCATGTCTAATACTCCCCACCGTCCAGTCTAGGGCAGCAGGAGATATGCGACAGCCTCCCTTATGGAAGGGGAGTGAAGCGGCTCAGCTGTCGGGCTGCAGCAACCTGTGCAGGTGGACAACGACATATTTCATCGTCGCATCGTCCACCGTGCGTTGGGCGGCAGAGCGCCAGGCGGTCTCCGCGCTCTTGAAATCGGGAAAGACGCCGACAACGTCGAGATTGGCCGGATCGATGAAATCGACGCCCTGCGGATCGGCCACGCGGCCACCAAAAACCAGATGCAATTTGCTCATGCGCGGCGTCTAACCGCAGACTCAGCTACGCGCCAGTGGGGCTTTGCGCATACTCGCCCTGCAGGCGCTGCATGGTGGCGGCAAACCAGGCCTCGAAATCCGGCCCGGCCCAGGCACGGTGATTGCCGACGCGGTAGCATTCGGCATTGCGCATGTAGAATTCGGCGTTGATGCGGTTGGGCAGGCGGTTGTTGCGGGTGGCGATCACCTTGGCTGGGCTGCCGACAATGATGCTGTTCTCCGGCGCCTCGAACCGATCCTTCAGATAGGCATGCTGGCCCACGATGGAGCCACTGCCCACCTGCGCGCCGTTATAGACCGTGGCATTAATGCCGATCAGGCAATGATCGCCCACCTGGCAACCGTGCAGCGTCACATGGTGGGTCACGCTGGTGTAGGCGCCAACGATCGTGGGCTTGCCCGGATCGGTGTGGATCATCACGAAATCCTGCACGTTCGCCCCTTCGTGGATTTCGACATGGGCGGTTTCGGCGCGGATCACCGCGTTGCACCAGATGCTGGCGTGCGGTCCGATGGAGACATGGCCATAGATCTGGGCAGATGGGTGCACGAAGGCGGTGGGATGAATGTCGATCCGGCTGGTCATGTCACCCCGCTTGCTATTTCGCGTTCACCGCCAGGCCGCTGTTGTTGACGCTCTTCACCTTGCGGCGACGCTCTTGGCGTTGGCACTCTTCATGAACGTCACCAGCGCATCAAAACCGTTCTTGTTGATGTAGCTGGCAAAGTCCGCTTCCTGGGTGAGCGACAGGTTCACACCGGCCACCACCAGATTGTTGACCATGAGCCTGCTGCCCTCCGATTTCACCTGCCAGATTGTATCAATGGGCTGGGCGCCTGGGCGGGTGACGCGGGTATAAACCTCCGTGAACGGCCCGCGGCCCAGCGTGCGCTGCACCTGAACCTTTGCATCGGCATAATCATAAAGCCGATCCGCATAGGCATTCAGCACGAATTCCGGGAAGGCGGCGCGATAGGCGTCCAGCTGGGCCGGCGAAAGCGTCGCCTTCTGGCGGCGGATCAGGCGCATGCCAATATCATCGAGCGCGACATTCTTCGTCAGGATGGCGCGGAATTTCGCCCGCGCGGCGGCCTTGCTCAGTGATTTGTCGCGCAGCACGCCAAAGCCTTCGCCAATCATGCCGTCGATGAACGGGCGGGCGGCCGGATCGCCGGGGTTGGTAGCGGTGGCCGTGCCGACCTGGGCGGCGGCAGGAAGGGCGGGCAAAGCAGCGCTAAGCGCGGCCGTGATCAGGATCAGATGTTTCATGGCGGGCACCTGTGGCCGGAGTCGCCTGAACCCAGCATCAACGACTCGTCAGCCGCCGGGCCAATGCACCCAGGCTGCGCTTTTCGGCCGTGCTGGTCGGGAACAGCAGCGCCAGCGCCGCGCCGGCGGCAATGCCGGCGAGAATCGCGATCACCGGATTATCCTGCACCAGCGCGCGGGCGTCGTCGCCCACGTCGCCGTCCGTGGCGGCGGCCGTCAGCGCGCTGTCTTCATAATCGCTGTAATCGTCCAGATCATGGCCCAGATCGATCTCGGCCTTGGAAATGCGGTTCCCGGCATAAAGCGCCAGGCCGATGGCGGCGACGGCTGCACCGGTGGCCACCGGGTGCGCCTTCACCACATTGCCAGCATCACGGGCCAGATCGGAGCCGCGCGCTTTCACCACGGTCAACGCCTCATCAACCAGCCGGCGCGGGGTGAGACGATCCGCCAGGCCATTGACCTCATCAACCAGCGATGCGCCAGCATCATCGGCCGCTCGGGCCAGGTCCTCGATGGTGGCGGTCTCGGTCATGGGCGGGGCTCCTTGGGCTCTGGCGCCTTGCGGTTGGTCTTGGCGGTGAAGCGATCAATCTGCACCTGCAATGTGGCCATGGAACGGCGCGGCGCAAGATCAATTGCCGACAAGCGCGACAGGCCGTGCCTGGCCAGCGCCCACGCCGCCACGGCGCTCACCAGCGCCACGATCACGCAGGCCGCCACCGGGCCAACCACCTGCGCCAGCGCCAGCACGCCAGCCACCAGCGCCAGGGTAAGTGCGGTGAACAACAGGCCCGTCGCCGCCAGCAGCATCAGCAGCGGCGTGCGCAAGGCCCCGGCATTGGCGCGCATTTCTGCCGCCGTCAGCCGCGAAAGGGCCTGCATGAGCAGCAGAAAGCCGCCAACCGTATGCCGCGCCCGGGCTGCAAGGCCGCTGCCAAGTCCCATCAATCGCGCGCCGCCTTCAGCATGCGTCCAGCCAGAAAGCCCACCGCAATGGCAATGCCCACCGCCGCTGCCGGCTGGGCCCGCACCAGCGCGCGGCCATCTTCCACCAGTTCTTCCACCGATTTTTCGGCCAGCGCATCGGCAATGGCATCGATATTGCCCGTCGCTTCACCCACCAGTTTCGATACCGGCGCTGCCCCTTCCGGCAGATTGTCCACCAGCAGATCAGCAAGGGATTTCAGCCCGCGCACCTGCCCCACCAGGCTGTCACGTGCATCTTCCACAAAAGAGATCAGCCGATCGCGCGCAAAATCCAGCAGGCCGTCAAACCCGCTGCTGCGTGGCGCAGCGACACCAATGTTGCTGTCGTCATCATTCCAGTCGCTGGCATCGATCGGCAGTTGATCAGTCATCGGGCCATCCACATCAGGTCATGCTTGCCCGCACGGGCTCACCTCTCTATCTGGCGTGGCGGACGCCGCTGCGCAAGCAGGCAGGTTCACCTATGGCAAAGGGAACGCCCGACCATGACCGCGATTATCGACATTCACGCCCGCGAAATCCTCGACAGCCGCGGCAATCCGACCGTGGAAGTGGACGTGGTGCTGGAAGATGGCAGCACCGGCCGCGCGGCCGTGCCGTCGGGCGCGTCGACGGGCGCCCATGAAGCCGTGGAGCTGCGCGATGGCGACAAGAGCCGTTACCTGGGCAAGGGCGTGCTCAAGGCGGTCGCGGCCGTGAATGGCGAGATTTACGATGCGCTGGCCGGCATGGAAGCCGAAGAACAGGGCGCGGTTGATGCGGCCATGATCGAACTGGACGGCACCGCCAACAAAGGCCGGCTCGGCGCCAACGCCATTCTGGGCGTTTCCCTGGCGGTTGCCAAGGCGGCCGCTGATTCGCGCGGCCTGCCGCTGCACCGCTATGTTGGCGGCGTTTCGGCGCGGCTGCTGCCGGTGCCGATGATGAACATCATCAACGGCGGCGCCCATGCCGATAACCCGATCGACGTGCAGGAATTCATGGTGATGCCGGTGGGTGCCAGCAGCATCGCCGAAGCCGTGCGCTGGGGTGCCGAGATTTTCCACACGTTGAAGAGCGAACTCAAGGCACAGGGCCACAACACGGCGGTGGGCGATGAAGGCGGCTTCGCGCCCAATTTGAACGGCACCCGCGCTGCGCTCGATTTCGTCATGGCCGCCGTTGAAAAGGCCGGCTTCAAGCCCGGCGACAATGTGATGCTGGCGCTCGATGCCGCCGCCACCGAATTCTTCAAGGATGGTGCCTATCACCTGCACGGCGAAGGCCTGACGCTAACGCCGGCGCAGATGAGCGATTACTGGGCCAGCCTGTGCGCCGATTATCCGATCCTCTCCATCGAGGACGGGATGAGCGAAGACGATATGGACGGCTGGAAGATCCTCACCGATCAGCTTGGCGGCAGTGTGCAGCTTGTGGGCGACGATCTGTTCGTCACCAACCCGGCGCGGCTGGGGCAGGGCATCAAGGATGGCCTCGCCAATGCGCTGCTGGTCAAGGTCAACCAGATCGGCACGCTCACGGAAACGCTGGCGGCCGTCGATCTGGCCCATCGCAACCGCTATCGCAGCGTGATGTCACACCGTTCGGGTGAAACCGAAGATGCCACCATCGCCGATCTGGCGGTCGCCTGCGGTTGCGGCCAGATCAAGACCGGCAGCCTTGCCCGCTCCGACCGGTTGGCGAAATACAACCAGTTGATCCGCATCGAGGAAGAACTGGGTTCGGACGCCGTTTACGCCGGACGGTCGGTGCTGCGCTGAGGTTGCTCCGCCGCCGGGGCCGCCGTATCCAAGGTCCCGTGCGTCGCCTTTTGCTGATCCTGTGCCTGTTGTGGGCCGCTCCGCTGTGGGCGGCGCGTATCATCGCGCTGGAAAGCCAGCCGGGCCGGGTGATCATCACCGCCGATGGGCCGTTGCCGGTAGCGCAGGCCTTTGCATTGAGCGATCCGTTCCGGCTGGTGGTGGATTTTGTTGGCGTCGTCCAATCCGGCCTCTCGGCGCCGGGCAGCAACAGCGTTTCTGCTTTGCGCGCTGCCATGTTTGCGCCGGGTACCGCGCGACTGGTGATCGATCTGAAAGCGCCGGTGATCATCCGGGAGGCGCGGGCACAGGGCAACCAGGTCACGTTGGTGCTGGAACGCGCCCCTCCTGACGTGTTTGCCGCTTCCGTGGCGCGTGGCCGCAAGCCTTTGCCGTTGCTGCGCAGTGACGGCCCGCCGCCACCGCCCACGCCGGCCACTGGCAGCTTCAGCCTGCCGACCGATTTTGGCCGACCGCTCCCTGATCCCGCAAAGCCGGCAGAGGCGGCGACAGAGAAACCGCCAGCGCCAGCCGAACCACCCACCACGGCACCGCCCAAACCGCCCGCCGAACCACCCGCGATCCGTAGCGGCGTCAAATCCCGATCCGGCGGCAAACCGTTGGTGGTCATCGATGCTGGCCACGGCGGCAAGGATGTCGGCGCCATCGCAGTGACGGGCGGTTATGAGAAGGACATCACGCTGGCCATTGCCCGAGAGGCGGCGCGTATCCTGCGGGAGCGCGGCCGGGTGCGGGTGAAGCTGACCCGCGATGAAGACCGGTTCATCCCCCTGGGCGGCCGTGTTCGCATCGCCCGCGACGCCCGCGCCGATCTGTTCATCTCTATCCATGCCGACAGCGCACCCAACGATCAGGCACGCGGCGCTTCGGTCTATACCCTGTCTGCCGTGGCCAGCGATGCCATCGCAGAGCGCCTCGCGGCCCGCGAAAACAAGGCGGATATCATCGGCGGGGTCAATCTGGGCGTGGAAGCGCCGGAAGTGGGGGAGATCATGGTCGATCTCGCCCGGCGCGCCACCAACAATGTCTCCGTGCAGTTCGCCGACACACTGCAGGACGGGCTTGAGGAACAGGAGGTGGGCTTTCGTGGCGAATTCCACCATTTCGCCGCTTTCGCCGTCTTGAAGGCGCCCGACGTGCCGTCGGTGCTGCTCGAAACCGGCTATGTCACCAACAAGTCCGATGCCGAGCGGCTGTTCTCCGACGATGGCCGCCGCCGCATGGCCCGCGGCATTGCTCGCGCCATTGAGCGCCACCTGACCGGGAAGTGACTTCCCAGCATCGCCGCCCGCCGCTATCCCTCCAGCTGTGACCCGCAATCGTCTTCTGTTGCTGATTGGCTTGCCGCTGCTGCTGGCCGGCTTCTTCTATTGGCAGGCGACCAAAGGCCTGCCCAGCGAAGCCGAACTGGCCAGCTTCACCCCGGCGCTCCCCTCCACCGTGCGCGATGTGAACGGTGTCATTGTCACCAGCTACACCCGCGAGCGCCGCAT
>JAIXPM010000093.1 GCA_027486275.1 Sphingomonadales bacterium | reverse complement strand
GATGCCGCCACCAAATCCGAAGTCAGCCTCGCCTGGCTCAACATCGGGCAGAGCTTCATCACCAACGCGCTGATGGCCGGCGCGCTGGTCTATGTGGTGTGGGGCTGGGATCAGGGCCGCTTCACCATCGGCGATATCGCCTTCGTGAATGGCCTGCTGATGCAATTGTTCCGCCCGCTTGATCTGCTCGGCATGGTCTATCGCGAAATCCGCCAGGGCCTGATCGACATGGACGCGATGTTCCGCCTGATCGACACCGCGCCGGAAATCGCCGACGCGCCGGGCGCGGTTCCGCTCAGCCTGTCGGGCGCGCGGGTCACCTTCGACGCCGTGCAGTTCGGCTATGATCCGCGCCGGCAGATCCTGCACGGCGTCAGCTTCGACGTGGACCCGGGGCGCAAGCTCGCCGTGGTCGGCCATTCGGGCGCCGGCAAATCGACGCTCAGCCGCATCCTCTACCGCTTCTACGACATCCAGGCCGGCCGCGTGCTGATCGACGGGCAGGATATCGCCCATGTCACGCAAGACAGTCTGCGCCGCGCCATCGGCATCGTTCCGCAGGATACGGTGCTGTTCAACGACAGCATCGGTTACAACATCGCCTATGGCCGGCCAGATGCAAGCGAGGCGGAGATCATCGCGGCGGCGCGCGGGGCGGCCATCCACGATTTCATTCTGAGCCTGCCCGATGGCTACAAGACGCAAGTGGGCGAACGCGGGCTCAAATTGTCGGGCGGGGAAAAACAGCGCGTCGCCATCGCCCGCACCATCCTGAAGAACCCGGCAATCCTGATCCTTGATGAAGCCACCAGCGCGCTCGATTCAGCGACGGAGGCCAGCATCCAGGACGCGCTGGGCGGTGTATCCGCTGGGCGCACCACCATTGTCATCGCCCACCGCCTATCCACCATCACTGATGCCGATGAGATCATCGTGATGGACGCCGGCCGCATCATCGAACGCGGCCGCCATGAGGAATTGCTGGCGCAGGCCGGCGCCTATGCCGAGATGTGGGCGCTGCAACAGGCCGAAGAAGACGACAGCACCGCCGAGCCGGCAACCGCGTGAAACAAATCGGGGGCCGGCTCTGGTGAGCCGGCCCCCGTTGATACGCAACGAACGAAACGCTTACGGCAGCACCACCGCGTCGACGACATGGATGACGCCGTTGGACTGCATCACATCGGCGATGCGCACATGGCTCATGCCGCCCTTGGCATCGACCAACATGACAAGTTTGCCCATCATGGAGGCGGTCAGCTTGCCGCCCTGCACGGTGGTCAGTTCGGCCTTGCCGCCGCCGGCCTTGATGGCCTTCACCACATCAGCGGCGGTGAACTTGCCGGCCACCACGTGATAGGTGAGCACGGCAGTGAGCGTGGCCTTGTTTTCCGGCTTGAGCAGGGTTTCCACCGTGCCAGCCGGCAGCTTGGCGAAAGCGGCGTTGGTGGGGGCGAACACGGTGAACGGGCCCTTGCCCTTCAGCGTTTCAACCAGGCCAGCGGCCTTCACGGCAGCAACCAGCGTGGTGTGATCGGCCGAGTTCACGGCATTATCGATAATATCCTTGGTGGGCAGCATGGGGGCGCCGCCCACGATCGGCTGCGCGCTGACCATGGGAGACAGGCCGGCCGCGGCAATGGCAAACAGCGCAGCGCGCAGGGCAGTGTTGGAACGCATGAGATTCTCCATCTCGTTGATCAGGTGCCGCCGGAATAGGCGGGCCCCTCAGATACGCAAGATGGGTGACAAGGCTGCACTTGCCAGTGCCGCTGCGACGAAATGGGCCAGCAATCAGTCAGCCGACAATTTGCCCGTGGCAATCACCGGCCCGGTGGGCGCGCCGGTGGGCGAACCGCCGGTGGGTTCAATGGAAATCGCCAGGATGACGCCGGGTTTCAGTCCGGCCAGCCGATCGCGCGGGATGGTCTGGCTGCGACCGACGGCGATATCGATCACGCCCAGCGACAGCGGCGGGTTCTTGCCTTCGATCACCCACAGTTCCGGCACCGTGCCGCCGGTGGCCTTATCGCTGGCTGCAACCGGGGCAAAACGCACCTGGCCGTTGGCCGGATCAAAGGCGGCAGCAATCAGCGGCTTGCCATCGGCATCAGCCAGCGTTGCGACCAGCGCCGGGCCATCGGCAACTATGGCCGGCACACCGGGCGCCACAGCACCGGGCTGCACCAGAACGGCGACGGCCACCGCCGCCAGCACCGGGCCAGCAAACGCCAGCCCCCGCCACAGGCCCAGATTGTTCCACCAACCGCCGGCCACCGCCGGCAGCGCCGCGGCACGCCGCGGCTTCGGTTCCACCTCTGCTGCGATTGCCGCCCACACCGATGGCGGCGGGGCAACACCCGGCGTCACGTCATCCAGCGGCGCCAGCAGCGTTTGCCAGCGTTCAACCGCCGCGCGGAATTCGGGATCGCTCAACAGGCGCAGTTCGGCCGCCTTGCGCTCGGCACGGCTGCCGCCGCCCAGCGCATGGTCCATGGCCAGCGCTTGAAGTTCGGTCAGGCCATCAAGGCCGCTGGGCTGGGGCTGCTGGCTCATGCCTGGCTTCCTTCCAGAAGGTCGCGCAGGCGGATCAGGCCGCGCCGTACCCAGCTTTTCAAGGTGCCCACCGGCACCTGTTCACGCGCTGCCAGCTCATCATAGGTGACACCATCAAAATAGCAGGCGCGGATGGCAGCGGCATGGCGCGGTTCCAGCGTGGCCAGCGCCGCCGCGATGCG
>JAIXPM010000351.1 GCA_027486275.1 Sphingomonadales bacterium | reverse complement strand
TGGCTGATGGGTTTTGTCCGCCTCTGTGTCGAGCGGCCAATCGCCACCATCCTTCTGACTCTCGCGGTCGTGTTCGGCGGCCTGTTCGGCTATCGCCAACTGGCGGTGTCGGCCCTGCCAGAGGTTGATCTGCCCACCATCCAGATCGAAGCCAGCCTGCCCGGTGCCAACCCCGGCATCATGGCGGCATCGGTGGCAACGCCGATCGAACGCCAGCTTTCCACCGTTGCCGGCATCGAACAGGTGCTTTCGTCCAGCAGCACCGGCTCCACGCAGATCACCGTGCAGTTTGCACTCGATCGCAACATTGATTCCGCCGCGCTCGATGTGCAGTCCGTGCTGTCGGCGGTCACCCGCCGGTTGCCGCCGGAAATGCCCAATCCTCCCAGTTTCCGGAAGATCAACCCGGCGGATTCCCCGGTGATCATCCTGTCGGTGCGCGACAAGACGCGGGCCCTGAATGATCTGCAAACCCTGGTAGACAATCTGCTGGTGCCGCGGATTTCCACCCTGCCGGGCGTTGGCCAGGTGCAAACCTATGGCGATCGTCGCTATGCTGTGCGTATCCTGTTCGATCCTGCCGCGCTGGCGGCGCGCAATCTGACGGTGGATGATCTGCGCACCGCGGTGTCTGCGGCCAACAGCAATATCGCGGTCGGATCGATCACCGGCGGCGCGCGCAACTATGTTCTGGATGCCTCGGGCACGCTCGAAAAGCCGTCGGAGTTTGCCAACATCATTATCGCCAATCGCAACGGCCTGCCGGTGCGGGTGGAGGATGTGGCCAGTGTGATCAGCAGCTATGAACGGCTGCGCGGTGGGGCGCGTTTCAACGGCGAACCCTCGCTCACCGTCGCGGTCAGCCGCCAGCCCGGGGCCAATGTGGTGAAGCTGGTGGATTCGGTTCGCGAAGTGCTGCCGTCCGTGCGTGAAGCCATGCCGGTTTCGGTGGACATCAGCGAGATCCTCGATCGATCGGAATCGGTACGCGAAAGCGTTTTCGACGCACAGGTTACCCTGGTGGGCACGGCCTTCCTCGTCATCCTGGTGATCTATCTTGTGCTGGGCGATGCGCGGGCCACGTTCATCCCGGCCGTCGTGCTGCCTGTGGCTGCGATCGGCACGTTTGCGGGCATGTATTTCTTTGGCTTTACGCTCAACAATCTGTCGCTGCTGGCGCTCACATTGGCCACCGGCTTCGTTGTCGATGATGCGATCGTGGTGCTGGAGAATATCGTGCGCCACACTGAAGATGGCGAGGACCCACGCAGCGCCGCCATCATCGGTGCCAACGAGATCAGCTTCACTGTCGTCTCGATCTCGGTCAGCCTCGTTGCCGTGTTTATCCCGCTGCTGTTCATGGGCGGCATCATCGGCCGGCTGTTCAGCGAATTTGCCGTGACCATGACGATTTCGATCGCGGTGTCGGCTGTGCTGTCGCTCACCCTCATTCCGATGATGGCGGCGCGCTTGCTCAAATCCGGGCACCAGGAACCGGGTCGCGTGGCCCGCATCACCACGGCGGCCTTTGCCCGCCTGACCGAACGCTATCTGAAGGCCTTCGATTGGGCCCTGCAGCACCGCAAGGTCATCGGCGGGCTCACCGTGGCCTCCGTTGCGGTGGCGGTGTGGGGCTTCATGGCTGTGCCCAAGGGCTTCTTTCCGTCAGAAGATACCGGCGTGGTGTTCTTCGGTACGGAAGGCGCGCCCGATCTTGGTTATGACGAAATGGCCAAGAAGCACGCCATTGCCGCCCGCAAGGTGCAGGACGATCCTGCCGTTGCCCGCGTCAACGCCATCCTTGGCATGGGCGGTTCCAGCAGCGGTCGCATCTTTGCGCCGTTGAAACCGCGTGACGAGCGCGACGACATCGAAACCGTGCTGGCCCGCCTGCGTAAGGCAACCGCTGGTATTCCGGGCTATTCCGCCTTCCCCAATGTGCAGCAGAATTTGCAGCTGGGTGGCCGGCCGTCCGCGACCAACTATCAATATACCATCTCGGCCGTGGACAAGGATGAACTCTACGCTTTTGCCCCCCGCCTCGAACAGCGGATGCGTACCATCCCCGGGCTTGTGGACGTGAACAGCGATTACCAGCGCGGCGCCCGCCAGGCCTTTGTCGAGGTTGATCGTGACGCCGCCGCCCGGCTTGGCGTGCCGGTTGATGCCGTGCGCCGCGTGCTGCTTGCCGCCTATGGCAACCAGCAAATCAGCCGCATCTTTACCGACGCCGAAGATTATCAGGTGATCATGGAAATCGATCCGCGTGATCAGACCAACCCCGATGCCATCGGGCGGCTGAACGTGCGCGGCAGTTCGGGGACACTTGTGCCGCTGTCGGCGGTATCACGCGTCACTGTTGGCGGCGCGCCGCTCACCATTTCGCACCAGAGCCAGCTGCCCGCGGTCACCCTCTCGTTCAACCTGCTGCCTGGCGTCGCGCTCAGCGAAGTGAAGCCACTGATTGAAGCAGCCTCCGCCGAGATCGGCCAGCCCGCCGGCGTGTCGGGCGCGCTGGGCGGCAATGCCCAGCAGTTCGAAGCCTCCACCAAGTCCATGCCGATCCTGTTCCTGGCGGCGATCGTCGTCATCTACATCGTGCTGGGCGTGCTTTATGAAAGCTTCGTCCATCCGATCACCATTCTGTCGGGCCTGCCGGCGGCCGGCATTGGTGCGGTGATGTTCCTGTGGCTGTTCGACATGCCGCTGGACGTGATTGGCATCATCGGCGTCGTGCTGCTGATCGGGATCGTGAAAAAGAACGCCATCATGATGATCGATTTCGCCTTGGCCGGACAGCGCGCCCATGGCTGGACTCCGGCCCATGCCATCCGTGAAGCTGCCGCCAAGCGCTTCCGCCCGATCATGATGACCACCTTTGCCGCCATGGCCGGCGCCGCCCCGCTGGCATTGGGCATCGGTGCCGGTGCCGAACTGCGGCAGCCGCTCGGGATCGCCGTGCTTGGAGGCCTGGTGGTCAGCCAAGTGCTCACCCTGTTCATCACGCCGGTCGTCTATCTCGGCATCGAAAGTGTGATGCAGTGGGTGCGCGAAAAGCGCGGTTCGGCCCAAGTGAAGGAACTGCCCGGCGCCGCGGTGTTCCGGCCGGAAGCCGCCGAATAAGCTATTTGAACGGCGACGCGAACTTCGCGTCAGCTGCCAGCACCGGGTCGTTCAGCGTCTGCATGAAGGCCACAAGTGCCGCCTTATCGGCAGCCGACAGA
>JAIXPM010000272.1 GCA_027486275.1 Sphingomonadales bacterium | reverse complement strand
GATCTGGCGATCATCCTGGTCGATGCCTCGAAGGGCCTGCTGCCGCAAACCCGCCGCCACAGCTTCATCGCCTCGCTGATGGGCATCGGCCACATCGTGCTGGCCGTGAACAAGATGGACCTGGTGGATTTCGACGAGGCCCGCTTCCGCACTATCGTCGATGAATACACCGCCATCGCCGATCGCCTCGGCTTCCCCGGCTTCACCGCCATCCCGATGGCCGCCCGCGATGGCCTGAACCTCGCCACCAGCGCCGCCGAAATGCCGTGGTATGATGGCCCCACGCTGATCGCGCATCTGGAAGGCGTGGAACTCGCCGCCACCGATGCGTCAGGCCCGCTGCGCTTCCCGGTGCAATGGGTGAACCGCCCCGATGCCCACTTCCGCGGCTATGCCGGCACCATCGTCGCTGGCCAAGTGAAACCCGGCGACCCCATCGTCACGGCGCGATCGGGCAAGGCCACTCGCGTCGCCCGCATCGTCACCGTGGACGGCGATCTGCCGCTCGCCGGCCCGGAAGCCGCCGTCACGCTGGTGCTGGAAGACGAAATCGACATCTCCCGCGGCGACATGCTGGTCAGCCCCGAAGACCGGCCCGCCGTGGCCCAGCAATTCGCCGCCGATCTGCTCTGGCTCGACGAGGATGCGCTGAAACCCGGCCGCTCCTACCTGCTCAAATCCGGACCCCTGACGACGCCCGCCTCGGTCACGCTGCTGAAACACCGGATCGACATCAACACGCTCGACGAACGCCCGGCCCGCACGCTCGCCATGAACGAGATCGGCCTCGCCAACCTCGAAACCACCGCCCCGCTGCTGTTCGATCCCTACGGCGAATGCCGGGATACCGGCGGCTTCATCCTCATCGATCGCTACACCAACAACACCGTGGGCGCCGGCATGATCCGCCACGCCCTGCGCCGCGCCAGCAACATCCACCTGCAACCGATGACCGTAACCCAGGCCCAGCGCAGCGCCCTGAAAGGCCATCAACCCGCCGTGATCTGGTTCACCGGGCTTTCGGGCAGCGGCAAATCCACCATCGCCAACCTGGTCGAAGCCCGCCTCGCCGCGCTCAGCTGCCACACCTACGCGCTCGACGGGGACAATGTCCGCCACGGCCTCAACCGCGATCTCGGCTTCACCGATGCCGATCGCGTCGAAAACATCCGCCGCATCGGCGAAGTCGCCAAATTGATGGCAGACGCCGGCCTGATCATCACCTGCTCCTTCATCTCGCCCTTCCGCTCCGAACGCGAAATGGCGCGGCAGTTGGTGGGCGCCGAACGCTTCATCGAAGTCTTCGTCGATACCCCCCTCTCACTCTGCCAGGCCCGTGACCCCAAAGGCCTCTACGCCAAAGCCGCCAGCGGCGAACTGCGCAACTTCACCGGCATCGACAGCCCCTACGAAGCCCCCGAAGCCCCGCAACTGCACATCAAGACACAAGACATGAGCGAAGCCGACGCCGCCGAAGCGATCATCACCTGGCTGCGGGCGCGCGATATCATCGGGTGAAGGGGGTTGAGAGGGCCTCCGGCGGGCAGGGCCTGAGGCCCTGCACCCACTTTCGTTTTCGGATGCGCTGGCTGGAGAATTGTCCGCTATCGCCCCAATGGCTGGAGTTTCAGACACTGTGGTATATCGATTTGATGGCTAGGCTTAAGTTCGAGATTTGGCGGGACGATGCTTCGGGTGAGCAGTTCCTGAGCCAGATAAGTGAGCAGAATGATAGGGCGCGGTTGGCAACGATGCCGAACGGTAGGCTGGTCCACACCTTTAGTGCGGTCTCAGATTTCGATGCTTTTCAGCAGAATTACGATTGGAATGGCTGGGGAGATTGGCGACCGGAGCCTGAGTGGTGTGAGAAGTTTTTCACCAACGACGAAGCCGCTGCGCAGGCGCTTTTCATCGCTAGGCGGGGCGGCAGCTAACCACCCCATATCTGACGTTGCACCTAGCCTAACCAATGGAGTGCAGGGGCCACCCCGCCCGCTGTCCTACACGGTCAAAGCCTGTCATCATGCTGCCGGTCGGCGTACTGCCATCGGCCGGTGTGAGCTGATCTTGTTATTCTAGAACCCGCATAATGCGGAAAAAGTGTCAAATCGGGGAAGACGAGTTGGCGCCTAACGTGGATTTGACTGCAATATTTGCTCTTTGAAAGATCGAGTCTGGCGCGCCGAACGGGCCGCCCGAAAACGAAAGTGGGTGCAGGGGCTCAGCCCCTGCCCGCCGGAGGCCCCTTCAACCTGAAAACTCAAGCCGCCGAAAAGCCCGCCAGCCCGCGCCCGTGCGCGTCGAGTTCGTTTACCCAGTGGGTGATCAGCGGGCGTTCGTCGGCGGCGATGAAGGGGTTCCAGGCATCGAGGATCAGCACGGCGCGCAAGTGATCGGTGGGGTTGTGGGCTTCGTGTTCGATGGTGTCGTCGAAGGCGAAGGCTTGGCCTTCGATCCACGGCCGGGTGTCGTTGCCCACGCGGAACCAGCAGCCTTCGGGCACGATCAGCGGCAGGTGGATGATGCTGCGCACGTTGGTGGCGCCGGTGTGGGGCGGGATC
>JAIXPM010000311.1 GCA_027486275.1 Sphingomonadales bacterium | reverse complement strand
TCTGGTGCGCGAAACCCGCCGCACGGCCGTGAAGGACAAGGCGGAAGACGCCGCACTCGCCCGCCTGCTCGACGCGGTGGTGGGCCAGGATGCCAGCGAAGCCACGCGCCTCGCCTTCCGCCAGCGCTTCGAAGCCGGCGATCTGAAGGGCCGCGAGATCGAGATCGACGTGGCTGAAACCCCGCCCAGCTTCGAAATGCCCGGCATGCAGCCCGGCCAGGTTGGCATGATCAACCTTTCGGACATGATGGCAAAGGCGATGGGCGGCCGTACCAAGCGCCGCAAGATGAAGGTGGACGCCGCCTGGGAGGCGCTGCTGGCCGAAGAGAGCGACAAGCGCCTGGATGACGAGGAGATTCAGCGCGAAGCCGTGCGCAACGCCGAAGCCAACGGCATCGTGTTCCTGGATGAGGTGGACAAGATCGCGGTGAGTGACGTGCGCGGCGGCAGCGTGAGCCGCGAAGGCGTGCAACGCGACCTGCTCCCCCTGATCGAAGGCACCACGGTCGCCACCAAATACGGGCCGGTGAAGACGGACCATGTGCTGTTCATCGCATCCGGCGCCTTCCACGTTGCCAAGCCCAGCGACCTGCTGCCCGAACTGCAAGGCCGCCTGCCCATCCGGGTCGAGCTGAAAGGCCTGACCGAAGACGACTTCCGCCGCATCCTCTCCGACACCGATGCCAGCCTGATCCGCCAATATGCCGCCCTGCTCGCCACCGAAGGCGTCACGCTCACCATCACGCCCGACGGCATCGACGCCATCGCCCGCACCGCCGCCCAGGTGAACGAAAGCGTGGAGAACATCGGCGCCCGCCGTCTGCACACGGTGATGGAAAAACTGCTGGAATCCGTCAGCTTCGACGCCAGCGAACGCGGCGGCGACACGGTTGTAGTGGACGCAGCGATGGTGACCCGCGAGCTCGGCGATATCGCGGGGAACCGGGATTTGTCGAAGTATATCTTGTAATTAGAAAGCTTTGCCTCCGGCGGGCAGGGACGCAGTCCCTGCACCCGTTCGTTCTGGGGCAGCCCTTCACCAAGTGCGCCGACCACAAACGAAAGCGGGTGCAGGGGCTCAGCCCCTGCCCGCCGGAGGCAAAACTTACTCGGCTTTCTTCTTCGCCGGTGCCTTCTTCTTCGCCGCCGGCTTCTTGGCTGCGGCCTTCTTCGGGGCTGCCTTCTTCGCCGGGGCCTTCTTGCCCTTTTTCGACGGACCGGCTGCAGCGCGCGCGGCGAGCAGGGCGATGGCTTCGTCCAGCGTCACGGCTGTTGGCTCCGCGCCCTTGGGCACGTTGGCGTTGGTGGTGCCATCGGTGATGTAGGGCCCGTAACGGCCGGCCAGCACCCGCACGGCCGCGCCGGATTCCGGGTGTGCGCCCAATTCAGCCAGCGCCGTTGCCACGCCGCGTTGCGGGCGGCCGCCGGCCGCTTTGGCAGCGGCGGCTTCGGCCAGTTTCACCACGGCGGCGTTCATGCCGGTTTCAAACACTTCGGCCGTGTTGGACAGCCGGCCATAGGCGCCATTGTGCGCCAGATAGGGGCCATAGCGGCCGATGCTCGCCGTGATCGGCTCTCCGGTTTCGGGGTGCGGGCCGATGGTGCGCGGCAGGTTGAGCAGCTTGATCGCCCATTCGATGTCTTCCGGCCCGGTGATGCTCACATCCTTTGGGATGGAGGCGCGGGCCGGCTTCTCGCCCTCGCCGCGCTGCACGAAGCGGCCAAAGCGGCCCGTGCGCACGCTGATCGCCTCGCCGGTTTCCGGATCATTGCCCAGTTCCATCGGGCCATCGTTGGCGCCGCCTTCGCTGGCAAAGGGCCGCGTATATTTGCACTCGGGATAGTTGGAGCACGCCACGAACGCCCCGAACCGCCCGGTTTTCAGCGAAAGCCGCCCCGCCGCGCATTTCGGGCACACGCGCGGATCGACCCCGTCGCCCTTGTCCGGAAACAGGAACGGCGCCAGATATTCGTCCAGCGCGGCGGTCACGTCCGAAGGCCGCTGCTCCATGATCTCGGCAGTTTTCGGCTGGAAATCCGCCCAGAACGCCCGCAGCAATTCCAGGTAACTGGCATCGCCGGCCGACACATCATCCAGCTGGCTTTCCAGGTCGGCGGTGAAATCATACTCCACATAGCGCGTGAAGAACCGCTCCAGGAACGCCGTGACCAGCCGGCCCTTTTCCTCGGCAAAGAACCGGTTCTTCTCCACCCGCACATAGGCACGGTCGCGCAGAGTCTGCAGCGTGCTGGCATAGGTGGAAGGCCGCCCGATGCCGAGCTCCTCCAGCTTCTTCACCAGCGTCGCTTCCGAAAACCGCGCGGGCGGTTCGGTAAAGCTCTGGATCGCCTCTACGGTTTTGGACGCACAGCGATCGCCGCCGGCCAGGCGCGGCAGGCGGGCACCGTCTTCATCATCCTCCGCCGGCTCATCCCGGCCTTCGGTGTAGAGCGTCAGGAACCCCGGCGAGATCACCACCTGCCCGGTGGCCTTCAACCCGTGGCGGCCATCATCATCGAACAGGTCGATCGTGGTGCGCTCCAGCTTGGCGCTGGCCATCTGGCTCGCCACCGTGCGGTTCCAGATCAGCGCATACAGCCGATCCGCATCCGTATCCGCGCGCCCCGGCCGGCGCGAGAAATCCGTCGGGCGAATCGCCTCGTGCGCTTCCTGGGCGTTCTTCGCCTTGGTGGCATAGAATCGCGGTTTTTCCGGCAGCACCTCGGGCTTGCTGCCATAATCGCGGGCGATCATGTCACGCACGGCGGCCATCGCTTCGCCGGCAATCTGCACGCCGTCGGTCCGCATGTAGGTGATGTGGCCATCTTCATACAGGTTCTGCGCCACCCGCATGGTGTGGCTGGCGCTGAAGCCCAACCGGCGCGAGGCTTCCTGTTGCAGGGTCGATGTGGTGAACGGCGGGGCCGGGTTGCGGCTCACCGGTTTGGTCTCCACCGTCCGTACGGTAAAACCGTTCTTTTCAATGGCTTCCCGCGCAGCATTGGCCGCAACATTGTCCAGATCAAACTGCGCCAGTTTTTTGCCATCCAGCACCGCGAGGCGCGCCTTGAAGGTGGCGCCATTGGGGGCAATCATCTCGGCTTCAACACGCCAATATTCCCGCGCCTTGTGGGCTTCGATCTCGCGCTCGCGCTCCACCACCAGGCGCAGCGCCACCGATTGCACGCGGCCTGCGCTCTTGGCGCCGGGCAGCTTGCGCCACAGCACCGGCGAAAGCGTGAAGCCCACCAGATAATCCAGCGCGCGCCGCGCCAGATAGGCATCGATCAACGGCTGATCGAGATCGCGCGGGGCCTGCATGGCCTTGGTGACAGCGGCCTTGGTGATTTCATTGAACGTCACCCGGCTCGCCCCGCCCTTGGGCAGCGCGCGCTTGTCTTTCAGCCATTCCAGCAAATGCCAGCTGATCGCCTCGCCCTCGCGATCAGG
>JAIXPM010000207.1 GCA_027486275.1 Sphingomonadales bacterium | reverse complement strand
CGGATCGTTTGGATTCACCTCCACCGCCACTTCGCCATCGGCGATGCCGAACAGCGATGAACCGGGGGCGTTGCGTTCGAAGATCACCTCACCCTGCGCATAGCGCTTCACGCTCGAATCCAGCATGAATTCGCGTATCTGAAGGCTGCTCATGCCGTTCAGGATCGAAACGCTTGTGCGCAGATATTCCAGCCATTCGGCAACGCTGCGCCTGCCGGGCAGACCGGCGAATTTTGCTTCCAGGATCGGTTCGTCAGCGGGTTTCAGATCGAGATTGCCGTTGATGAACTCCACCACGTCGTGGCCCTGGTTCATGCAATGCTTGATCAAAGGATAGCCGGCCAGCGCGCCGGTGACATAGATGCCCGGCGCCGTCGATTCAAAGGTGGCCGACAGCTTGGGGAAGGCGAGCCGGTCGGCGCTGGCAAATTCGATGCCGCAGCCTTCGACAAAGCTGCGCGGCGGTGCCGAACCGATACGGGCGATAATCCGGTCGCAGCGCGCCCGCACTTCGCCATCGCGGGTTTCAACCGTAATGAAGCCGGGCTCCACCGCTGTGGTGTTGGCTTCGGCCATGATGCTGATGCGCCCCGAATCGCGCGCCGCCATCAGCGCCTTGACGTTGGCATCCTTGGCGGTGGGAAAATCGGCTGTGCGGTTGATCAGCGTGACCGTGTTGTTCTGCGCCGGATCGGCGCACAGGCCGAGCGCATTTTCGATCCCGGCATCGCCGCCGCCGATCACAAAGATATGTTCGTCGGTATACTCGGTGGGATCGTCGAGCTGATACTGGACATGGGGCAGGTTGCCGCCCGGGCAGCCCATCAGGTTGGGGTTGCCCTGGGTGCCGAGCGCCATGATCACGGTTTCGGCCATGATTTCTTCGCCGTTCACCAGCGTCAGGCGATAGGGCGGGGCGTTGCGCTGCAGTTCGGTCGTGCTGGTCGTGCCATCGCGGTTGCGGCTGACGATCGGCATCACCGATCCGGGGATGGGCGCGCCGGTACCGACGATGCTTTTCACTTCGGCGCCATGCTTGACGTTCACGCCGGCGGCGGCCGTCTGCTCATTCCAGGTGCCCAGAATAACCTCGCGCTTGCCGGCTTCGAAATCCAGCGGTGAGCGCAGAACCAGTTGCGATGGCGTTGCCATCACATGCTTGCCCTTCTGGTATTTGTAGATCGTATCCGACAGATGGTCGGTCTTTTCGAGCAAGATGTGGCTCAGGCCCAACTTGGCAGCATGAGCCGCTGCCGAAAGCCCGGCAGGCCCCGATCCCACAATCGCGATGCGGTACGTCGTCACAATGGTCTTGCCCCCCCCGGGTTCACACCCTTCGATTCAAAGCCTGTAGCAGCGCTCTGACCCCAGATAAATCCCTAGCATCTTCATACGTATCGGCTAGAGCAAGAATGCAAGCAGATGCAATATTTCGCCATTCTGCCGCCATCAACCGCCGGAGACCACCCGCAGATGCTTGCCGAAATCGGCCATTTCGCCCTGATCCTCACCTTGCTGGTGGCGATTGCGCAAGCTGTGCTGCCGATGCTGGGCGCGATCCGCGGGGATGCGGCGCTGATGGCGTTCGGGCGCAGCGCGGCGGCCCTGCAGGCGCTGCTGATCGCCATCAGCTTTGGCTGCCTGATGACGCTGTTCGGCCAGGCCGATTTCTCGGTCAAGCTGGTCGCCAATCACAGCGCCCTTTCGCAACCGCTGCCCTATCGGCTGGCGGCGACGTGGGGCAATCACGAAGGCTCCATGCTGTTGTGGGTGCTGGTATTGTCCATCTATGGCGCCGGCATCGCCAAGTTTGGCGACAATCTGCGCGTCACGCTGCAGGCGCGCATTCTTTCGGTGCAGGCGATGATCAGCGTCGCCTTCCTTGCCTTCGCGCTGTTCACGTCCAACCCGTTTGAGCGCCTGTTCCCGGTGCCGCTCGACGGCGCGGAATTGAACCCGTTGCTGCAGGATCCCGGCCTCGTCTTCCATCCGCCGCTGCTGTACCTGGGCTATGTCGGCTTTTCCGTCACCTTCAGCTTTGCCGTGGCGGCGCTGCTGGAAGGCCGGGCCGATCCGGCCTGGGCGCGCTGGATGCGGCCGTGGGTGCTGGCCGCCTGGGTGCCGCTTACCTGCGGCATCACGCTGGGCAGTTTCTGGGCCTATTACGAATTGGGCTGGGGCGGCTGGTGGTTCTGGGATCCGGTGGAAAATGCCAGCTTCATGCCATGGCTGATCGGCACGGCGCTGCTGCATTCGGCCATCGTCACCGAGAAGCGCGGCAGCCTCGCCGGTTGGACCATCCTGCTCGCCATTCTCGCCTTCTCGCTGTCGCTGATCGGCACCTTCCTTGTCCGCTCCGGCATTCTCACCTCGGTGCATGCCTTTGCGGTCGATCCGGAACGCGGCGTGTTCATCCTCGCCATGATCATCGGCGCCACCGGGACGGCACTGGCGCTGTTTGCCGCCCGCGCGCCGATGCTGCGTTCCGGCGCCCTGTTTGGCAGCATCAGCCGTGAATCGGGGCTCACCTTCAACAATCTGCTGCTGATGGCGCTCACCGCGGTGGTGTTCCTCGGCACCTTCTATCCGGTGATCATGGAAGCCGTGTCGCCCACCAACAAGATTTCGGTTGGCCCGCCTTATTACAACCTCGTCTTCGTGCCGCTGGTGGCGCCGCTGCTCATCCTCGTCACCATCGGGCCGATGCTGTCATGGAAGCGCGATGATCTGGCGGTGCTGGGCAAGAAACTGCTGGTGCCGGTGGCCGCGATCGCGGCGCTGCTTGCCGGGCTGACTCTATGGCTGGGCGTGGCGCAGGTCGTGGCGGCGCTGGGCCTCGCGCTCGGTGGCTGGCTGGTGCTGGGCGCGGTGCTCGTGCTGGTGCGGCGCTGGTGGGGCGCAGGCGGCTTTTCGTGGCGGCTGGTGCGCACCACGCCGGCGGCGACCGTTGGGCTTGTATTGGCCCACGCCGGTCTGGGTTTCACCACTGCCGGTATCGCGACGATGACGAGTTTTGCCGCTGAAAAAATCCTGGTGATGCGCCCCGGTGAAACGGCCGCAGCCGGACCGGTGAGCGTTACCATGCTGGGCGCCGAGGAAGTGGACGGCGCCAATTATCGTGCCCTGCGCGCCCGCTTCACGGTCAGCCAGAACGGCAATGAACGCGCGCTGGTATCGGAACGCCGGATTTACACCGTTTCGGGCAGCCAGACGACGGAAGCCGGCATCGGCGTTTCGCCACTGGGCAATCAATATGTCGCCATCGGCGATGTGCAGCAGGATGCACGCGGGCAGGGGCTGGTGGTGCGCATCTACTGGCATCCCCTCGTGGGCTGGATCTGGTTTGGCGGGCTCCTCATGGCGATGGGCGGCGCGGCCAGCCTGGCCGATCGCCGCTTCCGTATCGGCGCGCCGCAGGTGCGGTCACCCCTTGCGCCGAATCTGGTTCCGGCGGAATAAGCGGCCCATCATGAAGCGTGTGTTGTTCATCCTGCCGGTCATCGCCTTTGCCGGGCTTGCCGCCTTCCTGGGCTTTGGCCTGACGCAGGATCCCAAGGAGCTGCCGAGCCAGTTGATCGACCGGCCGCTGCCCGAATTCGTACTGCCCGGCATCACCGATGCACCGGGCGGTGGCCCGGGCCTGGCCAGCGCCAGCTTCAAGGGCGAACCGCGGCTGCTCAACGTGTGGGCGAGCTGGTGCGCCGCCTGCCCGCAGGAACACCCCGTTCTGGAACGCATCGCCGCCGAAGGCTTCCCCGTCTATGGCATCGCCTGGAAGGACAAGCCGGAAGACAGCCGCGCTTTCCTCGCGCGCTATGGCGATCCCTATTCCGGCATGGGCAGTGATTTCCCCGGTCGCACCGCCATTGATCTGGGCGTGACCGGTGCGCCGGAGACGTTCGTGGTCGACAAGAAGGGCCGGGTTCGCTTCAAGCAGATCGGCCCGATCAGCCCGGAAGTGTGGGAAGGCCAGATCAGGCCGCTGATGCAGAAATTGCGAGCCGAAGCATGAAGCGCGCATTTCTTGCCCTGGCGCTGATGCTGGCCACCCCTGCGGCTGCCGTGCTGCCCGATGAAATGCTGCCTGATGCGGCGCAGGAAGCCCGCGCCCGCGCCATTTCCAAGGATCTGCGCTGCGTTGTCTGCCAGAACCAGTCCATCGACGACAGCGATGCGCCGCTTGCCCGCGATCTGCGGGTGCTGGTGCGCGAACAGATCGCCAGGGGCAGCAGCGATGCCGAAGTGCGCGATTATGTCGTGGCGCGTTACGGCAATTTCGTGCTGCTGAAACCGCCGATGGAAGGCGACACGCTGCTGCTGTGGCTGGGGCCGTTCGCGATCCTGTTGCTGGGCGGCGCCGGCCTGATTTTCTGGCAACGGCGCAAGCCCGTTGCAACGCCTGATGCCACCCCGCTCACCGAGGCTGAACGCGCCGAGCTTGACCGGCTGGCGGGCCCCCAAGACTGAGACCAACATGACACTCTGGATTATCCTCACTGCGCTCACGGCACTGGCCGCGGCCTGGCTTACCATTCCGCTGGTGCGCCGCCACGAAGCAAGGGTTGACGCCCGTGCCGCCACCATCGCCGTGCTGAAGGATCAGTTGGCCGATGTCGATGTGCAGCTGGCCACCGGCAGCATCCAGCCCGGCGAAGCCGAAGGGCTGCGCAACGAGATCCGCCGTCGCCTGCTTGCCGCCGGCCATATCCCGGCCGAACTTGATCGCACCATGGGCCAGAAGGCGCTTTCCGGCCTGGCGTTGGGTCTGGCGGCCATGGTCGCCGTGGCCGGCGCCGCGCTTTATGTCAGCATGGGCCAGCCCGAGCTGGCGGGGGCTGCCGCTCCGGCTGGCGCGCCCGCAGCCGCTCCGGCCGCTGGCCCGGTGCCCGATGCCGCCGCGCAGGGCGAGGTGAACCAGCTGGTCACCGGCCTTGAACAGAAGATGCAGGCCAACCCCAACGATCCGGAAGGCTGGCGCATGCTGGGCTGGAGCTATTTCCAGACCGCCCGTTATGCCGATGCTGCCAAGGCCTATGCCCGCGCGATCGCGTTGAAGCCCGATGGCGAAGGCTATCAATCAGCCTATGGCGAGGCGTTGGTGCAGGAAGCTGGCGGCCAGATCACGCCCGCCGCTGCCGCTGCCTTTGAAAAGGCCGCGGCGCAGGACGGTGCCGATGCGCGGGCCCGCTATTTCCTCGCCGTGCGCAAGGCCGAACAAGGTGACCGGAAGGGCGCCATCGAAGACATGCTGCGCCTGGTCGCCGATTCGCCCGCGGACGCGCCCTGGCTGCCGCAGTTGCGTTCCGTGGTTCAGCAGACGGCGCAGGCAGCCGGCATCGACATTGCCGCGCGGTTGGCCGCCACCAAGCCGGTGGGCAACGCCGCCGTGCCCGGCCTGCCTCCGCCCGTGGCTGCCGCAGCCGCCGCCAATGCCGCAGCCCCCGCGGGCGTCATGCCCAGCCCCAGCCGCGAACAGGTGCAGGCCGCGCAAGCGATGAAGCCGTCGGATCGCCAGGCGATGATCCGTTCGATGGTTGATGGTCTTGCCGAAAAGCTGAAGGCCAACCCGAAGGATGAAGCCGGCTGGCTGCGCCTGATGCGCGCCCGGCAGGTGCTGGGTGATGTGCCGGCGGCAAAGACGGCGCGCGATCAGGCACTGGCCGCCTTTGCCGGGGATGCCGGTGCGCAGGGGCGCATCAAGGCCGCTGCGGCGGAAATGGGCCTCTAACCTTCAAGCAATTCTCCCAGCAGCGGATTGGGGAAACGCCGGCGCTGGGTGATGGCGTGAAACTCCTCGGTCAGGCCGGGGATGGTGAACACCTCCACCAGCGTGCCGGCGGCGAGTTCGTCCTTTACCACGATCGGCGGAACCAGGGTGAGCGCTTCGGATGAACGGGCGAGCAGGCGCAGCATCGCCATGTCGTCCACTTCGGCCAGGATAATCGGCTGGATGCCGGCCTGATCCAGCAGCTGATCTAACCCGGTGCGTATATCGAGGCCTTTCGCTGGCAACAACACCGGCAGCTTGGTGAGATCCTGCGGAAAGCGCAGCGGGCGGTGCAGCAGGCCCGGCGGGCCGACGAGGCCGACCGGCTGCTGGGCAATGCGGCGTGACACGATATCGGGCGCCACCACTCCACGCGGTGGCTGATTGGCCAGCACCACATCAAGTTCATGCGCTTCCAGCTGCGCCAGCAGGTCTTTCAGGGTGCCGGACACCATGACCAGCTCGACATCGCGGCGGCCGATCAGTGGCGCGATGAACTCGGCCTGGAAATTGCGCGACAGCGTGGGCAGCGCGCCGATGCGCAGCACCTGTTGGTCCAGCCGCACCCGCCCGGCCAGTGTCGATTGCAACGCATCGCCGGCGGCAAACACCGTATCGGCATAATCGAGCGCGATTTTCCCGGCCTCGGTCAACACCATGCGCCGCGCTTCGCGTTCGAACAGGGCGTGCCCCAGCTGCGCTTCCAATGCCTTCAACTGCACCGACAGCGCCGATTGCGACAGGTTCAACTGCTGCGCGGCGCGGGTCAGGTTGCCGGCGTGGGCGACCGCATGGAAATAGCGCAGGTGGTTGTAGTTGAGCGTCGCCACGATCTGGCTTTCACAAAAACGAACGATAAGACGCAATATATCTATTTTACGGCGGTTTCGCCAGCGCATAGATGGCCGGTCGTATCCTTGATTGTGGAGCGACACGGATGACGACAACCTCCCTGATGTGGCTGATGCTGGCCGGGCCTGCGGCGCTGCTGGCGCTGGCGCTGCTGCCTGCCGGCAATCCCAGGCGGCTGGCCGCCCTTGCCCGTGGCGGCGCGTTGATCAGTCTTGCGACAGCCGCCGTCGGCGCGCTGCTGGTGGCACTGGGCGGACCGTTGTCGACCCCTGCGCTGCCCGGCGTCTCCATCCTGTTCGATGCGCTCACCGCCGTGATGTTCCTGTTGGTCAGCTTCGTTGGCAGCATCGTCGTGCATTTCGCGCGCAACTACATGGCCGGCGATCCCGGCCACGCCCGCTTCACGCGGCTGCTCAGTGTTACCCTGGCCAGCGTGCTGCTGCTGATCCTGTCGGGCAACATGGCCATGTTCCTCGCCGCCTGGGTGGCGACATCGCTGGGCCTCAACCAACTGCTGGTTTTCTACGGCGACCGGCCGGCGGCGATCCTGGCGGCGCGCAAGAAATTCATCGCCAGCCGGCTGGGTGATCTTTGCCTCGCTGTTGCCATCGGCATGATCTGGGAGGTTACCGGTGCGCTGGACTTCAGCGGCGTGTTTGAAGCGCTCAAGGCCATCGCTGCCAGCGGCGACACCCCGGCCAGCCTGACCATCGCCGCCGTGCTGATCGCAGCCGCCGCCCTGCTGAAATCCGCCCAGTTCCCGCTGCACGGCTGGATCACCGAAGTGATGGAAACCCCCACGCCGGTCTCCGCCCTGCTGCACGCCGGCATCATCAACGCCGGCGGCTTCCTCGCGCTGCGCTTCTCGCCGTTGCTGCAACTGTCCACCCCGTCGATGGATCTGCTGCTGATCGTCGGCGGCTTCACGGCGCTGTTTGCCAGCGTGGTGATGCTCACCCAGAATGCCATCAAGGTGGCGCTGGCCTGGTCCACCATCGCGCAGATGGGTTTCATGCTGCTGCAATGCGGCCTGGGCGCGTGGCCGGCGGCGCTGCTGCACATCGTGGCCCACTCGCTCTACAAGGCGCACGCCTTCCTGTCGTCGGGCAGCGTGGTCGATATCGCCCGCGCCAGCTGGTCGCCCAGCCCCGGCGGTGCGCCGCACCCGGCGCGGCTTGGCCTGGCGGTGGCCGGCGTGCTGGCGGGTGTTGGCATCGTCGGGACGCTGTCGGGCTTCGAACTGGCCCGCGAACCCGGCCTGTTCGCGCTCGGCGCCATCCTGCTGATGGGGCTCACCCACTACATCGCCCAGTCGATCGACACGCGCCCCACCGGCTTTGTCATCGCTCGCACCATCGTTGTTGCTGCAGCGGTGGCCGGCCTGTGGTTTGCCCTGCAATCGGGCATGGCGGCGCTGATGGCTGGTACCTTGCCGCAAGGCGCTGACCGCACCGATCTGGTGGCGCTGGCGGCGATCTTCGCGGTGGTGGCGGGCTTTGCCCTGCTCACCATCGGCCAGGCCAGCTTCATCACGGCAAAGCCCGGCGGCGCAACGCCGGAATGGGCCCGCGCCTTCTACGTCCACGCCCACAACGGGCTTTATGTGAACGCGCTCGCCAACCGGCTGGTGCTGCGCTGGTGGCCGACCGGCCTCCAAGTGCGCCGCTGAGCCCCTCCCTTTTCGCGAAAGGTCCCCCCATGACGACCGAAACCCTCGCCCCTGAAATCCTCGCGCCGGCCCCCACCGCACTCGAATCCGCCATCGCTGAAGCCTGCCAGCGCATCGCGCCGCTGTGGCCGCTGAAGCATTTCGTCGCCGTGAACCCCTTTCTGGGCTTCACCGGGCAAAGCTTTGCCGCCACCACCGCCACCCTGCGCCGTGTCGCCAAGGTGGACATGCTGATGCCGCGCAGCTTCTACCGCGAAGCACTGGCCAGCGGCGTCATCAGCGATGATCACATCGCCGCCGCGCTGGCCCGCGCACCCGGCAATGCCGCCATCCTGGCAGATGTGGCGCTGGCCAAGGCCGCGCTGGCCCGCGATCCGGTCGCGCGCGCCAATGGCCCCGCAGTGGTCGCCACCATCGCCGAAGTGCTGGACCGGCTTTCCGCCGGCGATCGCCAGGCCAGCCGCACCGCCTTCATGGTCGATGAAATCTCGCGCTGGTGTGCGGCCTATTTCGATGAAGGCCAGGCCAGCTGGCAGATGCCGGTGCGGCACATGTCGCCATGGGCGGCGTGGCGCGAATCCATGCGCCATGATCGCAATGCCGAAGCGCTGGGCGTGAAGGATTTCCGCCGGATCATCGCCGATCTGCCCGCCGATCCCGTGGCGGCCATCGGCCTGATCGTGGAAGCCATCGGCATCCCGGAACGCGCAGCGGCCGATTATCTGCACCGCGCGCTGTTCGATATCGGCGGCTGGGCAGCCTATGTGCGCTATCTGGTGTGGGACAATGGCCTTTATGGCCGCGCAGACAGTCGCCTGATCGAGCTGCTCGCCATCCGCATGGCCTGGGGCTATGCCCTGTTCCGCCAGCGCACCGATGCCGAATTCCAGGCCGCCTGGGCCGCCGAAATGCGCCAGGCTGCGGAATTGCCCGATGATGCCGGGCTTTCGGCTGATCCGGAACTCGCTGTCGATCTGCTGTTCCAGGATGCCTATGAAATCGCCTGGCAGCGCCAGTTGCTGAGCAAGCTGGCCCGCGAGGAACAGGCGTCGCAGCCGTTCCAGATGCCGCGCCAACCCGGCCGCAAAGCGCTGCAGGCCGCCTTCTGCATCGACGTGCGTTCCGAAGTCTATCGCCGTGCGCTGGAACAGGTGGCGCCGGGAACCGAAACCATCGGCTTTGCCGGCTTCTTCGGTTACCCGATCGAATATATCCCCATCGGTCGCGAAACCGGCGGCGCGCACTGCCCAGTGCTGCTCACCCCGGCCTTCACCATCACTGAAATGGTGGGTGGTGCCTCGGCTGACGTGGAAACCGAAGTGCTGGGCCTGCGCCTGCTGCGCCGCCGTGCCGCCAAGGCGTGGAAAAGCTTCAAGCAATCCGCCGTTTCCAGCTTCAGTTTCGTCGAAGCCATGGGCCTGGCCTTCGCGCCCAAGCTGGTCGGCGATGCGCTCGGCCTCACCCGCACCGTCTCCGATCCCAACACCGATGGGCTTGATGGCGACGTGATCGGCAAGCTGGGCCCGCGCCTCGATCCGCGCATGGTCGGCGGCCGCATGACCGGCCTCACCGCCGAGCAGCGGCTGAACCAGGCCGAAGCCGTGTTGAAGGGCATGAGCCTGACGAAGGGTTTCGCCCGCCTGGTGCTGCTCGCCGGCCATGGCAGCACCACCGCCAACAACCCGCACGCCTCCGGCCTCGATTGCGGCGCCTGCGGTGGCCACACCGGTGAAGCCAGCGCGCGCATTGCGGCCGATATCCTCAACGATCCGGCGGTGCGCATCGGCCTGCGCAGCCGCGGCATCGCTATTCCCGACGATACGTGGTTCCTCGGCGCCCTGCACGATACCACCACCGATCAGATCACCATCTTCGATCGTGAATGGGCGCCGGCGGCGCTGCGCAGCGAGTTCGCCGAGCTGGTTGGATGGCTCGACCGCGCCTCCAGCCTCGCCCGCCGCGAACGCTCCCGCTTCCTCGCGCTCGACAAGCCGGACGGCGATGTGGACGCGCAAGTGCTGCGCCGCAGCCGCGATTGGGCGCAGGTGCGGCCCGAATGGGGCCTCGCTGGCAACGGCGCCTTCATCGCCGCGCCGCGGGAACGCACACTCGGCATCGATCTGGGCGGCCGCAGCTTCCTGCACAATTATGATTGGAAGCAAGACGAAGGCTTTGGCGTGCTGAAACTGATCATGACCGCGCCAATGGTCGTGGCCAGCTGGATCAACCTGCAATACTACGGCTCCACCGTGAACAACAACGTGTGGGGCGCCGGCAACAAGGTCCTCCACAACGTGGTCGGCACGCTGGGCGTGCTGGAAGGCAACGCCGGCGATCTGAAAACCGGCCTCGCCTGGCAATCCGTGCACGACGGCGAACGCCTGATGCACGAACCGCTGCGCCTCAACGTCTTCATCGAAGCGCCACTGGCCGCGATCACCGACATCATCCTGGCCCACAAGATGGTGCAGGATCTCGTCGACAACCAGTGGCTCCACCTGTGGGCGCTGGACGAAGCCGGCCGCGTCGCCCACCGCTACCAGCGGGGTGGAGAATGGGCGGCGGTCTGATCGCGAGGGCGTGATCGGAGTCGGCGTCGCCCACGGCAGCGCCGACTCCGGCGGGCATGGACGGGTCCCTGCCCGCCGGAGTCACTCTTTCCTTCTGCCGCCGGCGCGGCCATGATGGCAGCGCATGACGACGCCCCTCGCCACCGAACCCCCGCCGCTGCACCATGTGCCGCCGCATGATCACAAGCCGGATGACAGCGGCCGCTGGTTCCGGCGCACGTTGGCGGTGATGGCCGGCATCGCTGTGGCGGTGGCGGTCTGGCAGTTGCAGCAGTTGGTGCTGGTGTTGTTTGCCAGTGCGCTGGT
>JAIXPM010000090.1 GCA_027486275.1 Sphingomonadales bacterium | reverse complement strand
CGCGAAACCTGGGCCGACAAGGCCGCCTATGACGCCAAGGCCAAGGCGCTGGTCGGCATGTTCATCGCCAACTTCGCCCAGTTCGAAGCCCATGTGGACGCCAGCGTGCGGGATTCGGCACCAAAAGCCGCCTGAACCGGCAGACCAACAACAAGAAGGGCGGCCTGCAAGGGCCGCCCTTTTTCGTTGCGGGTTACGTCCAAAATGGACCTGGCAAACGTTGAGAACATAAGTAGAATCGTGAACATGCATCAACCCGAGCAGGAGAGACCCTGATGCCTGTCGTTTTCCGCTTTGAGTCACTGGATGCCCGCCAAAGAGCCACACTTGTTTTGCCTGACATTCAGGCTGCGGTTGAGCACATCAACAGCACGTTCGAGCTTGCCGATTTTCGGTTCGATGAGGAAGGCGAAGAACCAGTTAATGTAAATGCGATCAAAGAGTTGCTTTGCCGGAGAGAACATGTTCGCCTCTACGACCAGCAGGCTTGGCACTCTCAGGACACAGTTGAAATCTCCTGGGCAGCAGGGTGAGCAGGAAGCGCCAGTTTCCTTTGCCCTTGCCCGACCTCGGGACCGATGCCATGCATGCTGACATCGGAGAGATTTGGAAGATGCCCAACCGCAAGCTGTTCATGGCAGGAAGCCACAGTTCCGTTGGGTCAGGCGCGGTTGAAGATTCACGCCCGCAGTTTCGTTTCATTGATCTGTTCGCTGGCATCGGGGGTCTGCGTCGCCCATTTCAAGAGATCGGCGGCCGGTGCGTGTTCACGTCCGAATGGGACAAATACGCTCAGCAAACCTATCGCGCCAACTACCAAGAAACTGACAACGCCCACCTCTTTGTTGGCGATATCAGGCCCTACTCGGCGGACCCCGATCTGATACCGGCCCATGATGTGCTGCTTGCCGGCTTCCCGTGCCAACCGTTTTCGCTCGCCGGCGTTTCCAAAAAGAACGCTCTTGGCCGGCCACATGGGTTCCTTGACGACACCCAGGGCACGCTTTTCTATGATGTTGCTAGGATTATCCAGCACCACCAACCCGAGGTTTTCCTGCTGGAAAATGTCCGAAATTTGGTGAGTCACGACAAGGGCCGGACGTTTGCGACAATCATGCACGTGCTGGAGAATGACCTCGGGTACAAGGTCCAACATCGCATCATCAGCGCCGAACCGTTCGTACCCCAGAAGCGCGAGCGTATCTTCATCGTGGGCTTCCGGCGGCAGACCGGTTTTGATCTCAAGGGCCTTGCGATGCCCGAAGGGCGCAGGCTGGTGCTGGGGGATATTTTAGAACCTAAGGTCGATGAGAAATATACCTTGTCAGAGCATCTTTGGGGCTATCTCCAACGGTATCGTGACAAGCACGCAGCAGCAGGCAACGGCTTCGGCTGCTCTGTGTTCGGTCCCAATGACGTGGCGCGAACCCTATCCGCCAGATACCACAAAGACGGTTCTGAAATCCTGATCGATCAAGGACCCGCAAAGCCCCCACGCCGACTGACACCTCGCGAGTGTGCGCGTCTCATGGGTTTTGACAGTCTACAGGGCAGTGAGTTCAAGATTGAGGTGTCAGATACTCAGGCATACCGGCAGTTTGGCAATTCGGTTGCGGTACCGGTCATTCGGCACATTGCAACGGCGCTAGAGCCGTGGGTAGCTAAAGCATTGGAAGATAAGCTGAACGATGGCCCTCAACTGCAAGTGGCCTAGATAGCCATGGGACCGATCTCTGCTGCCCGAAGCAGGAACATGTCTCTCATAAAGTCCAAAAATACCAAGCCTGAGCTGCGGCTCCGCAAATCGTTGCACGCCTTGGGATTCAGATACCGCCTGCATAAACAAAAGCTGCCTGGCAGGCCCGATATTGTGCTGCGCCGTTGGCATGCTGCGATCTTCGTCAACGGATGCTTTTGGCACGGACACAATTGCAAAGACTTTCGCTGGCCCAAGACCAGACCGGACTTCTGGAGAGCCAAGATTAGCGGCAACCAAGCGAGGGACAGAGCGAACATTGCATCACTTACCTGCGAGGGATGGCGTGTAATGATTGTTTGGGAGTGCAGTCTAAGGCGCCTACCCACCGCAATGCCCGTTGCATTAAAGGTAGCAGCGTGGTTGAAATCAGACGATGCTTTTTCGGAAGTAACCGAGCATATTTAGATGTCGGATGAACTAATCCAATGGCTTGATAGATCCCTGACCTCTGGGCGCATTTGTGTCGCCAAGCGGTTGGCCGGGAATGACACACTTGCCACTGGAAGCCACCAGGCCGGACCCTACCTCCCAAAGAACGTGGTCTTTCTTGTCTGCCCGGAGATTGATGACAAAGGGTCTTTGAACCCAAAATCTCCAGTCGTTGCCCACATCGACTCTCACGGCCAAGACGCCAGACCAACACTGACATACTACAATAACCGGTTCGCAGGACCGGTGCCGGGCACGCGCAACGAAACCAGATTAACCGGTTTCGGTGGGCAGAGCTCTGCCCTGCTTGACCCTGAAAACACAGGGGCAGCAGCGGTTTTTTCGTTTGAAATCGGGGCAAAACCCAATGGTGTGCAATGCCGGATTTGGGTGTCGAAAAGTCTGGCTGAAGAAGAAATCATCGAGCAGGTTTTCGGAACGCTGGAGCCTGGCAGGACGGCCACATGGCCTGAAGACTGGACCGGTGCGGAACTGTCTCCCTGTTGGCTATCCCCAAGCAGCATGCCTGCCCACTGGCTTACGCGTTTTCCCAGCGCCGCAGAGATTGTCGCCAAGAGTGTTGAACTGCGGGCCGCTAAGCGTTTGCCTTGCGATCAACGGCTGATGCATCGCCGCGAATGCGAGTATGAAATCTTTAGAAGCGTCGAGCATGCGCTGGAAATGCCAACCATATCTCAAGGATTTGCGACGATGGAGCAGTTCCTTGAGAAAGCCCAAACGCTGCTTCAGAGAAGAAAATCAAGATCGGGCCGCTCGCTGGAGTTGCAGACCCGAGCAATCTTCTTGGAAGAAAACCTCCGAGAAGATGCCGATTTTACGCACCAGCCTGTTTCCGAAGGCGACAAGCGCCCGGACTTCCTCTTCCCATCACAGGCAGCCTATCAGGACCCTTCATTCCCTGCAGAGCGCCTGACGATGTTGGCCGTCAAGACAACATGTCGTGACCGCTGGAGGCAGGTTACCTCAGAGGCGGACCGCATCGGAACAAAGCATTTGCTTACCCTCCAGGAAGGGGTGTCGATTGCGCAATTCCAAGAAATGAAGGCGGCGAAGGTGCAACTGGTTGTACCCGCTCCTTTGGTTACCAAATATCCGAAAGAGGTAAGACCTGAGCTTGTGACATTGAGCCAATTCATCGGTCAGCTAAAGCAGCCGCTCTAAGGGCATGCCCTGTCCTACAGGGCCAAATCCTGTAATGATGGCGCTGTCCGGGCGTATTGCAGGTGCGGTTTTCAGCGGCGGAAAAAGTCCCAATCCTGCACGATTCGTCAAAACTGGCAAAACCTCAGGCTGGATGCTGGGGGCCTAAAACACCGGCTGATTGTGAATCCCGCATTCGGTCTTGTCCCAGTGGCGCCAGCGGCCGGCGCGGGGGTCTTCGCCGGGTTGGACTTGGGATGTGCAGGGCTGGCAGCCGATGGAGGGGTAGCCGGCGGCTTCGAGCGGGTGGCGGGGGAGTTTGCGGGCCGTGAAGTGCGCGTCGATGGCGGGCTTGTCCCAATCGGCAAGCGGGTTGATCTTCAAGCGGCCTTCGTCGAGTTCGAAGCGCGATAGGCCATCGCGGCCGGCCTGGAAGCCCTTGCGGCCGGAAATCCACGCATCGAAACCGGCCAGCGCGCGGCGGAGCGGCTCCACTTTGCGCAGGTCGCAGCAGCCATCGGGATCATAGGCCCAGCGCAGGGACTTGTCGTCGCGACGCGCGAGTTCATAGGGGTCAGGGCGATAGACGCGCAGATCGGTGAAGCCCAGTTGTTCGGCGAGGCCGTCGCGATAGGCGAGCGTCTCGCCAAACATCTTCTGGGTGTTGATGAAGATCAGCGGCACGCTGCAGTCGACCGCGGCGACCAGATCGAGCAGCACCGCCGATTCCGCCCCGAACGATGAGACGACGGCGATGCGGCCTTTCAGCTCGCCGGTGAGAAGTTCGGCCAGCATCTCCGCCGTTGGCCGGCCGGCAAAGCGCGCGTTCAGGGCCGCCACCTGCTCGGCCGTGAAGGCCGGCGCGGTGTCAATCACATCT
>JAIXPM010000366.1 GCA_027486275.1 Sphingomonadales bacterium | reverse complement strand
GACTTCTACGATGAATTCAACCGCTTCGGCATGATCCCGGTACCGCTGATCCGCTGGGAATGGCTGGGCGCCGACGATGAAGCCAAGGCCATGGGCCTCAGGATGTAAGGCCACATTCCTGCGCCACCCACTGCGCGACCTGTGCGTGGGTGGCGAACCACACTTGTCCCCCCGTGCGTTCGATTGCGCGCTCGATCAGCGCCTCCAGCAGCCAGATGCGACTGCGATAACCGATCACGAACGGGTGCATGACCAGCTGGAACAGGCCGCCTTCCGCAATAGCGGCATCCAGTTCGCGCGCGAAGATGGCAAACACCTCGTCGGGCGTTGCATAGGGCCGCGTTGCTGGGTTGCGGTTGAACATCAGGTAGACGGCATCATCGCGCAGCCATTCGACCGGGATTTCCACCACGCCGCTCGGCTGCCCATCGAGCAGCAGCTCATAAGGCGCGTCATCGGCCATCAGCGAGCTGTCGTAGGTGAAGCCGAGATCGGCGACGATGCGGCAGGTGTGGGGGGACAGATCCCAATTGGCCGATCGGAAACCGACAGGCCGCTCCCCGATCAACGGCGTCAGCGTGTCGATGGAGCGTTGCACAAGATCACGCTCTGTCGCCTCATCGAGCAGGCTGTTGTTCTCGTGCAGCCAGCCGTGGACGCCCACTTCATGTCCGGCGGCCACGATCCGGCGCGTCTCGTCGGGATCGAGGCGAGCGCACATGGCGGGCATGAAGAAACTGGCCGGCACGTCATGGCGCCCCAGCACATCCAGGATGCGCGGCACGCCCACCCGCCGGCCATATTCCCCCCAGGCCAGCCGGCCCACACTGCGCCCGCCGCCGCCCAGTTCGAACGTTTCATGATCACAATCGAACGACAGCGCCACGGCCGCGCGGGCGCCGCCGGGCCAATGCGGCGGCGACAGCGACCGCCCGGCGCGCACCCGGCCCAGGAGGGCGCGTACCTCGTCTTCGGCCATCATCCAGGGCTGTTCCGCCATCAAATCCCCCTGCTTCTGCTCTGGTGCAAGATGTTCGCCTGTTATACGCTTGTTCGCAAAAGAGCATAGGGGCATGACATGCGGCACTGGATGGGCGCACTGGCGGTGGCGGCGATCGTGGCGGCGGCACCGGCGATTGCCGCCACCCACGCCGATCTTGTCCGCCTCTACGATGGCTTCCGCACGGCCGCTGAAATGCCGGTGAAGAACGGCGTGCCGGATCATGGCGACGCCGCGATGGCCGCCCGGGCCGCCACGGCCGACAGGATGGTGGCCGATCTGCTGGCCATCGACAGCAGCGCCTGGCCGGTGGCGCAGCGCGCCGATCACCTGCTGGTGCTGTCCGAAGCGCGCAGTGTGCAGTTCCAGCACAAGCATTTGCGCCAGTGGCAACGCGATCCGAGCTGGTGGGCCACGCTCGACATTGGCTGGGGCCCGAAGATCAACACCGCCTTTGAACTGCCGGAACTGCTGCTGAAATCGCCCGCTGAACGCACCGCGCTGGCCGCCAAACTGGCCGCCGTGCCGGCCACGCTGGTCGCCGCCCGCGCCAGCCTCACCGATCTGCGCCGCGATCTGCAGATGCTGGGCGTGGCGCATCACGCGATCGAAGCGCGGCTCTACACGCGCATGGCCGGCGACCTGGCGAAAGCCGGCGAACGCGGCCTGGCCAAGCAGGCTGAGGCCGCGGCTGCCGCAAGCCGCAGCTTTGGTGCGTGGCTGGCCGCCGAGCAGACCAGCGCGCCATCGGGCATCGGGCAGCCGGCCTATGAATGGTATCTGCGCTATGTGCTGCTCTATCCCTTCAGCTTTGCCGACATGAAGGCGATCGGGGAACGGGAATGGGAACGCACCATGTCGTTCCTGAAGATGGAGGAGCATGAACATCGCGACTCGCCGATGCTGCCCACCGTCACCGATCTCGCCGGCTTCGAGGCGCTGCGCCGCCAATCCGATATCGAGCTGCTGGCCTTCCTGAAAGACCGCCGCATCATGACGGTACCGGACTGGCTGACCGTGCCGTCGCCCGAAGGGCCATACGTGATGCCGATGAACCGCGATCCGGCGGCGCCGGGCCTGTTCACACCGGAAGGCCGCAATTTCTTCCGTGAAGCCGAAGACCGCGATCCGCGCACGCTGCGCGCCCATAATCTGCCCGGCCATATCTTTGATTCAGCGTACCGCCGCCGCGACACGCGCCCCATCCGCCGCGACCCGCGGCTGAACTTCACTGACTCCCAGCGGTTTGAAGGTTGGGCCTTCTATCTGGAAGAGATGGTGGTGCAGGCCGGCTGGCTCGACGACAAGCCCAAGGCCCGCGAGATCCATTACATCCTGATGGCCAACCGCGCGGCGCGGCTGCTGCCGGAACTGAAGCTGCACGCCAATGAATGGGATTTCGACCAGGCGCTGACCTCGCTCACCACCCGCACACCCTACTGGATGGAAAAGACCGACGACACCGCACTCTATGACATGGCGCTGTATCTGCGGCAGCCGGGGCTGGGGCTGAATTACTATTTCGGCAAGATCCAGCTGGAACAGCTGCTGGCCGAAGTGGCGTTGAAAGAAGGCCGCAGTTTTGATCTGATGCGCTTCCACGATCGCTTCATCGCCAGCGGTATCATGCCGATCACGCTGACCCGCTTTGAAATGACCGGCAATGACGATCAGGTGCGCGGGATGTGGCAGGCGCCACCGATCCCGTGAGGGCTAGCGCGCCGCCGGTTCGAACTTGCGGCGTTGCAGCCAGAAGCCCAGGCCTTGCGGCAGCGTGGCGTTCGGATCGGGATGGCCCAGTTCCATCGCGGCGCGGTAGACGAAATTGGCATCGGCCAGCAGCTGCCGGCCAACGGCAACCAGATCGGCCTGCCCGTTCGCAATGATCGCGTTGGCCAGCGTGCCATCCATGATCAGGCCCACTGCCATCGCCTTGATGCCGGCTTCGCGGCCGATCTGTTCGGCATAAGGCACCAGATAGCCGGGTGACGGCGGCCGCGACGCCACGCCGGACGGGCCGGAAACGCCGCCTGTGGAACAATCGACCAAATCAACGCCGGCTGCGTGCAACTGGCGGGCCAGCGCCACATTGTCGGCCACCTCGATCCCGCCGGGGACGCCATCCACCGACGACAGACGGTAGAAGACGGGCATGGTTTCCGGCACGGCCGCACGCACGGCCCTCGCCACCTCGACGGCAAAGCGGAAGCGATGATCGCCGCCCCAATCATCATCGCGCTGGTTGCTGATCGGCGAAACGAAGCTGTTGATCAGATAGCCATGCGCGCCATGGATCTCGACAAAATCAAAGCCCGCCGCCACCGCGCGCCGCGCGGCATCGGCAAAGCCCTTGATGGTGCGGGCGATGCCATTGGCGTCCAACGCCTGCGGGGTCTGCCAGCCGGGGCCAAAGGCGATGGCGCTGGGCGCCACGCTTTCCCACGCGCGCGGATCATCAATGCTGAGTGGCTGCGCGCCTTCAAACGGGGTTGCCGCCGATGCCTTGCGCCCGGCATGCGCCAGCTGGATGCCAACCGGCGTGCCTTCCTCGTGATAGACAGCGGTGAGTTCAGCCAAGCCGGCAATATGATCATCAGACCAAATGCCAAGGCAGCCCGGCGTGATCCGGCCTTCCCGCAGCACCGCCGTTGCTTCCAGCATCGCACCGCCCAGGCCGCCCAGCGCCAGCCGGCCGTGGTGGCTGCGATGCCAGCGGCCAACAAAGCCGTCCTGTGCCCGATATTGGCACATGGGCGATAGCATCACGCGGTTGCGGAAGGTCAGCCCGCGAATGGTGAGCGGGGTGAAGAGTGGAATATCGGCCATTTTAAGCCGCGTGCTTGCGGCCGTCGGCGGTGCGGCTGTCAATCTCCGCCACAGCCGCGTCGATCTCGTCAAACACCGCCAGGATCTGCTTCAGCTTGGTGCGGCCTTCATCGCCCAGGCTGGCGAACTTGGTCAGCGGTGCCCGCACATCGCCCACCGGATAGCCGCGCGCGCCGGCCAGCGCCTTGGAATAGCATTGGTGACCATAGGTCGGGTGGCCTTCGGCGATGATCTTGTCGAACGTGTGCACCAGCGCCTGGATGTGCGCTGCGTCGTTGATGCGGCCTTCCACCAGCAGATCCCACATGCGCCGCGTCGCATAGGGCAGATAATTGCCATAGGGGTTCACGTAACCAACCGCACCGAGCAGGAAGCTTTCCACCGGGCGTTCGCCGGCAAACACGTTCAT
>JAIXPM010000092.1 GCA_027486275.1 Sphingomonadales bacterium | reverse complement strand
TCAGTTGCACTCATGAAGTTCAGTCGCCAGAGGAAGGCCGAACCCAACCGATAGCCAAAAGCCATGACCATCACCACCGAAACCCTGCAAGCCGCCGCTCTTGAGAACAAGGCCTGGCCGTTCGAGGAAGCCCGCAAGGTGCTGGCGCGCTATCCGAACGGCGTGCCAGCTGGTCATGCGGTGATCTTCGAGACTGGTTACGGTCCATCGGGCCTGCCGCACATCGGCACCTTTGGCGAAGTGGTGCGCACCACCATGGTCCGCCGCGCCTTCGAAGCGCTGATGCCCGGCGTGAAGACGCACCTGATCGCCTTTTCCGACGACATGGACGGGCTGCGCAAGGTGCCGGACGGCATTCCCAACCCCGAAATGCTGCGCGAAGACCTGGGCAAGCCGCTGACCCAGGTGCGCGACCCGTTCGGCACGCACAGCAGCTTTGGCGCGCACAACAACGCCCGCCTGCGCGCCTTCCTCGATTCGTTCGGCTTCGATTACGAGTTTCTGTCCTCCACCGAATGCTACGCCAGCGGCATGTTCGATGCGACACTGCTGCGCATCCTGGCGCATTATGACGATGTGATGGGCATCATCCTGCCCACCCTCGGCCCCGAGCGCCGCGCCACCTACTCGCCGTTCCTGCCCGTCGATCCCGTCTCCGGCCATGTGCTGCAAGTGCCGATCGTGGCGCGCGACGTGGCGGCCGGCACCGTCTCCTACGTGCGCCCCGGCACCAACGACACCGTCACCGTTCCCGTCACCGGCGGCCATTGCAAGCTGCAGTGGAAGGTCGATTGGGCCATGCGCTGGCTGGCGCTGGGCGTCGATTATGAAATGGCCGGCAAGGATTTGATCGACAGCGTCATGCTCTCCGGCAAGATCGTCCGCGTGCTCGGCGGCAACCCACCCGCCGGCTTCAATTACGAGCTGTTCCTTGATGGCGAAGGCGCCAAGATTTCGAAGTCCAAGGGCAACGGCCTGACCATCGAACAGTGGCTGGACTATGGCCCGCCCGAAAGCCTGGCGCTCTACATGTTCCAGAGCCCGCGCAAGGCCAAGCGCCTGCATTACGACGTGATCCCGCGCGCTATCGAGGATTATGCCGATTTCCTCAGCCGCTACCCGGAACAGCCGATCGAGCAACAGCTCGGCAACCCGGTGCACCATATCCACGAGGGCAAGCCGCCAGCACAAATTCTGCCGGTCAGCTTCTCGCTGCTCTTGAACCTCGCTTCGGTCGCCGCCACCGACGATCCGGCGCGGCTGTGGGGCTTCGTGAAGAAATACGCCCCCAGCTCCAGCCCGGAAACGCACCCGATGCTCGATCGGCTGGTGCACCACGCCGCGGCGTATGCGCGCGATTTCGTCGTCCCCGGCCTCAACCGCCGCGCGCCGACCGAAACCGAAGCCGCAGCCCTGCGCGACCTCGACGCCCGCCTTGCTGCCGTAGGCGAAGACGGCGACGCCGAAGCCTATCAGTTCGAAGTCTACGAAGCCGGCAAGGCCGCCGGCTACGAAAACCTGCGCGACTGGTTCAAATCGCTCTACGAAATCCTCATCGGCAGCCAGAACGGCCCCCGCATGGGCGGCTTCATCGCGCTCTATGGGCTGGGGCAGAGCCGAGCGTTGATCGCAGATGCACTGAAGGACTGAGGAAAGCTGGCCTCCGGCGGGCAGGGGCTGTGTCCCTGCCCGCCGGAGGATCCTATTTCTTCCTTAAATCCCCATCCCACCATCAATCGTCTGCGTTGTGCCCGTGATCATCGCCGCCGCCGGGCTGGCAAGGAACAGCACCAGCGCGGCGATCTCGTCGGCGTGGGCGTGGCGGGGGATGGCCATCATCCCGTGCAGCATCTTGGCGAGCGGCCCTTCCGCCGGGTTCATGTCAGTATCGACCGGGCCGGGCTGCACCACGTTCACGGTGATACCGCGTGCGCCAAAATCACGGGCCAGGCCGCGGCCGATGCCCTGCACGGCGGATTTGGACAGCGCATAGGCGGTAAGGCCTGCCACCGGCACCCGATCGCCGTTCACCGAACCGATAATGATGATGCGGCCATTGTCGTTCATCCGCCGCCCAGCCTCGACCCCGGCATGATAGGGCGCGCGCACATTGACATCGATCAGGCGGTCCACCACGTCGGCGTCCAGCGTCAACGGATCACCCATCTTTGCCACGCCGGCATTGATCACCATGATATCGAGCGCGCCAGCACCTGCCACGGCTGCGATGAGTTCGTCACGGTTGGCGCTGTCAGCCTTCACCGCCGTGGCGCCGGTTTCAGCTGCCACCGCCGCCGCCGCATCGGGCGAACCGGAGTAACTGAAGCTGACCTTTCCACCCGCCGCCGTGAAATGGCGCACAATTGCCGCGCCGATGCCGCGGCTGCCGCCCAGCACCATCACCGATTTGCCGGAAAAATCGCTCATCTGCGTCAACTCCGCGTGCTGGGATTCAGCTGCCGTTCTGGCATGGAGCGTGAGTATTGCCGACAAGTTCAGCCTCTCCAAGCAGGAAACAGCATGCGCACCACCCTCGCCGCCCTGCTTCTGGCGCTCGCCAGCCCAGCCGGTGCCACTGCCATCGATGAATTCCGCGCCGGCGATTGGGCCGGGGCTGTGCGCGAGGGACGGGCGGAGAACACGGTGGAGAGCCTGATCCTGTCGGGCCGGGCGCAACTCGCCATCGCCGGCTATCAGACGACGGACAAGACCCGGGCGCTGGCCATCGTTGCGGCCGCCGAAGGTGATTTTGACAAGGCGTTGGCCCGCGATCCCGCCAGCGTGCCGGCGCAACTGCAAAAGGCCGTCGCCATCGCCTATCGCGCCCAGCTCACCCGCGGCATCGCGCTGGCCAAGGAAACCCGCCGCCGTTTCGAAACCAT
>JAIXPM010000047.1 GCA_027486275.1 Sphingomonadales bacterium | reverse complement strand
TCCTTGGTCTGGCTCTGGAACTGCGGGTCGCGGATGAACAGGGAGAGCATGATCTCGGCGCCGGCAAACACGTCTTCGCCGGAAAGATCGCTGGCCTTCTTGTTGCCGGTGAGGCCGGCATAGTTTTTCAAGCCGCGCGTCAGTGCCAGCCGCAGGCCGGCTTCATGCGTGCCGCCATCAGGGGTGGGGATGGTGTTGCAATAGAAACTGGCGGAACCTTCGCCATATTGCGGCCAGGCGCACGCCCATTCCACCGCGCCCATCGGCTTGCCATCCGGGCCAGCGGGCAGATCGGTGCGGCCGGCGAACAGATCGGGCACCACCAGTGGGCGGTTGTCGAGCCGTTCCTTCAGATGATCGGCCAGGCCGCCGGGGAAGGTGAAGACGGCCGTTTCCGGCACATCGGGTGTCGCCAGTTCGGACGCACAGCGCCAGCGGATCTCGACACCGCCGAAAAGATAGGCTTTGGACCGGGCCAGCTTGTAGAGCCGCGCCGGCTTGAAGCGGGCTTCCTCGCCAAAGATTTCGGCATCGGGATGGAACTTGACGCTGGTGCCGCGGCGGTTCTGGGTGGCGCCAAGCTCCTCGATCGGCCCCTGCGGAATCCCGCGCGAATAACGCTGGCGATACAGAAGCTTGTTACGGGCGACTTCCACCACCGTATCGTCCGATAGCGCGTTGACGACGCTGATGCCCACGCCGTGCAGGCCGCCTGATGTGGCATAGGCCTTGCCGCTGAACTTGCCGCCGGAATGCAGCATGGTCAGAATCACTTCCAGTGCCGATTTGTCGGGAAAGCGCGGGTGCGGATCGACCGGGATGCCGCGGCCATTGTCGGTGATGGTCAGACTGTTGTCGGCCTCGAGCGTCACCTCGATGCGGCTGGCGTGGCCGGCCACCGCTTCGTCCATGGCGTTGTCGAGCACTTCGGCGGCGAGATGGTGAAGCGCGCGTTCGTCGGTGCCGCCGATATACATGCCGGGGCGGCGGCGGACGGGCTCGAGCCCCTCCAGCACCTCGATATGGCTGGCATCATAATCGGCGGAGCTTTGCGTGGCAGCGAACAGATCGGACATGGGCACTGTATAGGGCGCAGCCGCGCGGGCCGCCAGCGGCTAGGCCTGTTTGACCGGGCGCGACAATTTTTTTTGGCCGTACGCCATTTCGCGCATTGTTCTGTAACATTGTGCGGTGCACAAGGGCGTTGCCAATATGGCGATCCTCCCCAAGGATTTACTAGGGTCGGAACTCACGTTCCGACCCCTTTTTTTATATTTTTTCGTGGCTTAACGATTTCTCGGCAGCGTTAGGGCCGAGCAGGCCGAATTGGTGCGTCGCACAATATCCGGTGTGAAATCTCGTTTTAAACATAGGACCGGCCGGCGATTCGGTAGGCGACCCGGACGATAGCTCATCTGTGGCCGACCACCGGTTCCGTAAAACTGGGCCAGAAGCCTCAGTTGGAATATTCAAATCGCGTCACTGTCGCGCTCGCCGGTGCGGATGCGCACCGCCATTTCGATGGGCGACACGAAGATCTTGCCGTCGCCGATGCGCCCGGTGCGGGCGGCATTGGTGATGGCTTCTACGACCCGTTCCACTTGGTCGTCCTCAACGACGATCTCCAGCTTCACCTTGGGCAGGAAATCCACCACATATTCCGCGCCGCGATACAATTCGGTGTGGCCCTTCTGCCGCCCAAAACCCTTTGCTTCAGTCGCAGTGATGCCCGAAACGCCGACCTCGTGCAGCGCTTCCTTCACCTCGTCCAATTTGAACGGCTTGATCACTGCCTCGATCTTCTTCACGTCGTTCTCCTGCCCGATTGACTGCCAAGAGGCGCCGACGGCACCTCCGATGGCGGCAGGTCATGCGGCAATTGCCATGGGCGCGCCATGGCAATTTGGCCCATACGGCCGGCGCCGGTGGGGCTTTGCTGCACTGCACCGTCAAACGCCTTATATTGCCGCTCCCCGGCGCCGGGCATCTATCCCGCCACCAAGGGTCGAAATGCGCACCAGCGTCATGATCGGCCCGCAGGGTTTCAAAGCAGGGGAATTTGATGACAAGGATCATTCACAGATTGCGGGCGCCTGCCGTTCTTGCCGGCCTCGCCCTCATGACCGCGGTGCCGGCACTGGCGCAAGACGCCGCCGCCGTTCCAGTGCCCAACAAGGGCGATACCGCGTGGATGATGGTATCGACGCTCCTGGTGCTGCTGATGATCCTGCCGGGTCTGCAATTGTTCTACGGCGGTCTGACGCGCAGCAAGAACATGCTGTCCAGCATGACGCAGATCGGCGCGGCCACCTGCCTTGTCATGGTGCTGTGGGTGGTGTTCGGCTATTCAATGGCCTTCGGGCCCGACATGGACGGCGCAATGAAGCCGTTCATCGCTGGCTTTGACCGCCTGTTCCTGTCCGGCATCGCGCCCGACAGCACCGCAGCGACCTTCACCAAGGATGTGGTGATTCCCGAATATGTTTTTGTCTGCTTCCAGATGACTTTTGCCGCCATCACCGCCAGCCTGGTGCTGGGTTCAGTGGTGGAGCGTATCAAGTTCTCCGCCGTGATGGTGTTCACTTTGGTCTGGCTGCCTTTGGTCTACCTGCCGATCGCGCACATGGTATGGGCGGCATCTGGCCTGTTCTTCGTGATGGGCGCGCTCGATTTCGCTGGCGGCACGGTGGTTCACATCAACGCCGGCGTGTCGGCGCTGGTCGCGGCGTTGATCCTCGGCAAGCGCCTCGGTTTCGGCAAAGATACCATGGCCCCGCATTCGCTCACCCTCACGCTGGTTGGCACCGGCATGCTGTGGGTCGGTTGGTTCGGCTTCAACGCTGGCTCGGCGCTGGAAGCCAATGGTTCGGCGGCACTGGCGATGATCAATACCTTTGTTGCCACCGCTGCGGCGGCACTCGCCTGGCTCGCCACCGAAAAGGTCGCCGGCCACAAGCCGTCGTCGCTCGGCCTCGCTTCAGGCATCATCGCCGGCTTGGTTGCGGTCACCCCGGCGGCTGGCAACGCCGGTCCGCTCGGCGCCATGGGCCTTGGCGCTGTGGCGGCGGTGGTCTGCTACCTCGCGGTCTCGATGCTCAAGCCCAAGCTTGGCTATGACGACTCCCTTGATGCGTTTGGCATCCATGGCATCGGCGGCATCGTCGGCGCGATTGGCACTGCTGTCGTCTACTCGCCAGCTTTGGGAGGGCCTGGCGCTGCTGATTACGACATGGGCGAAAAGATCGTGGTCCAGTTGCTTGCGGTCGGCACCACCATCGTCTGGGCAGCCATCGGTACTGCCATCGCCATCTTCATCGCCAAGGCCGTCACGGGTCTGAGGGTGAGCGCCGACGTAGAACGTGAAGGCCTCGATCTGGGCGAACATGGCGAGCGTGCCTACAATCCCTGATCAATCTATATTTATGAAAAGGGGCCCGCTTGGCAACAGGCGGGCCTTTATTTTGAAATGTTATAATGTAAATTACATTAAATAAAGTAATTGATACAATAAATACACTAATAGCTTATTATAAATCAAAATAGTGATTTGACGTATAATACGCTATTCAGCGTAGCTCGATCCTTTATGCTGCAGTGCATGATTATGACGCTGGGCAAAACTGCAAAGCCTGCATTTTAATTGCATTTCCTCGGGCAGAAGGATGATACGATGACGAATATTTTGCGCCGAACTGGCTTGGCCCGCGCAATAGTGATGACCACGGCCTTGGCCTCGGCCGGGATGGCCGCCGCCCAGGACGCGCCGCCTGCTCTGCTCCCAGGCCTCAGCGGCCCGCTCAGCTACAATCCCAAGCCGGTCAGCTTTGATCTGGCGGGATCGAAAATCTATGTCACCGGCGTCGCAAGCGGGTATGTCGGCGCGCAATCGAACAGCACGCCGGGTGTCGCCAGCAGCTTTGCCGATGTGTCGAACGCGCAAGTGATCATCCAGAAACCCGAAGGCCTGTTCCAATTCCTGGTGCAGGCGGGGCTGTACAGCCACGAAACTTTGGGCCTGGGCTATGCCCGCGCCACCACCTACACCGATGCCACCTATGGCCCGGTGCCGCAGGCGTGGATCAAGCTGGCGCCGTCGTCCAGCTTCAACGTGCAGGCCGGTATCCTGCCGACACTGATCGGTCTGGAAGCGCCGTTCAGCTTCCAGAACATGAACATCGAACGCGGCGTGCTGTGGGGCCAGGAAAATGTGCTCACCCGCGGCGTCCAGGCCAACACCACCGTGGGCAAGGTCACTGCCAGCGTCGCGCTTACCGACGGCTTCTTCTCGGGCAAGTTCAATTGGCTGTCGGGCATCGTGTCGTATGTGGACGGGCCGCACACGGTTTCGGTGGTGCTGGGCGGCACGCTCACCCGCAACGCCCGCAGCACATTCTCCACGCCGCCGGTGCAGAACAACAGCACCATTTTCAACCTGATCTACAGCTATTCCGGCGACAAGTGGCTGGTGCAGCCCTATTTCCAATATGCCCGTGTCGGCGCTCTGCCGTTCCTGGGCACAACCAAGGCCGACAATTGGGGGGTCGGCCTGCTGGCGAAGTACAAGATCGACGACAACTGGTCGTTGCCGATGCGATTGGAGTATGTTGACAGCAACGCCCCCACGGCAACGGCAGCGAGCTTCCTGTACGGGCCAGGTTCGAATGCCTTCTCCGTGACGGTAACACCGACATACACGTTCGACCGCTTCTTCATCCGGCCGGAAGTGTCCCTAGTGCAGGTTTCCGGCACCGCGCCGGGGACGGCGTTCGGGGCGCTCGGGCAAAACAAGAGCCAGGTGCGGGGGCGTTTGGAGTTTGGGGTTATGTTCTAGGCATAACGCCACGCACGCGCAGCAGGAACTGCTGCGCGCCGACAAGCGAAAAGGGGCGGCCTCACAGCCGCCCCTTTTTGACTCGTCCGACGGTGCAGTATTGCCGTGCTCTTTCCGCTTCCTCTGCTCCACTGCCCTTCAGGGGAGGCGGGTAGGGCGCTGTATTGCGGAGCCGCCGGGGCCTGGTAGGCCCCGAAGACGATAGCAAGAGAAAAGCGTGCCGGAACCACGCCGTCGAACGAATCAAAAAGGGCAGCCTTTGCGGGCTGCCCTTTTCGTTTGCTGGTCAGGGAGGATGCGAGGCGGTGCGACCGCCGCGGACCGTGCGCAGCTCACATGCTGTAATACATGTCGAACTCGACCGGCGCCGGGGTCATCTCCCAACGCAGCACCTCTTCCATCTTCAATTCGATGTATGAATCGATCTGGTCGTCGGTGAACACCCCGCCCTTGGTGAACACGGCGCGGCTCTTGTCGAGCGCGGCGAGCGCTTCCCGCAGCGAGGCGCACACGGTCGGCACCTTTTTCAGTTCGCGCGGCGGCAGGTCGTACAGGTTCTTGTCCATGGCCGGGCCGGGATGGATGCGGTTTTCGATGCCATCAAGGCCCGCCATCAGCAGCGCGGTATAGGCCAGATACGGGTTGGCCAGCGCATCCGGGAAACGGACTTCGACGCGCTTTGACTTGGCGCCGGTGCCGTACGGAATGCGGCATGAGGCCGAACGGTTGCGGCTGGAATAGGCCAGCAGCACCGGCGCTTCAAAGCCGGGCACCAGCCGCTTGTAGCTGTTGGTGCCGGGGTTGGTGAAGGCGTTGCAGGCCTTGGCGTGCTTGATGATACCGCCGATGAAGAACAGCGCCATTTCGCTGAGGCCGGCATACTGGTCGCCAGCGAACAGCGGGGTCTTGCCGTTCCAAATCGAAAGGTGGGTGTGCATGCCGCTGCCGTTGTCGTCCTTGATCGGCTTGGGCATGAAGGTCGCCGTCTTGCCATAGGCATGGGCGACCTGGTGCACGACATACTTGTACACCTGCATCCGGTCAGCGGTTTCCACCAGCTTGCCGAAGGTCAGGCCCAGCTCGTGCTGGGCGCTGGCGACTTCGTGGTGGTGCTTGTCGCAGGGCAGGCCCATTTCGAGCATGGTCGCCACCATTTCGCCGCGCAGATCGACCGCGGAATCGACGGGCGCGACCGGGAAATAGCCGCCCTTGGCGCGCGGACGGTGGGCCATGTTGCCCTGCTCATACTGGCGGCCGCTGTTCGTCGGCAGTTCGATATCGTCAAGGTGGAAGAAGCCTTCGTTGTAACCCAGGCCAAAGCGCACATCGTCGAACACGAAGAATTCGGCTTCCGGGCCGACATAGACGGTATCGCCGATGCCACTGGCCTTCAGATAGGCTTCGCCGCGCTTGGCGGTGGAGCGCGGATCGCGGCCATACAGCTGGCCGGTCGACGGTTCGACGATGTCGCAGACCAGGATCATCATCGGGGTGGCCGAGAACGGATCGATATAGGTCGCGTCCAGATCCGGCATCAGGATCATGTCGCTTTCGTTGATCGCCTTCCAGCCGGCGATCGACGAGCCGTCGAACATGAAACCGTCGTTGAGCATGTCCTCATCGATGACGCCCGACACCATGGTCAGGTGCTGCCACTTGCCCTTGGGATCGGTGAAGCGCAGATCGACCCACTCGATCTCCTTCTCCTTGATCATGCCTAAAATGTCAGCAGCCGTGGTCATTGGGTCTTCCCTCGTTGTTTTTTGGGTGTTGGTAACTCAGCGGGTAAAATCAGATCGCGTCGCTGTCGCGCTCGCCGGTGCGGATGCGCACGGCCATTTCGATGGGGGACACGAAAATCTTGCCGTCGCCGATACGGCCGGTGCGTGCTGCGTTGGTGATGGCATCCACCACCCGTTCCACCTGGTCATCGTCCACGACAACCTCCAGTTTCACCTTGGGCAGGAAATCCACCACATATTCTGCACCGCGATACAGTTCGGTATGGCCCTTCTGGCGGCCGAACCCCTTGGCTTCGGTGACGGTGATCCCGGACACGCCCACTTCATGCAGCGCTTCCTTCACTTCATCCAGCTTGAACGGCTTGATGACAGCTTCGATCTTTTTCACGACCCATCCTCGCCTGTAACGGCATGATCAACGCACACCCGTGGCGATAACCACGAGCCGGACGGCAATTCAATGCGCTTTTTGAAAATGCCGCGCTACCGGTATTTCCCCCATATGCCGCCGATTTTTGCACCGGAATCAGACGGTGGTAGCATAGCCGCCATCAACGGTCACAACACTGCCGCACAGGAAATCGCTGGCCCGGCTAGACAGGAACAGCGCCACCCCGGCCATGTCGTCGGGCGTGCCCCAGCGTTGCATCGGCGTGGCGGCGCGGAACGCCTCGCGGAACTCCTCGGCGATGGCGGCGGTCATCTTCGATGGGAAGAACCCCGGCGCGATGGCGTTCACGCTGATATGCCGTTTGGCGAGGAACTTGGCCATCATCCGCGTCATGTGCAGTACGCCGGCCTTTGACGCGGCATAGCTGTAGGTTTCCAGATCAGAGACATGCTGGCCATCGATCGAGCCGATGTTGATCACCTTGGCCAGATTGCCAGGGCCGGCGGCAGCCTCCAGCAGCGGCGCCAGTTTCTGGGTGAGGAAGAAGACGGATTTCACGTTGATGTCCATCACCTTGTCCCAGCCGGCTTCCGGGAATTCGTCGAAACCGGCCCCCCACGAGGCGCCGGCATTGTTGAACAAAATATCGACCTTGGGCGTGACAGCGGCGACGGCGGCGGCAAACCGCTCGATCTCCGCCATCTGGCTGAGATCGGCCGGCATGGCGGTGCAGGCCGGGCCAAGCTGGGCGGCGAGCCCTTCGCAGTCGCTGATCTTGCGGCTGGTGATGATGACCCTGGCGCCGTTCTCGATCAGCGCGCGGGCGATCATCTCGCCAATGCCGCGGCTGCCGCCGGTGACGACGGCGGTCTTGCCGGCGACGCTGAACAGGGATTCGATCTTCATGTGGCAGAGGCTCCGATGATTTCGCCGGCGGCGCGGGCGCGATCAAGCCGCGTGGCTTCGGCCTTGGGCAGCAGGCGGTAGACGAAATAGAGGCAGATGATGGTGAAGGGGGCCATCAACAGCAATGCCAGCACGCCGGTGCCAAGGCTGCCGCTGACCTTCGACACAAAGCCGGTGAACCACGGCCCCAGGCCTAACCCGAACAGCGTGGTGCCGATGAAGAAGGTGGCGGTCGCCGCACCGCGCATGCGCGGCATTACCAGATCCTGCGTCGTGGCAGCTGCCACACCGACGTACATGGAACCAAAAACGGTGGTGGGCGCAAAGCACAGGAAAAAGATCGCCAGATCGCTGGTCGTATACTGCATCCAGATGAAGGGCGCTGGCACCAGCGTGGCCAGCGCACCCACCATGATGCGCCCGGAAGGATGGCGCTTCTTGGCCCAATCACCCAGCACGCCGCCAAGGATGGTGCCGACAAAGCCGCCCAGTGCGCCGCCGCCGCCCAGGATGAAGGCCACCGACTCCTTGGTGGCATACCAGGGGATTGGGCCCCCGCTGGCCAGCATCGGTTCGGCAAAGGTGCGCAAGGCATAGGGGGCTGCCCAGAAGCCGACCGAATAGCCGACGAAACTGATCGAACCGAAGCCCAGGATAGTGAGCACGAAGGCCGGCGTGCCCCAGATCATCTCATAGGTCGGCTTGTCGCGGCGCTTGATCGATTGCGCCCAGCTGAGTACGGCATAAAGGCCAGTGCCAACGGCAAGGAACTGCGGGATCTCGCCCGTGAAATGCACCAGCGTCGCCACCAGACCGGCAACCAGGGCCAGCACGGCGACATTTTCCATCAGCGCGCGGCGACCGAGCAGCGCCATGTTGATCAGGGTGAGCGGCGGGATGACGCTGGCCAGATCGGCGAGGAAATTGCGGATGATCGTCTTGCCCGGCATCGGCACGGGCGGCGGCAGGCCATCGGCGCGGCCGCGGATCGGTTCGATGAGGGTCGCCACCCACAAGGCCAGCAACAGCCCGGGGATGCCCACGGCCATGAACGCCGCCTGCCAGCCGACCAACCCCAGCGGACCACCGCCGGGATAGGCCGTGTTCCAGCCCTTCACCACAACCGCGCCGATCAGCAGCGAAACGCCGCCGCCCAGATACAGGCCGGCGGCATAAATGGAGATGGCGGTGGCGCGGCGGGCCTTGGGGAACCAATCGGAAATCATCGAATAGGCCGACGG
>JAIXPM010000120.1 GCA_027486275.1 Sphingomonadales bacterium | reverse complement strand
ACGGCGCGTTGGCGGGCGATGCGGCTTTGCCCGGCAAAGCTGGCTGCGTTGATCTTCACGGTGAAATGCGATTCGGCATCGTCGCCGCGATGACCGGCATGGCCATGGTGCTGGTGGCTGTCGTCGATCACCTCAAGGGCGGTCGGCGCCAGTGCGGCCATCAGCCGGGATTGGATTTCTGCGGCAACCTTGCCCATATCGTCTCCTGTCGAGGCCGTTATAGACCGGGCAGACAGAAGGACGACAGATATTTCAAGCCAGAGCCAACCACGCCACAGCCGGTGGCACGGTCGGGTGGAAACCCCCGAGCCGCAGGCCTGTGGCTGGCCGGGTTGTGCCGGCAGTGGCGAATTCCGGGCGCCGCGGTCCAATCGGGTGCCGGGCGATGTCGGCGGTTGGCAATATCTGTGCCTTGATCATGTCCGCGCGTTCAACGCTGGCTATAATTATTTCGATGGCCTCTCGCCCGACGAAATTCATGCCGCCCAATCGCCACTGGCTGGGTGGGAGAAGGATGTGGTGCGCGGTGGCCGCATGGCCTTCACTTTTGGCGATACGCATGGGCTGTTCGATGAACCGCTGCGGCCGTCACGCTCACCACCCGGACGCTGGGCCGACAAGGGCGATGCCCAGGCGCTGGGCACGCTGGGGCTTGACCGCAACGCCACCGCGGCCGACATCCGCCGCACCTATCGCGGGCTCGTGCGCCGCTACCACCCTGACAGCAATGGGGGGGACAGAAGCCACGAAGGGAAGTTGCAGGCGGTGGTCAACGCCTTTACGCACCTGAAGGCAGCAGCCGGATACAAGACGGAGTCGAACAACACGTGAGCGATATGCACGAAACCCCGCCGGTGGCGATGAATGCGCCGGACACCACGGTGGACGCCCGCGAGGTGTTTGGCGTCGATATCGACATGGCTGTGCCAGCCTTTTCGGTGAAGGATGATCGCGTGCCGGATCTGGATCCGGCCTATGTGTTCGACCCAGACACCACGCTGGCCATTCTTGCCGGCTTTGCCTTCAACCGCCGCGTGATGGTGCAGGGCTATCACGGCACCGGCAAATCCACCCATATCGAGCAGGTGGCGGCGCGGCTGAACTGGCCGTGCGTGCGCATCAACCTCGACAGCCACATCAGCCGCATCGATCTGATCGGCAAGGATGCCATCGTGCTGCGCAACGGCGCGCAGGTGACCGAATTCCGCGAAGGCCTGCTGCCGTGGGCGCTGCAGACTCCGACGGCATTGGTGTTCGACGAATATGACGCCGGCCGCCCGGACGTGATGTTCGTGATCCAGCGCGTGCTGGAAGTGGAAGGCAAGCTGACCCTGCTCGATCAGAACCGGGTGATCCGTCCCAACCCATGGTTCCGGCTGTTTGCCACCGCCAACACCGTGGGCCTGGGCGACACCACCGGGCTCTATCATGGCACCCAGCAGATCAACCAGGGCCAGATGGACCGCTGGAGCATCGTCACCACGCTGAATTATCTGCCGCACCACACCGAAAGCGCCATCGTGACCGCCAAGGTGAAGGAATTCGACACCGAGGCCGGCCGCAAGACCGTGTCCAACATGGTGCGCGTGGCCGACATGACCCGCGCCGGCTTCATGGGCGGTGACATCTCCACGGTGATGAGCCCGCGCACGGTGATCACCTGGGCGCAGAACGCGGTGATCTTCAACAATGTCGGCTTTGCCTTCCGCCTGTCGTTCCTGAACAAGTGCGACGAGGCCGAACGCAGCATCGTGGCCGAATATTATCAGCGCGTGTTCGGCGAGGATCTGCCGGAAAGCATCGCGGTGAAGGCGAAGAAGTAGGGAATGGCTGAAACCAGCCCCATCGAGGATTTCCGCCAGGCGGTGGCCGCGACCATGCGGGCGCTGGGCCATGCGCCGGGGATGGAGCTGGCTTACACGGCCGACAAGCCGGGATGTTTCGGTGATCAGGCCCGCGTGCCGCAGCCGGCGCGCGCCCTGCCGGCTGAGCAGGTGGCCGAAGTGCGCGGCTGGGCCGACAGTTTCGCGCTGAAACGCCGCTTCCACGATCCCAAGCTGCATGGGGCGGAGCAGCCGGAATCGGGGCTGGCGCGCGACATCTGGAATGCGCTGGAACAGGCGCGGTTCGAAGCGCTGGGCGCAGCCGAGATGACCGGGGTCGCGCGCAACCTCGATCGCATGACCGAAATGCGCGTGCGCACCGATCCGATCGTGCGCGCCCGCACTGCCGAGGAAGTGCCGCTGGCCAGCGCCATCAGCCTGATGGTGCGCGAACGGCTGACCGGAGCCGACGTGCCGCGCGCCGCCCAACAGGCGGTGGACATGGTGCGCGGGCACATTGAGGCGCAGGCCGGCACGCATCTGGATGCGCTTGCCGCCAACATGGATGATCAGGCGGCGTTTGCGCAGCTGATCCGCCATGTGCTCGCCGATCTGGGCCTGGGCGCCGATCCCGACGAGGCCAGCGACGAGACCGAGGAAAGCGACGGGCAGGACGAGGAAGAACAGCCCGGCGAAGACAGCGAAGATCAGGAACAGGACGACGGCGGTGGCCAGGACCAGTCCACCGAAACCCGTTCCGAGGATTCGTCGGACGCGCCCGAGGGCGCCGAGCAACGCGAAGTCGAGATGGACACCGATCAGGTGTCGGACGCGGAAATGGGCGAAGAGGGCCAGGACGGCATGATGCCGTGGCGGCCCAACATGCCGCTTTCCGATCTGCCGCCGGAATTCGAGTACAAGGCCTATTCCACCAAGCATGACGAAGTGGTGGGCGCTGCCGAGCTGTGTGACGACGAGGAATTGACCCGGCTGCGCGCCTATCTCGATCAGCAACTGATCCCGCTGCAATCGGCGGTCACCAAGCTGGCCAACCGGCTGCAGCGCCGCCTGATGGCCCAGCAGAACCGCAGCTGGGATTTCGATCAGGAAGAAGGCATATTGGATGCCGCCCGGCTGGTGCGCATCGTCACCAATCCGGCCCATGCCCTCAGCTACAAGATCGAGCGCGACACCCAGTTCCGCGACACAGTGGTGACGCTGCTGATCGACAACAGTGGCTCCATGCGCGGCCGGCCGATCTCCATCGCCGCCATCTGCGCCGACATCCTGGCGCGCACGCTGGAACGTTGCGCGGTCAAGACCGAGATATTGGGCTTCACCACTCGGGCCTGGAAGGGTGGGCAGAGCCGCGAGGCGTGGCTGCAGGCTGGCCGTCCGGCCAAGCCGGGGCGGCTCAATGACTTGCGCCATATCGTCTACAAGCAGGCCGATGCGCCGTGGCGGCGCGCGCGCAAGAATCTGGGCCTGATGATGCGTGAAGGCCTGCTGAAAGAGAATATCGACGGCGAGGCGCTGTTGTGGGCGCACGACCGGTTGGTGGCCCGCAACGAAGACCGCCGCATCCTGATGGTGATTTCCGATGGCGCGCCGGTCGATGATTCCACCCTGTCGGTGAACAGCGGCAATTATCTGGAGCGCCACCTGCGCGCCGTT
>JAIXPM010000131.1 GCA_027486275.1 Sphingomonadales bacterium | reverse complement strand
GCGGTGATGAACCGTTATGTGACGGCGGCCATGCGCCATGCCGATTGTGCCGCGCTGCTGGTGCCGGCGCTGCCCGATCTGATGACGGCGGAAGAGGTGATCGACCGGCTGGACGGTGTGCTGCTCACCGGCAGCCCGTCGAACGTGCAGCCCATGCTTTATGGCGAGGCGCATGGGGGCGATCCGCCCTTCGATCCCGGCCGTGATGCGATGATGGCGGCGCTGGTGAAGGCCGTGCTGGCGCGGGGCAAGACGCTGTTCGGCATCTGCCGCGGGCTGCAGGAAATCAATGTCGCGTTGGGCGGTACGCTGACTCGTGAGGTTAGAGACCACCACGCGCCTGATAATGTGGGTTTCATGGAGATGTTCGATCATCGCCATGATGTGGCGCTTACCCCCGGCGGCCTGCTGGCGCGCGCGCACGGCCGGATGGCACTGCATGTCAACAGCGTCCACTATCAGGGCATTGCCCGGCTGGGTGACGGCCTCGCCGTCGAAGCTGTGGCGCCCGACGGCATGGTGGAGGCGGTCTCCGCTCGCATCGGCGCTGCCCCCGTGCTGGCCGTGCAATGGCACCCGGAATGGACCGCCGACAGCGATGCTGATGCCGCCACCTTCTTTCATATTCTTGGGCGCGCCCTGCGCGGCCAGCACCCGGAGACGACGCCATGACCCGCAATTACGACATCGCCGAACTCAAGCGGCTGGATGTCGCCCATCACCTGCCCCCGCAACAGGATTGGCAGGCGGTGGAGGATATGGGCGGCAGCCGCATCATCGTGCGGGGTGAAGGCTGCAATATCATCGATGGCGACGGGGTGCGCCTGCTCGATGGCATGGCCGGGCTGTGGTGCGTGAATGTTGGCTATGGCCGCACCGAACTGGCCGAAGCCGCCTATAATCAGATGCTTGAGCTGCCCTATTACAACAGCTTCTTCAAGACGGTGGCGCCACCCACGGTGGAGCTTGCCGCCAAGCTTTCCGGGCTGCTCGGCGGCCATTTCTCCCACATCTTCTTCAATTCCTCCGGCAGCGAGGCGATCGACACGCTGATCCGGACCGCGCGCCATTATTGGCAGGTGAAGGGTGAACCGCAACGGCAGGTGATCATCAGCCGCGTCAACGGCTATCACGGCTCCACCATCGCCGGCATGAGCCTGGGCGGCATGGCGCCGATGCACGCGCAAGGTGGCCCGCTGTTGCCCGGCTTCGTGCACGTGATGCAGCCCTACAAGTTCGCCGACGGTTTCGATGAGAGCGAAGACGCCTTCGCCGCCCGCGCCGCGCAAGAAGTGGAAGATGCCGTCCTTGCCGCCGGGCCGGAGAATGTCGCGGCCTTCATCGGGGAGCCGGTGCAGGGAGCTGGGGGCGTCATCATCCCGCCCGCCGGCTACTGGCCCCGCGTTGAAGCCATCTGCCGCAAATATGGCATCCTGCTTTGCTGTGACGAGGTGATCTGCGGGTTCGGCCGGCTGGGCCAATGGTTCGGCCACCAGCATTATGGCATCACGCCCGATCTGGTGACGATGGCGAAGGGGCTTTCGTCCGGCTATCTGCCGATCTCGGCGGTGGGTGTCGCCGATTTCATCGTGGCGGCGATCAAGTCCAACCCGGATGATTTCGTGCATGGTTACACCTATTCCGGCCACCCGACCGCCGCGGCGGTGGCGCTGAAAAATCTCGAGATCATCGAGCGCGAGGATCTCGTCCGCCGCACCCGGGAAGACACCGGGCCTTATTTGGCGCAGCGGCTGGCCGAACTGGCCCGGCATCCGCTGGTGGGCGAAGCGCGCAGCCTGGGCCTGATCGGCGCGGTGGAGATCGTGGCCGAACCGGGCACCAATCGGCGTTTTGGCGGGGGCGGCAAGGCCGGAATCGTGGTACGGGATATCTGTATTGCCAATGGCTTGATGGTGCGCGGCGTGAAGGATTCGATCGTGATGAGCCCGCCGCTGATCATCACCCATGCCGAGATCGATCGCATGATCGGCATCATCGCCGCCGCGCTGGACGAGGCTGAACCGGTGTTGCGCGCACTGTAGAGGAACGGACATGGCCGATATTGGTGACTGGGTTCGCGACAAGGGCATTTCCGAAGTGGAATGCCTGGTGCCCGACATGAACGGCGTGCTGCGTGGCAAGGTGTTCCCGGCCGCCAAACTGGTGCAGTTCTCCCGCAACAACGCGCTGCGCCTGCCATCGTCGATCTTCTCGCTGACGATCACCGGCCAATATGCCGATGTTGATGAGCATGTGGAGGCGTTTACCGATCCCGACATGGTGCTGCGCCTTGATCCCACGACGCTGTGCGTGGCGCCGGGCTTCAAGACACCCACCGCCTATGTTTTTGCCGATGCGCATCACGCCGATGGCACGCCCTGGGCCTCCTCGCCGCGGCATCTGCTGAAACGGGTGGTGGCCTTGTGTGAGGAACGCGGCTGGAAGCCGTTGATGGCGCCGGAACTGGAATTCTATCTCACTGCGCCCAATCCCGATCCCGATATCCCGCTCACCCCGCCGGCCGGCCGTTCCGGCCGCGCCGAAACCTCGTCCCAGCCTTATGGCCTGGAAGCCATCACCGAGCATGAAGACCTGATCGAGGCGATCTACGAATATGCCGAGGCCGCCGAGCTGAACCTCGACACGATGATCCACGAAGCCGGCACTGCCCAGCTGGAGATCAATTTCGTCCACGGCGATCCGGTGCGGGTGGCCGATCAGGTGATGCTGTTCAAACGCATCGTGCGGCAGGTGGCGCTGAAACACGGCGTCTATGCCACCTTCATGGCCAAGCCGATGGAACATCAGCCGGGCAGCGCCATGCACCTGCACACATCGGTGGTGGCGGTGGACGATGGCCATAATCTGTTTGCCAATGCCAATGGCAGCGATGCGCCGCTGTTCCGTCATTTCGTTGGCGGGCTGCAGGGGTATCTGCCGGCGCTGGCGCCGATGTTCGCCCCCAATGTCAACAGCTTCCGCCGCATGCGGCCCGATCATGGCGCGCCGATCAATGTGCAATGGGGCAGCGACAACCGCAGTTGCGGCCTGCGCGTGCCGATCACCGATCGCCACAACCGCCGCGTTGAAAACCGCCTTCCCGGCGCCGATGCCAACCCCTATCTGGCCATGGCCGCCACGCTGGTTGCCGGCTATCTGGGCATGACCGAGGAGCTGGAACCATCGCCCAAAACCTCGGGCAACGCTTATAATTTCGAACGCACCCTGCCGCGCAGCCTGGAAGAAGCGCTGGAACGCTTCAACGATTGTGATCCGGTGCGGGCGCTGCTGGGCGACTATTTCTTCCGCAGCTTCACCTCCATCAAGGCCGCCGAACTCGAAGCCTTCCAGGGCGTGATCAGCAGTTGGGAGCGGGACCACCTGTTGTTGAAGGTGTGAACGACAGCCTCGCCTTCGACCAGAGCTGGTATGCGGCGACGGCCCACGCCAGCCCGCCGCATGCTGCGCTGGCCGGCGATTTCCAGGCCGATGTCGCCATCATCGGCGGCGGCGCCACCGGGCTTTCGGCGGCGCTCCACCTGGCGCAGCGCGGGGCCAGCGTGGTGCTGCTGGAAGCCGGCCGCATCGGCCACGGCGCTTCGGGCCGCAACGGCGGGCAGATCATTCCGGGCCTGCGGCTGGGCGCTGCCGATCTGGTGGCGCGCTTCGGCGCGGAGCAGGGCGGCGCGCTGTTCCACCTCGCCCTGTCGGCCCGCGATCTCGTGGTCGATCTGGTGGCGCGGCACGGCATTGATTGCGATCTGGCGCTCACCGGCCACCTCACCACCGCCGTGCGCCCGCGTGACCTCG
>JAIXPM010000281.1 GCA_027486275.1 Sphingomonadales bacterium | reverse complement strand
GGGGCTTCCTGCTTCAGCCAGCCCAGCCGGGTGCCGCGCGGCCGTTCGATGCTGCCGCCATCCGGATCGATGGTGCCGGCCATCACCTTCATCATCGTGGATTTGCCGGCGCCGTTGCGGCCGATCAGGCCAACACAGCCGCGTGGCGGCAGCGTGGCGCTGGCGCCGTCAATGATGGCGCGCCCGCCAAGGCGAACGGTGAGGTTTTGAACAGACAACATGATGCGCGCCGCCTAGCAGGATAGGGCCGAGCCGGCTAGGCTGCTGGCATGATCAATCGCCGTATCCTGCTGGCCCTGCCGCTGTTGCTCGCCTATCCAGCGCGGGCAGAGCCGGCCGATCCGCTGGTGGCGGCGCTCATCACCTGCTGGCAAGCGCGCGGCGTGCGCTTCACGCCCGACCAGGTGGCGGCCCGCATCGGCGCCCGCACCGGCCGCGACGCGCTACTGGCCGTTGCCGGCGCGTGGACCGATGCCAACGACGATGATCAGGAAACAATGGTTGAAATCGTCTGGGAAGCAGGCGCGCCACCTTCGCCGGCAGAGCCGCTGTTGACCGGCGATCTGGTGGCGGGCAGGCCGGCGCTGCTGCTCACCCGCGACGGCCAGTGGTGGCTGCTGCTCGCGCGCAATCAGAATTTGCTCGCCGTTCGCCACCCGATTACCGGACAGACGCGGATGCTGGCGCCGGACGCGGCGGCGTTGATCGGTCGCCCGGTTATAGCCGGGGCTTGACCCATCACCTCACCCCGGCTTTCGCCGGGGTGAAGGGAACAGCTTCAGGGCCGCGGTTGCGGCGACGGGAACGGCGGGTTGCTGATGAAGTTGCCGGCGTCGCCCGGATAAGCGATCGGGCTTTCGCTGCCATCGGCGGCCACGGCGGCAACGCCAAACAGCCAATCATCGATCGACACATGTTCCAGCACCAGCGACGTGGCAGCGGCCGCGGCGGAGCGGCTGTATTGCCATTGCGGCGCGGTGGTGTCGCGCCACCAGATCTTGTAGCCGGCAGCATTCTTCACCGGGGCCCAGCTCACCTTGGTATTGGAACCGGCGTCGCGCTGGATGGTGACGGCCGGCGGCATCGGTGCGCGGGCCAGCGCGGCCAGGCCGGCCACGTTCAACCTGGTCACCTTGGCGAGATACTGGAAATCGACGCCGGGGATGAGATCGCCATAGGAGCGGCCATTTTCCGCCCGCACATTCTGGTGCTGGCGGTCATAATGTTCCACGGACTCGGTGATGCGCACCGCCGGATAGCCTTCTTCCAGCAGACGGGTCTGATCGCCGCCGCGGCCGAACCTGTCGGTGCGATAGATCATCTTCACATCCAGGCCATCGATGTTGTGATCGGCAAGGCGGTCGAGGAAGCGCGCCACGTTGCGGCTGGGCGAATCATTCTCACCCCCGTTGTAGCGGCGGCGGTTGGCCTGAGCGGCGCTTTCCACGGCCTTGGTGCCTTCCGAAAACACGCGGACATGGCCCGAATCCTTCATGCCACCAATGCCGGTGCTGTTCCCAATGATGTCGTTGTTCAGGTCGGCTTCAACCACCCAGCCCTTAGCGCGGGCGTAATCGGCCAGCACCTTGCCGCCGTTCAGTCCCTGCTCCTCGCCCGACAGCACGGCATAGACGATGGTGGCGGGGAACTTGTGCTGCGAAAGCACGCGCGCCGCTTCGATCACGGCGGCGGTGCCGCTGCCATCATCATTGGCGCCTGGCGCATCGCCCTTGGCATCGTTGGGATCGCTGTTGCGGCTGTCGATATGAGCGGAAATGATGATGAACCGGTCCGGATCGGTGGTGCCACGCTGGATGGCAAGCACGTCCACGATCTCGGTCGGGTTGGGCAGGCGATCGCCGGTGAACACCTGCGCGGGCTTTTCAATGGTCAGGCAATTGCCGCAGGCAGCGCTGAACGCCTGAAAGCGGCTTTCGGTCCAGCGGCGGGCGGCGCCGATGCCGCGGGTCGGGCTGGTGGTGTCGCTGGCCGAATGGCGGGTGCCGAAACCCACCAGCGCGGTGATGCTGGCCTTCAACTCGGCCTCGCTCACGCCGGCGGCAAGGGCAGTGAGCGGCGCTTCGGCAGCCAGCACGGGTGACGTGCCCGCCAGCAAAGCCGCCACTGCCACCATCGATCGCATCGTCACCATCGCATTGCCCCTGTTTGTGCGTAGATCTGCTGCGATGGCGCGAGGCTGGCGCTTTTGCAAGACCTGCGCGTGCATAACGCGCCCGAAGGCGGCAAGCCGCGACAACGAAAAAGGCCGGCCCCCGATTGGAGACCGGCCAAATTTCGATCAGCGCTTGATCAGGCCGAAACGCTCAGCGCGCCGCGGCGACGGCGGGCGGCAAAGCCGACCAGGCCAAAACCGGTGAGCAACATGGCCCAGGTCGCCGGTTCCGGCACCTCACCACCGCCCGGATCAAAGCCACCACCACCGGTGCCCATGCCGATGCCGGAGGTGCCCTGGAAATTACCGGCTACCGACTGCCAACGGAGAATGAAGTTGTTGAAGGTCGCCGACGTCGTGGGTGAACCGGCGAGGGTCAGCGTGAACGTCTGGAGGGCTGACGTGTTGTTGAACACGCCGTTTCCTCCGCCGCCGCAACCGCCGCCCGCTTGATCCTCAAGGCAGAAATCAATCGTGGTCCCACCACCAGTCTGCGGGAAACTGCCGTTGAGTTGCGCTTCCATGAACGGCCCAGACAACGGCGTCACTGCCGCAATATCGGGCATGCTATTGAAGCCAAAGCTTGTGATCCGACCGGCAACCGGCGTGTTTGGCAAATTGTTGTTGATGGCCGCCGAGAAAGTCCACGCATTGCCGACAAAGCCAGTCAGCGTAAAAGTGATCGCAGCCGCGAGGCCAGGTTGTTCGACCTCATCAACGATGCCGTTGAAATTGTAGGTGAAGGCCTTGCCCACATCAGCCGTCGTGACCGTGATCGGCGAGTTCACCAGCGGAACGGCCGCAGTGGCCGGCAGCGCGCTTGCAGCGATCGCCGCAGCGGCAATGATTGTACCGAGTTTCATGATGTTTGCCCTCGCATTGGTGGGAAGCGAGTCGCCCCCCGACGTCATGTTCATGACCATCAATAAAGTATGACCACGATGCAACTTGAATTAGGTATTTGTTAACTTTTTATACATTTTTGTAATTCTGCCACTGCCGGGCGACCATCAGCAATTGGCAGGCAGAAAACTCAGGGTCAGGCCCGGCCCTCGTGACGGCATTGCCGACACACGGGCCTGACCCCAAGCGAACCCGATCAGGCCGCAGCAGCGACCTGACGACGGCGGGCAAAGCCGACCAGACCGAAGCCCAGCAGCAGCATCGCCCAGGTGGACGGTTCCGGCACGGTGGCGGTGAAGTCACCCGAACCGCGCGCGTTGAAGTTCTGGAAGCGAGCATTGGCCTGGCTGCCAAGGCCGCCCGGCGTGAAGGTGAAGCCCGGAACCACGTTGGCGAGGCTGATCGAGAAGTCGGTCAGCTGGATCGGCGGGAAGCTCAGGAAATCGCTCGACACGTTCGAGAAGCCATCACCCGGGATCGACACCAGCGCATTACCGGCCGTGCCAGGAACGTTCGCCGACAGTTCACCGCCGGTGAAGCTGAGCGTCAGAATGTTCGAGCCAGCCGCATAAAAGGTCGAGCCGAGAACGAAGGCGGCAGTGTTGGTGAACGACACGGTGCCACCGGTGAACGCTTGCGACCACAGGCTGCCCGAGGTGTTCACGGCAAAGCTGGTGCCGGTGCCGCTGAACGACAGGTTGGCCGCGACGCCCGACACGAAGTTGCCGGAGAAATCTTCCAGCGTAACCAGCACGCTCTTCGGCGAGACGGTCGACAGAGTCCAACCGGCAGCGCCATTGTCAACATAGTTCAGGTTCGGACCGGCCTGATTGGCGGTGAAGCTGACGATAGACACGGTCGAGGCGGCCTGTGCGGCCATCGGCATCATGGCGAGCGCAGCAGCGGCGATCGCGGTCTTCAGAAACTTACTCATAGCAGCAACTCCCTCGTTGGCTTTGGCCCCGTCTGAGCATCGTCGTGACACCCAGCC
>JAIXPM010000223.1 GCA_027486275.1 Sphingomonadales bacterium | reverse complement strand
AGCGCCTTGGCATCCGGGTTCTTCATGCGCTTGGTGATCTCGGCGTACAGGATGCAGCCGGAAAATTCCGACGTCATCGACGAGACCAGGAAATCAATGAACTCCGGCTTCAGTTCCGGATCCATGGCCGCGATCACGCCGTCGAATTCCGGCGTGCGCTTGAAATGCTTCTTGTTGGGATCGGCGTTCATCTCGTCGATCAGGCTGTCCCACTCGGCGCGCACACCCGATACGTCGATCTTGTCCATCGCGTCATAATCGGTGGTGTAGAAACGCGGGCTCAGCACGGTATCCTGGCGCGCAATCGCCAGCGCATCGTCCTTGGTGATTTCACCGCCGGCCTTTATGGGGGTGATTGCGTTCATCACGGCTTCTCCGAGCTGAAGGTGATTTCGTAGAGTTCGGTCAATTCCAACTGGGCCTTCATCCTGGTCCACAGCCGGCCAAAGGGGGTGGCTTTCCACACCGTTACCGGGCGGCGCAGGGTGAGACGCTCACCAAATGGCAGCTTCACCGCGGCACCGTGCACCTTCACCTGATCACCCGGGCCCAGTTCGATATCACCATCCAGTTCGACATGCGCGTGCAGGTTGTCGAACGTGTGCTCGATCTCGATCGTGCACTGGGTATCAAGACGATCGCGGGTGAAGAGGCCCATCAGGCACCTCCCGCCAGAAACGGCATCGACGATTGCACCGGTGCTTTCGGAATGATCGGCTGATCCGGCACGCCGCTGCCACCAGGCTGATAGGGGACAAGCAATTGCGCGAAGGCGGCGCGGTTGGTGCTGCCAAAACTTCCCAGTTCAAGGATGCGCCCGGTGGAGGTGTCGGTTAGCGTCAGGGCGCCATCGGCCCATTGCGCCACTGTCACCGATCCAGCGCGATCAACCTGCTTCAGGCGGCGTTCGCGCATCATGCCGCGCATGACGCCGCGAATGAAACCGGTGTTGCTGCCCGGCGGGAAGATGAACACCAATCTGCCGGCCGCCACATCGGTGACCAGCAACGCGCCATCAGCGCGGTCTTCGAAACGGAACTCGCGGGCGACCTGCACCGCCACTTGCCGCCGTTCCCGCGATTGCGGCGCGGTTTCTGGGGCCGGCAGCACACCCAGCCGGATGCTGCCCACCGTAATGATCGAAATGGCAATCAAAGCACCGGCGGCATAGAGCGCCGATTTGGGGAAGCGTTCGTTGGTGAATTCACCACTCATGCTGCTGCCCCTACCATGGCCGGGGCCGGCACAGCATCCGTGTTTGCCGCAACGCGGTCCGGATCGGCCTTGGCCAGCGCATCGGCGAGCTGTGGCACGAAGTTTTCCGGGACGGATCGCAACATCGGCTGCGGCGAACCGAATTTCCACGGCCGCACGTGCGGCCACATCTGCAGATAGGCCAACGGGAACCGCACCGTGGGCGTGAGCGAGACATCCACCATGCCGGTGCCGGCCGGCTTGACATCGGCTTTGCCCACCAGTGACAGTGGCACGTTCACGCATTTCGGCAGCGCCACGCCAAAGCGGAGCACCACGCGCTTGTTGGTGAGCGTGTAGATGGTGGATTTCGCCTGCGCCCTTGCCAGCACCGCCAGCACGCCCAGGCCAAGCAAGGCAACTGCCAAGGTAGTGGCCGCGCCCACCACACCGGTGCCGCCGGCCACGAAGGCCAGGCTGGCAACAATCACGAACCAGACGGCAACGAGGCGCGTGTGGAAGACACCACGCGCCACGCCGCGCCAATCAGGCGTGCCCTGCCACAGGATCGTTTCCCCTGGCGGCAGCCGCCCGGGCAGACCCGGGATTGGCTCGTTCTCATATTCCATCGACACGAAAAAAAGCTCCGTCTTTCCGTTCCAGTGCCGGCCCAGACCCCCCAGCCTTGCCGCTGGTTCTGCCGGGAACCGGATCAGATCAGCGGTTCGGCCCGATCGGGGGTCGCCCACAGATAGCCAGCGCCATAATAGGCCTGGATCTTCTCTTCTTCGAGCAGGGTAACCTGATCGGCCGACTTGGTGCGCGGCACGCCGGCAATCTGCGCGCCAGTGATGGCATCAGTCACGACACCGCCGCGTGACACGCGGGCCATGGTGATCGGCATCAGCACAGTGCCGGCGCCGCCAGCCAGATCCACTTCCAGATAGCGCAGGCAAGATTCGGCGCGGTCCATCCACAGTTCCTTGACCGTGCCGGCCTTGCCGGAATCGAGGCCATAAACCGGCAGACCACGCGGATCGACGTCGTTGGCGTGCACGTCGACCGGGTGCTTGATCATGCGCAGCGGCACGATGCGCGGCTCGCCATGCATGTCGAGATCGGGGCGATCGGCGCGCTGGGCGATCGAGGCCGGGCCAAGACCGGAGGTGAGTTTGTCCCCAGTTACGTCGAGCGGTTCACCCGGCCAAACCCGCGGCAGCACATTGCTCGGTAGTTCGTCGCGATCGTTGGCTGTCGGCGTGGTCACAACACCCAGGCCGTGCGGCAGCGTAAAGCTTTTCGGCGGCTTGAAGAACAGCGGTTCGGTGCCGCCATGGGCTGCGCCGGTCAGATCATCCTCGACCGGATAGCCTTCGCGGCGGTCCTCGCCGCGCAGATACCAAACGAGCCCAAGGAAAAACAGGAAGAAGGCGAAAAAGGTGAGCTCTGCGATATCCAGGCCACCAACCAGATGCACATTCGTCATGCGAGGCGTCTCCCCTCAAAGATGCTGTTCGTCACAAGATGCCCCATCTGCGGCGAACTGGCGCGAAACAAGAAAACCGAACCCCGCCGCGCCTGCGGGTTGGAAAATGACTCCCGAAAGAGGGTCATAGCATGCCGGCCACGGCCGTGGGTAGAGCAGAAGCTAACAGCAATGAAATGATTTGCCGTTCTCCAGGCAGGAAGTTTCGCCCTGCTCTTGCTCAAGTCGCTCATCCCAGCAGCACCTCCTGGGCGTGGCTGGTGTAAAAACCCCGGCTGATGCGCTGATCGCGGCCCAGCTTGGCCTGCGGCACACTGCGCGAAAGCCGGGCCTTCAACAGATCATGGGCCACCGGGATGATGCTGGGCGAGCGGTCGCTCTTGGGAAAGAACTGGCCGATGGCCCGCGCCGTGCGCAGCAGCGGCGTGCCGGGCGCGAAGGTGAACAGCATCGAATGGCGGGTGCGTTCAGCCAGCTTGGCCGTGGCGGCCGCGATCTGATCGCTTTCATAATGGATCAGCACGTCCATCGAGACGATATGATCGAACTGGCCGAAGCTGGCATCCAGCATGTCGCCGGCGTGGAGCGAGATCTTGGCCCTAAAATCTTCGGGCAGCCGTTCCTTGCCGATCTCGATCAACTGCGGCGACACATCGATGCCCACCACCTCGGCACCGCGGCGAGCGGCTTCGATAGCCAGCATGCCGGTGCCGCAGCCCGCATCAAGGATACGGCGGCCGCTCAAGTCCTGCGGTAGCCAACTCAGCAGCGTGTCGCGCATTTCCTGCCGGCCGGCCCGCACCGTGGCCCGGATCTTCGACACCGGCGCATCGCTGGTCATCGCCGCCCAGGCATCCAGCGCCGTGCGGTCGAAATAGGTTTCCAGCTTGGAGCGCTTGGCGTCCCAGCCGGCAGCCTGCTTCGGCGTGTGGGCGTTCATTCAAACCCCAGGAAGTCAAAGATTTCGCGATCCTTCATCGGCACGGCCTTGCACGGCTCCACGCCGGCCCAGAGCAGCGCAGCAAGGCGCTTGTATTCATTCTGCACGGCCAGGATTTCCGGCGACTCGTCCATTTCGAAGATGGTGCATTTTTTCAGGCGGCTGCGGCGGATGGCATCCAGATCGGGGAATTGCGCCAGCCGATCAATCCCGGTGGCGGCGCTGAACCGGTCGATCTCGTCGGTGTTGGCCGAACGATTGGCGATGCAGCCAGCCAGCCGCACTTCATAATTCTTCGATTTGGCCTGGATGGCGGCCATGATGCGGTTCATCGCGAAGATGCTGTCGAAATCATTGGCGGTCACCACGATGGCGCGTTCGGCGTGTTGCAAGGGCGCTGCAAAGCCGCCGCACACCACGTCGCCCAGCACGTCGAAGATCACCACATCGGTGTCTTCCAGCAGATGGTGCTGCTTCAACAATTTCACCGTCTGGCCAACAACATAACCGCCGCAGCCGGTGCCGGCCGGCGGCCCGCCGGCTTCGACGCACATCACGCCGTTGAAGCCTTCGAACATATAATCCTCCGGCCGCAGTTCCTCGTGGTGGAACTCATGCTGTTCCAGCACGTCGATCACCGTCGGCATCAGTTTCTTGGTCAGCGTGAAGGTGCTGTCGTGCTTGGGATCGCAACCGATCTGCAGCACGCGCTGGCCGAGCAGCGAGAAGGCCGCCGACAGGTTGGACGAGGTGGTGGACTTGCCGATGCCGCCCTTGCCATAAACGGCGAAAACCTTGGCGCCCTCGATCTTCTGGCTCGGATCAAGCGCGACCTGCACGCTGCCTTCGCCGTCGCCTGGGCCCAGTTTGCGGGTCTTGTCGATGATGAGCGTCATTGCGCTTCTCCTTACGCCGCCAGGGAACCGGCGGGGGCTACGCCTTCGAGTTGGTCTTCAATCGCGTCGGTGGCGGCCTGCAGGGCGGCCATCGTCTCGGCATCCGGCTGCCAGAAATTGCGGTCCGCCGCTTCGATCAGCCGGTTGGCGATCTTGGCCGCAGCGCGCGGGTTCATCTCGGCAATGCGCTGGCGCATGGTTTCATCAAGCACATAGGTCTCGCTGATGCGCTGATACACCCAAGGGTCGACCTGACCGGTGGTCGCCGACCAACCAGTGGTGGTGGTCACCGCCGCTTCAACCTGGCGCACACCTTCATAGCCGTACTTCAGCTGCGCCTCGATCCACACCGGATTGAGGGTGCGGGTGCGGGTTTCCAGTGCCACCTGTTCCTGCAGAGAGCGCACCTTGCCAGATCCTTGCGTCTGGTCACCGATATAGACCGGCGCGCTCTCGCCGCCCTTGGCCCGGGTGATGGCGCGGCTGATCCCACCCAGTGTGTCGACGTACTGGTCGATCGTGGTGATCCCCAGCTCAACCGATTCCAGGTTCTGGTAGGCGCAATCGACCGTCTTCAGTGCACTGGCGAGCAGGCCGGGCTGACGCTTGGGCTTGCCGTCGACGCCGTAGGCATAGCCCTTCTGCTTCTCGTAGGTGTCGGCCAGTTCGTTGGGATCACTCCAGCCGCCGCTGTCGATCAACAGGTTGACGTTGGCGCCATAGCTGCCTTCGGCGTTGGAATAGACGCGCAAACTGGCGGTGGCCATGTCACAGCCATGTTCTTCCAGATAAGAAAGGCTGTGCTTGCGAATGAAGTTCAGTTCCAGCGGCTCTTCGGCTTCGGATGCCAGCAGCGCGGCTTCGGCGAGCATCTTGGTCTGCAGCGGCAAGAGATCGCGGAACACGCCCGACAGAGTCACCAGCACGTCCACCCGCGGACGGCCGAGTTGCTCAAGCGGAATGAGTTCGGCCCCGGCAAGGCGGTTGTAACTGTCAAAGCGCGGCTTGGCACCCATCAGCGCCATCGCCTGGGCGACCTGCGCGCCTTCGCTCTTGAGGTTATCGGTACCCCACAGCACCATGGCAACGGTTTCCGGCAGTTTGCCGGCGTCTTCCAGGGCGCGATCAAGGATACGCTGGGCCTGGGCCGTGCCATCCTTGCAGGCATAGGCCGACGGCAGACGGAACGGATCGAAACCGTGGATGTTGCGGCCGGTCGGCAGGATTTCCGGATCACGCAGAATGTCACCACCCGCCACCGGGGGCACGTACCGGCCATCGAGCGCCCGGATCAGGCCGTTCATCTCGTGATTGACCGACAGGGCAGCGTTCAGATTGGCAAGTTCGCGCAGCACCGGCGTGTTGGGCACGATCCGGCCGTGAATCAGCTTGGCGATGGTGTCGCGATCGATGATCTCACCGCGCGCTTGGGCGCTGGCGGCCAGCATGTCGATGCGGGCGTCTTCGCCCTCGGCATCGCCGAAGACGTGCAGGCCCTGCGGGATCAGTTCCTGCTCGATCTCATAAAGCTTGGCAGCGAGCTTGGAGACATCGCTGCCATCAAGGTCCATCGCCTCGGCCTGTTCGCGGATGATCTCTTCCAGGCCCGGCAAGTCTGAACTGCCCGGCTCGGTCGCGCGCCAGCGGTCAACGCTCGCCTTGATATCCGAAAGCCCCTTGTAAAGGCCCGAATTGGTCAACGCCGGGGTGAGGTATGACACCAAAGTCGCGCCTGAACGCCGCTTGGCCAGCACGCCTTCGGATGGGTTGTTGGCGGCATAAAGATAGATATTGGGCAAATCCTGGATGATGCGCTCCGGCCAGCAGCTCATGGTCATGCCGGTCTGCTTGCCGGGCATGAATTCCAGGCTGCCGTGCGTGCCCCAATGGACGACCGCGTGCGCGCCGAAATCATTCCGGATCCAGCGATAGAAGGCCATGAAGGCGTGGGTCGGTGCGAAGCGGCCATCGAACAGCAGCCGCATCGGGTCGCTTTCGTAACCGTTGGCCGGTTGGATGCCGACAAACATGTTGCCGAACTGTGCGCCGGTGATCAGCACATTCTTGCCGTCAGACTGGAACTTGCCCGGTGCCGGGCCCCATTCCTGCTCGATCTCGGCCAGATAAGGCTCGGTCGCGACAATGCGATCGGCAGGCACGAAGGCGTGCACATTGGCTTCCTGGCCATATTGCATGGCGTTGCCTTCGATCACCCGGCGGCGCACCTCATCCGAATTCTCCGGCACTTCCACGTCATAGCCTTCGGCCTTCAGCCGAACGAGCGTGCGGTGCAACGAATCGAACACCGCAAGGAATTGCGCCGTGCCGGCCGCGCCGCCGTTGGGTGGGAAGTTGAACAGCACGACGGCGAGCTTGCGGTCCTTGTTGGCCGCGCGGCGCAGTTGCACCAGCTTCAGCATCTTGTCGGCCATCGCCTCGGCGCGTTCCGGGCATGATTGCATGGCGCGCACGCCGTCCGACGCCGCCCAGGTGCAGGCGCGTGAACAACCGGTGCAGGCTTCGCCGCCGGCATCGCTGCGGCCGCCGAACACCATCGGCTGGGTGCCGCCATCCAGTTCCGGAATGGCGATCATGATGGTCGCCTCCAGCGGCAGCAGACCCTGGCGGTTGGCGCCCCATTGCTGCAGCGTCTGGAACTCCACCGGGTGCGCCGAAATATAGGGCCGGTCCAGCTTGGTGAGGATTTCCTCGGCCGCCTTGGCATCGCTGTACGCCGGGCCGCCGACAAGGGAGAAGCCGGTCAGGTTGATGACGGCATCAACCGTCGCCTTGCCGTCCTTCATCATCAGCGTTTCGATCGCCGGGCGCTGGTCGAGACCGCCGGCAAAGGCCGGGATGACATTGAGGCCACGCGATTCAAGTGCGCGGATCACGCCGTCGTAATGGTTGCTGTCCTTGCCCAGCACATAGGAACGCAGCATCAGCACGCCGACGGTGCCGACGGCGTCCTTTTTCCACGGCAGATCGGCCAGGTTTTCCGACATGCGCTGCGGCAGATCGGGGTGATAAACGCCGACTTCCGGATATTCCTGCGGCGCTTCCACCTTGGCCTTGCCGCGCAGACCCTTGCGTGGGCCATCGGCGTAACGATCGACCAGCGCCTGGATCATCTGGAAGGCGTTGTCGTCGCTTCCGGCCAGCCAATATTGCAGGGTGAGGAAATAGGCCCGCACGTCCTGCGCGGTGCCGGGCACGAACTTCAGCAGTTTGGGCAGGCGGCGCAGAACGGCCAACTGGGCGGCGCCGCTGTTGGGCGCGCCTTCCTTGGAAGAGCCACGCAGCTTCTTCAGCCAGCCGAGCGGGCCCTTGGGCGGCGCATCCATGCGATAATCGCCCATCCGCGTCATCTTCACGACGTCGGACTGGCTCATCAGGCACACCATCGCGTCGCATTCCTCACGGCGCGCGGTGAGTGCATCCTTGATCATGCGGATCTGTTCATCAAGGAACAGCATGGTGACGATGACGATATCGGCGCGCGCAATGTCCGCGCGGGTGGCGTCTAGCTTGCCCGGCTTGTCCCAATCCGCCGCCGCATGAAAGCCGATCGAGACCGGCAGACCCATCTTCTGGAAACGCACGCGCGCCCGGTCAACCGCGCCCGACAGATGGTTGTCGAGCGTGACAATCACGACATGGCAATGATCCGGCCGATCCTGTTTCGATGGCGGGGTATCAGCGCGCATAATGGGATTTTGCCTCGTACAGCGTATCGCGGGTGATGGTGGTCACGCCATGCTCGGAAGCATAGCGCTCGGTGTTGCGGCGAGCTTTGCCGCGCACAAAGAACGGGATTTTTCCCAATTCCGCAAGGGCTTCCGGTGTCCAACCGCCTTCTTCGGCAGGTGCGGGTGCGGGTGCGGTGATGGTGGCAACTTCGCCTTCTGCCTGTTCGGCAGCCGGTGCGGCGTGAGCGGCAGGCGCCGAAGCATGGCCCAAGTGGCTCGGCCCGGCCGCATCGGAAAACTCGAAATCCTCGCGGAACATGGTGAGCAGATGCTCCTCCAGGCCCATCACCAGCGGGTGGACCCAGGTATCGAACAACACGTTGGCGCCTTCGAAGCCCATCTGCGGGCTGTGTCGGGCGGGGAAATCCTGAACATGGACGGGCGCCGAAATCACCGCGCAGGGCAGCCGCAGGCGCTTGGCGATGTGACGCTCCATTTGCGTGCCGAGCACCAGTTCCGGCGCAGCCGCTTCAATGGCTTCTTCCACCGCCAGATAATCATCGCTGATCAGCGGTTCGACGCCATATTTCTCGGCCGCAGCGCGCACTTCACGGGCAAATTCGCGATTGTAACAACCGAGGCCGACAACCTTGAAACCCAGTTCTTCGCTGGCCACGCGTGCGGCAGCGACGGCATGGGTGCCGTCGCCAAAGATGAAGACGCGCTTGCCGGTGAGATAGGTCGAATCGATCGAGCGCGACCACCAGCCCATGCGACCTTGATCAAGATCGGTGGGCACGGGCAGCCCCGCCACGGCGCACACTTCGCTGACGAATTCGCGGGTTGCGAGCAGACCGATCGGCACGGTTTTCACGGTCTTCTGACGGAATGTGCGCTCCAGCCACGAACAGGCCTGCGCCGCAATTTCGGGATAGAGGCAGATATTGAAATCCGCCTCGCCGATGCCGGCAATGTCGGCCGGACTGGAACCCATGGGCGCCACCAGATTCACATCGATGCCAAGATCGCCGAGCAGGCGGGTGATTTCGGCAACATCGTCGCGGTGGCGGAAGCCGAGCGCGGTGGGGCCCAGCAGGTTGGCGCGGGGCCGGCGCGGGCCGTTCTCGCCCACCGCCGGCAGCGGCTTGCGCTCCTTGTCCGCCAGCGTCCGCACGATCTGGTAGAAGGTTTCTGACGCGCCCCAATTTTCCTTGCGGCTGTAGCTGGGCAATTCGAGCGGGATGACCGGGCAGGGCAGCCCCATCGTCAGCGACAGGCCGTGCGGATCATCCTGGATCAGTTCAGCCGTGCAGCTGGAACCGACGATCATCGCCTGCGGCTGGAACCGATCATAGGCGTCGCGCGCCGCCGT
>JAIXPM010000018.1 GCA_027486275.1 Sphingomonadales bacterium | reverse complement strand
TGGCCCAGTTCCCGGTCAATCTCGCGCAGCTTCTTGCGGCCATAGATATAATCGCCGTTCTCGCTGCGATCGCCATTGCCAGCGGCCCAGCGCACCACCTCCACGGTGGCGGGCCGATCCGTGTGCAGCAATTGCTCGTAACGGGCGCGCAGGGCCGCCATGCCGGCGGGCGTGATCGGGTTGCCCTCTGTGGTCACAGATCAAGTTGGCCCTGGTTGTTCACTGCTGCAGGTTTGCGTCGGCGGGTGGTGTCTGGCAAGCCGGCCCTGCGGCTGCCGTGTTTGGCCACAATGGCGCGGGCCGGGCCCCCGTGCGCGGGATCGCGGCGGATGGCGGTGATGGCGGCCTTGGCCTCGCGCGCCGCCTGTTCATGATCAACCAGCGGCGCCGGGTATGCGGGGCGCATCACCCTATCGTCTTGGGCCAGCCAGGGCTCATGCACAAGGGGCGTCGGCAAGTGCGCCAGTTCCGGCAGCCAGCGCCGGATGAAGTCTCCATCTGGATCCTGATCATGGCCCTGTTTCACGGGGTTATAGATGCGCGGGATATTGGTGCCGGTGGTGCCTGATTGCATCTGCACCTGGGGCCAGTGGATGCCTGGCTCATAATCGGTGAACAGCCGTGCCAGCGCCGCGCCGCTGTGCCGCCAATCCAGCCGCAGGTGATAGCTCGCCACCGCCATCACCATCGCCCGCATCCGGAAATTCAGCCAGCCGGTGGCAGCAAGGCTGCGCATGCAGGCATCGACGAACGGCCAGCCGGTGCGCCCCTCCGCCCACGCCGCCAGCCGCGCGGCATCATGGGCGGGCAGGGCGGCATAGGCCGGGTGCAGGCAGTGCTGTTCCAGCCACGGCGCGTCTTCCAGTTTCTGGATGAAGTGGCAATGCCAGTGCAGCCGGCTGATGAAACTGTCGATGGAACCCGTGAAGCGCGTGTCGCCAGCGTCTTTCCAGCGGAGCCGTGCGGCGGCGGCGGCGTGCAGCACTTCACGCATCGAAAGTGCGCCCAGCGCCAGATGGGGTGACAGACGGGAACAATGATCAGCCCCGCTGTCGGGCGCAGACATGGCCGCCCGGTATGGCCGGCCGCGTTCGCTCAGAAAGCTCCTCAGCAAGGCCAGTCCTGCGCGCCGCCCGCCGCGCTGGCGGCCGGGGCAGGGGTCTGGCGCCAGGCCAAGCGCTGCCGCTTCCGGCAAGGTTTCGCTGGCGACATCGGCCATATGGATCGCCTGCGGTGCCGGCAGTCGGGGTTCACGCATCATCGCCTCCCACCGCGCCGCCCAACCGTTGCGGTTGTTCAGCGCCCGCCATACGCCGTGCTGCTGCGCTTCATGCATGGGCACGCCGGCACCCCGTGCCCAGCGCCGCACCGCCTTGTCGCGCGCAAAGCTCCAAAGATTTCCGCTTTCCTGGTGGGCGTGGATGCCGGTGATGCCGTGCGCTGCATGGAGATCGTGCAAGACCTGCACGGCATCGCCCATCCGCACCACCAGCCGGCCACTGCGGGCGGCGAGGCTGCGGTCCAGATCGGTCAGGCTTTCAACGAGAAACGCGAACTGCCGCCCGCTGGCATCGGGCTGCTGCCACAGTTCCGGCTCGACGATGTAGAGTGGCAGCACCGGCCGCCCGCTGGCGCACGCGGAGGCCAGTGGTGCATGATCATGCACGCGCAGGTCGCGCTTGAACCAGACAATCTCCATGCGCACCGGTGTAGCCGCTTTGTTCTGCGTTTGCGCCGGGCGGCGTGTCGCATGGGGCCAGGCCACATGGCCTGGCCCCATGCGTTTCGTTCAGGCCGGCGCGAGTTGGCCGATGCTGGTCGCAACCAGCGTGGTGGCATCCGGCATGGGCAGGCCGTTGGCCTTGTAATCGGCTGTCAGCCGCTTCTTTTCCTCCGCCATGCGGGCGCCCAGTTCGGCGAGATCAAGGCCACCCTTTTTGGCCTGCGCAAACAGGCCAACCCCGGCGCGTTCTTCCTCGCCGACATGGTGGGCGATTTCTTCCTTCAGCACCATCACCTTGGCGTCGTGGAACTGGTCCTCACCGCTGCCGCGCGCGATTTCCGCGATCATCAGCTTGGCGGCATCATGTTCCACATGCGCCTCGTCGTGCAGCGCCGCATCAACCACGCCCTTGCACGCTGGGTAGAAGATATCCTCTTCCAGCCGGGTGTGGATGGTGAGTTCAGTGCAGATCTGCGTGGCCAGCGTGCGCTTTTGCGCACGGGTGGTGGCTGCTTCATATTTGGCGAAAAGCCCCTCCACGGTGCGATGATCCGCCTTCAGCAAAGCAATAGCGTCAACCTTTGTCGTCGATTTTTCAGTGGTGGCCATCGGATATTCCTTTCACTGAATGAGCGTTACTGTTTTTCATTCAACGGAAAAACACGAAATAGAGGATGATGATGATCGGTATTGGCACACCGAACAGCAAGAGCAGGAGACTTTTACCCATATCCGTTCCTTGCGAAGGCTTTTACAAACGATATGATCATCAGTTCCCTGATTGATTGACAGCTTCGGAATCCACCCAACGCCTGCGACCTGATGCGCGCCGGCTTGGCAGCGGGCCTGTGACTTGGCATGGAGGCGCCGGGCAAAGGAGGCGGGCGATGGCGCTGCAACTGTACGGCATTCCGAACTGCGACACGGTGAAGAAGGCGCGCACCTTCCTGACGGCTGCCGGCGTGGCGCATGAATTCCACGATTACAAAAAGGCCGGCGTCCCCGCCGATGCGCTCGCCCGATGGGTGGCGCGCTGGGGGTGGGAGGCGGTGCTGAACCGCGCCGGCACCACCTTCAAGGCGCTGCCCGATGCGGACAAGCAGGGTCTGGATGCTGACAAGGCGATGGCGCTGATGCTGGCCAATCCCAGCATGATCAAGCGGCCAATCGTTGAAGGGGAGGGCGTTGCCCTGATCGGCTTCAAACCGGACGCCTGGGCAGGAGCTTTCTGAGATGGCGCGCTGGTTGGTGAAATCCGAACCCTTTAAATACAGCTGGGAACAGCTGAACAAGGACGGTCAGACCGCGTGGGACGGCGTGCGCAACAACCAGGCCGCGATCTACCTCAGGTCGATGAAGATTGGTGACGAGCTGTTCTTCTACCATTCGAACGAAGGCCTGTGCATCGTTGGCATCGCGCAGGTGGTGGGCGAACATTTCATCGATCCCAGCGACCCCAAGGGCCGTTTCCCGGCCGTGCTGGTTGGCCCCAAGGCCCCGATGCCGCGCCCCGTCACGCTCGCCGAAATGAAAGCCGAACCGCGGCTGGCCGGCATGGCCATGTTCCGCCAGTTCCGTCTTTCCGTGGTGCCGATCACCGATGACGAGTGGGACGTGGTGATGGAGATGGCCGGCGCCTGAGCCAGGCCGTTTGCCCGCTTGCGCAGCGCGGCGCGGCGGGCAAGGGTGGCGCGGTCTGCCCAAGGAAACCGCCATGCGCCTGCCTCTTCTCGCCGCTCTCGTGCTTGCCGGCCCCGCTTTTGCCGCCACCCATCATCTGAAGCCCACCCCACAAACCGTGGCGTGGGGACATTATGATGCCGCCGACAAGCCGGTGCTGACCATCAGATCGGGGGATACCGTGGTGATGCACACGCTGCTCACCAACAGCCCGACCACGCTGGAACGGGCTGGGGTTGCGCCGCACGATATCGAACCGGAATTGCGCGCCGTGTTCGACGGCGTGCCGCTCGCCGCGCGCGGGCCCGGCGGGCATATCCTCACCGGGCCGATCGCCATCGAAGGCGCCGAACCCGGCGACACGCTGGAAGTGCGGATCAGGAAGATCGATCTCGCCATCCCCTACAGCTAC
>JAIXPM010000080.1 GCA_027486275.1 Sphingomonadales bacterium | reverse complement strand
TGGTGCCCTTGTTTTTGTTGGTCAGCCTGCTGGAGCGCAGTTTGCTCAGTTGGTCGGCCTGGGTTGGCCGCGCGCAACCGGGCGTGCATCATCCACCCGAACATTATGCCAGCCTGATCTTGATCCCCGTTATCCTTCTATTCCTGCTGCTCGCCCTGCGCCCTGCCGCGATTCAACCCGGAGGTCCACGATGACACGCACGATGAAGTGGCTGGGCGCCTTGGCCCTGCTGGTTGGCGCGGGCTATTTGGGTTTTCAGCAGTATAAGATCTACCTTCCCGGCATCATCGGCGAATGGCGGGAGCCAATCGCAGAGAATCGCCCGATCAGTTGGGCGCAGGGTCCTGCGGTGGCCCCTTCTGGCGAGCGTCCGCCCAATGTCATCCTGATTGTCGCCGACGATCTTGGGATGAACGACATCTCGCTCTACGGCGGCGGCGTTGCTGGTGGCGCTGTGCCGACCCCCAACATCGATGCCATTGCCAAGCAAGGGGTTAGCTTTGCCAACGGCTATGCCGCCAATGCGACCTGTTCGCCATCGCGCGCCGCCTTGATGACGGGGCGTTATCCGACGCGTTTCGGTTTTGAGTTTACCGCCGTTCCAGCCGCCCTTGCTTCAAACCTGGCTCACAGTGGTGGCAATTCACCCTACCCACCGATCTATCATGAAGAGCTGAACCACGATCTGCCTGCCTATGCCGACATGGGTGTGCCGCACGACCAGATCATGTTGCCAGAAATCCTGAAAGCCAGAGGTTATCACACGATCCACATCGGCAAGTGGCATCTGGGCGAGGCCGAACCATTGCGGCCGACGTCGCAGGGATTTGACGAAAGCCTTGGCATGCGTTCGGGCGCAGATCTTTTCATGGCCGAACACGACCCTCAGGTCGTCAACGCGAAGCTGCCATGGGATCCAATCGACCGCTTTTTATGGGCGAACCTGCCCCATGCCGTTTACTGGGGAAACAGTCAGCGCTTTCGCCCAAAGGGCCATCTGACGGACTATTTCACCGACAATGCGCTGGCCGCGATCGAGGCCAACAAGAACCGACCCTTCTTCCTGTATCTCGCCTACAATGCGCCGCACACCCCGCTGCAGGCGCTCAAGAGTGACTATGATGCGCTGCCGCAGATCAAGGACCATACCCAGCGCGTCTATGGCGCGATGATGCGCCAACTCGACCGGCGGATCGGCGATGTGATGCAAAAGCTGAAGGACACGGGGCTCGACGAGAATACTCTTGTGATCTTCACAAGCGACAATGGCGGCGCCTGGTATACCGGCATCAAGGATCACAACACGCCCTATCGCGGTTACAAGGGAACATTCTTCGAAGGCGGCATTCATGTGCCGATGATGATGCGCTGGCCGGGCAGGATCGCGCCGGGCACGGTCCGCAGCGATGTTGCCCAGCACCTTGATATGTTTGCCACGATTGCCGCAGCAACCGGTGCGAACGTGCCAGGCGATCGCAAGATGGACAGCTTCAACCTGCTCGCTGCCGGGCCGAAGCGCGAAATCACCTTCTGGCGCTCTGGCGACTACCGCGTGGTGCGTGCGGGCGACTGGAAATTGCAAGTTTCGAAGCGCCCTGACCAAGTCTGGTTGTTCAACTTGGCGAGTGATCCTGCCGAGCGCGTCAACCTGGCCGCGCGCGAACCGCAGCGTGTCGCCCAGTTGCGCAAGATGATCGAAGATCAGAATGCGCAAATGCCCAAGCCGCTCTGGCCCGGCCTGCTCGAAGCCGCGATCCGCATCGATGTGCCGCTCAATGCGGCGTGGAAGAAGGATCAGGAATACGTCTATTGGACCAATTGACCGCGCAGCGATGTTTCGGCCATGGCCGTCGCTTGTACAGCGGCCTTCACCTCTTTCCGCCGGGCAGTATGACACGATCGGGCGGTCGTTCCGCGCAGGCTTCCGCTTTGCACTTTAAGGCTTGCTGAGCGGCGGTATCGGTCACAGGCTGCATGTCGGGGCAAGGCGATGGGGGATTGGTCATGAAGAAGAATATCGGTCCGGCACGCACGATGACCAGGGCCGCCAGCGCCGGCTCGGGGATCGCTGCTGCCCTGTGGCGCAGCCTGACGGTGCTTGCAGTCGGATTGGTCTCCGTCTCGGCGATGGCCCAGGAAACGAAAACCACCGTGCTGACCGGCGGCATGCTGATCAGCGGCCTCAGCGTGCCGCCGCTGCACAATGCCACCATCGTCATTCGGGGCGAACGGGTGGTCGCGGTCGGCCCGGCGGCAGAGGTGAAGATCCCGGCGGGCGCGACCGTGATCGATACCAGCGGCCAGACCATGATGCCCGGCCTGATCGACGCCCATGCCCACCTGTTCATGATCGGCTTTGGTGACGAAGCCGGCTGGTTCAAGTGGCTGCAGGGGGCGGGCAAGAAATATTCCATCGAGAAGGTGATGGAGCTGTCGGCCTGGCAGTTGCTGATGTCCGGCGTGACGTCGGCGATCGATCTGGGCGGCAATGCCACCGAAAGCATCAGCCTGCGCAACCGCATCAACACGGGCGAAGTTCCCGGCCCGCGGCTGCAGGTGTCGGGTCCGCTGGTGACGCGCCGGGCGTTCGGCGGCTTTCCGGCCGAGGCGTCGGCGGTGATCACCACGCCGAAGGAAGGCGCCGATGTCGTCGATCGCCTGGTCAAGCAGGGCGTTGATGTGATCAAGGCGCATGCCGGCCTGACGCGCGACGATTATTTCGCCATCGTGAAGGCCGCGCATGCCAACCGCGTCAAGGTGCATGCGCATGTTTATGCCGAAGCGGATGTGCGCAATGCCTATGATGCCGGCGTCGATGTGCTGCAGCACATGGGGTCGGCGGGCGGCCCCACCTACAGCGCCGATCTCGTGCGCACGATTTCCGAAAGCAACCGGCCCATCGTGCTGACCGCCGCGCATCGCAGCTGGATTTTCCCCGATACCGTGCAGTTCCCCGGCCGGTTGCAGGATCCGGTGCTGAAAGGCCTGTTCCCCGCCGATATCTGGGCGGCGATGCAGGACAGCTTCAAGGAGTGGCCGGCCGAAAGCTATTTCGCGGGCATCAACCGGCAGATCAAGTTCCGCAGCCCGCAGGTAAAGCAGCTGATCGAATCCAACGCGCTGATGGGCGTTGGCACCGACAGCGGCACGCCGATGAACTTCAACACCGACGGC
>JAIXPM010000297.1 GCA_027486275.1 Sphingomonadales bacterium | reverse complement strand
GCTGCCCACCATCCAGGACGATGGTTTGCGCGTTGAAGGTGGGGGTGGCGATGATGAAGCGCAGCGCGGTGACGATATCATCCACCGTCACGCCGCGGCCCAGCGGGTTGAGCCCGTGCACGGCTTCGAAATTCTCGCGCGTCTGTGGCCCCGATACCAGCGTCACCGCCGGCGCAATGCCCACACAACGCAAGCGCGGCGCATAGGAGCGCGCGGTCAGCTCGGTCAGCCCCTCGAATCCGATCTTGGACAATGTGTAGGTGAAATAATCCGGGTTGAGGCTGGCCAGCTTGGCATCGAGCAGGTTGACCACCAGTGCCGGATCATCAAGCGTATCGGGCAACCTGGCGGCAAAGGCGCGGCTGAGCAGCGCCGGCGCGCGCAGATTCACCGCCATGTGGATATCGAAATCGGCGGGGCTGAAATCCTCGATCCGGTCATAAACGAAACGGCTGGCGCTGTTGACCAGCAGGCGGGCCGGCGGCAGGCCGGCGCAGGTAGCCATGATGATGTCTGCCGCAGCCGGATTGGCCAGATCGACCGCGACCACGCTGGCATTTCCCAGCTCCGTCGCCAGCGCCTCGGCTTCGGCGCGGCTCTGGTTGCAGTGGATCAGCACGTACCAGCCATCAGCGGCGAGTGCGCGCGTGATGGCGCCGCCAATGCGCTTGGCACCACCGGTGATGATGGCAGTTCGTGTTGGCTGTGCCGTCATGATGGGCGCCGCCTAAGCCTTTGCGGGCGGCTGCGCAACGTGCAGTTCAGCGCAGTGCCTTTGCCAGCACTTTGCCGTCGCCGTCGGTTGCCATCGCAGGCAGGCCGAGCAGGCGCAGCAGCAGCGGGTGGACATCGACATTGTCGAACGGCGGCAAGACCACCCCGGCGCGGAAGGCCGGCCCGGCGGCGACGAAGCTGGCGGCCATATCGGGATGGGCTGGATCATAGCCGTGCATACCGCCCAACGGCCGCTGCGTCTGGCTGGCCGGCGGCGCCGACAGCCAGATCATCCAGCCAGCTTCGGCAATGCAGATGATCGCCGGCACCCGGCGGTGGCGGCCATAATGCAGACGGGCGGGCAAATTGGCCTTTTCGTGGCAGGCCATGTGCGGGTGCGGGCGCAGCAAGGCGGCCTTCACGGCCACCTCTTGCCCCGGCTGCGGGTTCAGGCTGGCGATGGCGCCGCCGGCCACGAGTTGCACCGAGGCCGGATCGAGCAGCGCATCCAGCAGGATGCGGCGATCATTGCTCACCTGTGCCATGCCATGATCGGCCACCAGCACGATGTTGGCTTCGATCCTGCGCTGCTGCAGGCCGGCCAGCAGCCGGCCGATCTGGGCATCAACCCGGGCCAGTGCCGTGTTCACCTGCGGCGAATCCGGACCAAATTCATGGCCATCGTGATCAACGGTGTCGAAATAGAGCGTGGCAAAGCCAAGGCTTGGCCGTTCTTGGGGCCGTTCATCCAGCCAAGCCAGCAACTGATCGACTCGCGCCGCTTCCGGCATGTCGCCATCGAACTTCAGCCAGCGGTACGGGCGCACGCCGCGCACCGCCGCTTCGCTGCCCGGCCAGAACATGGTGGCGGTGGGGATGCCGGCCTGTTCAGCGCTCACCCAGATCGGTTCGGCATCGTTCCACCAGCGGCCGTCCTCCACCGCGCTGCGGATCCCCATCGAAAAGGCGCCAAGCTCGGCATCCCGCATCGTGTTGTTGACGACGCCGTGGCGATCCGGCCGCAGGCCTGTCACCAGCGTATAGTGATTGGGGAAGGTGAGCGACGGGAAGCTGGGCCGCATCGCGTTAGTGGTGACGCCGCGCGCAGCCAGCGCCGTGATGGTGGGGCTCACCCCGCGGCGCAGATAATCGGCGCGCAGGCCATCAACGGAGATGAGGATGACCGGATGCGCGGGCCGTTTCACGGCGGCGGCGGTTGCCGGCGGCGGGGTGTTCGACGCGCAGGCAGACAGGGCAAGGGCCAGGAGGCCGGCGAAGAGGCGTAGAATCGACATGACCTGATCGATAGCAGCCTTGTGGGCATTTGCCATGACAGGCCCGCCGCGGCTATCGGCTGCACAGCATGACCGATACGCCCGACCGTTTTTCCGAGGAAGCGCAAACCTACACGGTGCGCGGCACGGAGGCGCCTGATCTTGATCTGGGTGTCGCCACCATAAGGCGCGTGGTGAAGACCCTGCCACTGAAGCCGGGCGTCTATCGCATGCTCGATGCCAGTGGCGACGTGCTCTATGTTGGCAAGGCGCGCACGCTGAAGCAGCGGGTGACCAACTATACCCAGGTCACCCGCCTGCCCCGCCGCTTGCAGCGCATGGTGGCGCAGACCCGCGCCATGGAGATCGTGACCACCAACAGCGAGGCCGAAGCGCTGTTGCTGGAAGCCCAGCTGATCAAGCGCTATCGCCCGGCGTACAACGTGCTGCTGCGCGACGACAAGAGCTTCCCCTTCATCCTGTTGCGCGAAGATCATGATTTTCCACGCATTTCCAAGCATCGCGGCGCGCGGGCGGCCAAGGGCAGCTATTATGGCCCGTTCGCCAGCGCCGGCGCGGTCAACGCCACGCTGAACGCGCTGCAGAAAGTGTTCCTGCTCCGCAGCTGTACCGACAGTTTCTTCAGCAACCGTTCCCGGCCCTGCCTGCTCTACCAGATCAAGCGCTGCTCGGCGCCGTGTGTGGGCCGCATCGATGACGTCGGCTACGCAGAGCTGGTGGAGGACGCCAAGGGCTTCCTCTCTGGCCGCACGCAAGAAGCGCAGAAGAAGCTGGCCGAGGCGATGCAATCGGCGGCGGAAGCCATGGACTTCGAGACAGCGGCGGTGCTGCGTGACCGGCTGAAGGCGCTGACCTTCATTCAGGGCAGCCAGGCCATCAACGCCGAAGGCGCCACCAGCGAAGCCGACGTGATCGCCATGGCCACCGATGGCGGCGCCATGTGCGTGCAGATCTTCTTCATCCGCGGCGGCCAGAACTGGGGCCACCGCAGCTTCTTCCCCGGCCACACCGAAGGCGTGGATGAGGCCGAAGTGCTCCAGAGCTTCCTCGCCCAGCTGTACGAGGAGCTGCCGCCACCGCGCGAGCTGTTGCTCGATCGGACATTGCCGGAAGCGGAACTGCTGGCGCTGGCGCTCAGCGTGAAGGCCGGGCGCAAGGTCAGCCTGCGCCACGCCCAGCGCGGGCCGGCAAGGAAGCTGGTGGAACAGGCGCAGCGCAATGCCGAGGAAGCCATCCAGCGCCGCCGCGCCGAAACGACGACGCAGGGTAAGCTGCTGCGGGAACTGGCGGAGATCTTCGAACTCGATGCCCCGCCGGCGCGAATCGAGATTTACGACAACAGCCATATCCAGGGCACGAATGCGCTGGGCGCCATGGTCGTTGCCGGACCGGACGGTTTCCAGAAGGGCCAGTATCGCAAGTTCAACATGAAGGATGAAAGCATCACGCCGGGCGACGATTTCGCCATGATGAAGGCGATGCTGCACCGGCGCTTTGCCCGGCTGGAAGCCGAAGACCCTGACCGCGAGAGCGGCACATGGCCCGATCTGTGCCTGATCGATGGTGGCAAGGGCCAGGTTTCGGCGGTGATGAGCGCATTGGCTGAGCTGGGCGTGGATGTGCCGATCGTCGGCGTCGCCAAGGGACCTGACCGCAACGCCGGGCGCGAGACCTTCTATCTGCCGTCGGGCCGTGAGTTCACGCTGCCACCAAACGCCCCGGTGATGTTCTTCCTGCAGCGCCTGCGCGACGAGGCGCACAGATTTGCCATTGGCGCACACCGGGCGAAGCGCGCCAAATCCATCACGCAAAGCCCACTGGACGAAGTGCCCGGCATCGGCCCGGCCCGCAAGAAGGCGCTGCTGATGCACTTCGGCACCAGCCGCGCCGTGAAGGGCGCCACGCTGGAGGATCTGGAACGCGCGCCCGGCATTTCCAGCCAGATGGCGCTGGCGATCTGGCAGCACTTCCACCCGAACGGTTAGCGGCGTAGGCTGAGTCCATGAGCTTGATCCTCTTCACTGCGCCCACGCCAGATGGCTACAAGGTTTCCATCGCGCTGGAGGAGATGGGCCTGGGCTATACCGTGCAGCCGCTCGATCTGACCAAGGGCGAGCAGAAGCGGGCGGAGTTCCTGAAATTGAACCCCAACGGCAAGGTGCCGTGCCTGATCGACGATGATTTTGCCGTGATGGAATCGGGCGCCATCCTGGTGTGGCTGGCGGAAAAGGCCGGCGCCCTGCTGCCCACTGATCCGCGCGGCCGCTCCGAAGTGCTGCAGTGGCTGATGCTGCAGGTTGGCGGGCTGGGCCCGATGATGGGCCAGGCCAATCTGTTCGGGCACTATTGGCCGGAAAAACTGCCGGCGGTGCAGGCGCGTTACCTGGGCGAAGTGAAGCGGCTTTTCACCATTCTCGATACACGGCTGGCGGATCGCGACTATCTGGCAGGCGCGTACAGCATCGCCGACATCGCACATTTCTGCTGGGTGCGCACCGCCGGCTGGACCGGGGTGGACCTGGCGCCCTTACCGCACCTGTCTCGCTGGATCGACGCAATTGCGGCCCGCCCCGCCGTGCAGCGCGGGCTGAAGGTGCCGGAAGTCTCGCCGGTGCAGGAAGGCGGCGACAACACCGCCTTCATTGCCCGGACGAAGAAATTGCTCGGGCTGGGGGCCAGGGAAGCCTAACCCGAAAAGCCGATCAGAATCGCCCCGGCACACACCACAAGCGCGCCGGCCCAGCGCCTGGGCGTTACCCTTTCCTTCAACAACAGCGCCGCCAGTGCTGCGCCGAAGAGCACACTGGTTTCGCGCAGCGCCGTGATCGGGCCGATGGGCGCGCGCAGTTGGGCCCACAGCACCAGCATGAAGCCCGCGCTGGAGAGAGCGCCAGCGAACAACCCCTGCCGCCAGCGCCCGGCCGCCGCCGCGGCGAAACCTGCCGGCCCGCGCCGGGCGATGATGAACAGACTGATGGGCAGGAAGGTGAACACTGCGCCCCAGCCTTTGTAACTGAACACATCGCCATTCATGCGCACGCCCATCGCATCAACCAAAGAATAGCCGGCAATCATGGCTCCGGTGAGCAGTGCCCAGGCCGTCGCCGCCAGCGGCGCGTGACGGTTCACGCCGACCAGCATCACACCGATGCTGATGGCTGCGACTCCCAGCCCCTGCCCCACGCCCGGCACTTCAGCAGCGAAGATCACTGCCCCCAGCGTCACCAGCGCCGGAGCGATCCCGCGGGCAATCGTGTACACATGGCTCATGTCCCCGGCGGCATAACCCTTGGTGAGCGCCGTCCAATAGACGAGATGAATGGCGCTGGAAGCGAGGATGAACGGCCATGCCCCCGCCACCGGCGCGCCGAAAATCGTGATCAACACGACGCCGAACAGCGATCCTCCCAGCCCCAGAACTGCCAAGTCCACCAGCCGATCCCCGGCGCTGCCCTTCAGGAACAGGTTCCAGCCGGCATGGATCAGCGCCGACAGCAAGGTGGCGGCAAGGGCCGATGCGGGGATCAAAGGCCGTGGAAGGCGGCCCAGTCGCTCATTGGTGCGCGGCTCGGGCGGGAGAGATTGGCCTTGTCATCCGGATCGATGAAGCCGATCGCCATGCCGGTGAACAACATGCGTTCTTCCGGAATGCCGATGAACTCCCCGATGGTTTTCGGATAGATCGCCCAGCATTCCTGCGGGCAGCTATCCAGCCCTTCTTCCTTCAGCAGCAGCATCAGCGACTGCAGATACATGCCAAGGTCGCTCCACTGCGGTGGCCCCATGCGGCGATCGACCGAGCAGAACAAGGCAACCGGCGCGCCGAAGAACTGAAAATTGCGCGCGAACCACATGCGGCGACCGGCCTTGTCTTCACGCGGAATGCCCAGCCGGCTGTAGAGTTCTTCCCCCACCGCGAAACGATAGCTGTTGTGGGGTTCCGGCAATTCCTTGGGATAGATGTCATATTCGGTCGGTTCCATGCCGCCGCCGCCCATCAGCTTGCCCAGCATGATGCGTTTCAGTTCATCCAGTTTTTCGCCGCCCACCACATCAATGTGCCAGGGCTGCAGATTGCCACCCGAAGGCGCCCACGCCGCCTTTTCCACCACCCGGCGGATCACGTCACCATCGACTGGCGTCGGCAAAAAGCCCCGCACCGAACGGCGCGACAGCACGGCGTCAGAAACCTTCATGAGCAAGCCTTTCGGTAACTTTGCACTTGGCGCTGGATTGCCTATGAAGGGCGGGTGTTGTCCAGCCTCCCCAATCTGCTCACCCTGTCGCGCATCCTCGCGGTGCCCGGTCTTGTTGCCTTGATGTGGGGGCCCAACCCTTGGGAATGGCTGGCAGCGTTCGGCCTCTACACGCTGGCGGCGATCACGGATTATTTCGATGGCTATCTGGCGCGGTCGTGGGGCACGGTCTCGAAAATCGGCCAGTTTCTTGATCCGATTGCGGACAAGATCATGGTGGCCGCCGTCATCCTGATGCTGGTCGATGCCCAGATATTGCATGGTTGGAGCGTGATTGCCGGCCTGATCATCCTGCTGCGGGAGATGTTCGTTTCGGGCCTGCGCGAATATCTGGCCGGGGTGCAGGTCTCGGTGCCCGTCAGCCAGCTCGCCAAGTGGAAGACCACGGCACAACTGGTGGCACTGGGGGCGCTGATCCTGGTTGGCGCAGTGCCGATCCTGCCCTGGCTGCCGGCCGAGATCATCGGGCTTGTCACGCTGTGGATCGCCGCCATCCTCACGCTCATCACCGGCTATGATTATCTGCGCGTCGGCCTGAAGCACATGTGATGGTGCACTTGCTGTATTTTGCCTGGGTGCGCGAGATGGTGGGCACGGACAGCGAGACGATCACCTTGCCCGCCGAACTCACCACGGTCGCCGCCCTGCTCGATTGGCTCGCCACCCGCAGCCCCGGCCATGCCGCCGCCCTGGCCGATCGCAGCCGCATCCGCATTGCCGTGGATCAGGCCTTCGCCACCGCCGCCACGCCGATGAACAACCCGCGCGAAATTGCCATCTTCCCGCCGGTGACAGGCGGATGATTGCCGCGCGGCTCCAGAGCGAGCCCTTCGACTCCGCCATCGTACAGGGCGCGCTGCTGGCCGGCCGCACCGATCTCGGCGCCGCTGTCGCCTTCACCGGGCTGGTGCGCGCCGATGAGGGCCTTGTTGCCCTGACCCTTGAACATTATCCGGCAATGACGCTGGCCCAGATGCAGGCCATCGCCGCCGATGCCGCCGGCCGCTGGCCCGATACCATTGGCACCATCATCCACCGCCACGGGCGCCTCTTGCCCGGCGATAGCATCGTGCTGGTCGTCACCGCCTCCCCCCACCGCGCCCACGCCTTCGCCGCCGCACAGTTCCTGATGGACTGGCTGAAAACCAAGGCCCCGTTCTGGAAGCGCGAGGAATGGGCCGACGGCACGACGCGCTGGGTTGAGGCAAAAGGCATCGACGACGCCGCCGCGGAACGCTGGTAGAGACCCCGGGCAATTTCAAAAGGATCGCTGATGGCCGCCCCAAGTTCGCGCGTGCTGGTGCTGGATGGCCACCCCGATGGCACATCCTTGTGCAGCGCGCTGGCCTCTGCCGCCGCCGAAACGGCGCGGGCGCGCGGCGCGGTGGTGAAGCTGCTGCACCTGTCGGCAATGCAGTTCGATTCCAATCTCGCCCACGGCTACAAGCAACGGCAAGACCATGAGCCTGACCTGCAGTTATTTCTTGATGCCGTGCGTTGGTGCGACACGCTCATCCTGGTGCACCCGCTGTGGTGGGGCGCTGCGCCGGCAAAGCTGAAGGGGCTGATCGACCGTGTTTTCCTGCCCGGCATCGCCTTTGCCTATGAAGGTGACGGGCATTTCCCCAAAAAGCTTTTTGAAGGCCGCACCGCCCGCGTGCTGATCACTGCCGATACGCCGCCCTGGTATCTGTGGCTGGGCTATCGCAACGGCTGGCTCAATGTGCTGCGCCGGCAGATCCTGGATTTCGTCGGCCTGAAGGTGACGCACATGAAAGTGGTCGGCACCATCCGCGATGCAACGCCGGCGCGAATCGAAAGTTTCTTCGCAGAGGCACGGCAGTTGGCCGGCTAGGCCAGGGTGCGGATGTAGCGCAGATCGGACCAACCGGGCACGAAACGTACCGGCGGCGGCAGGCGGCGCAGCTCGCCATCGAACAGGCATCGCACCGTGCGGCGGCGGCCCACCACCAATTCGGGCGCCGTGAACGCCGTCACGCTGGCAGCGGCGCGCCAATCATTCAGCAGCCAGTTCACTGCCACTGCCATCGCATCGGCCAGCCCGCGGCCGGAAAACAGCGCCACTTCCAGGCCCTGATCGCCCGGCATCACCAGCACACCGGGGTTGCGGCCGGGCTGACCGGCTACCTTCACCCCGCCCAAGAACCCCCGCGCCAGCGACAACCGCACCGCCTGTAACACCCGCCAGATGCGGCCATGGCGGGCATTTTCCCGTGCCAGTGCCCAGCGGGTGAGCGGCCCGATGATGATCCGGCAGTAACTGGTGTGACCAGCGGCGCGCACCACCGGCACATGGGCAAGCACCCCCTGCCCGGCCACCGCCACGATGGCCTCAAGGCTGGCGTCGCCGTGCAGCGCCTTGGGCAACAAGTTCATGGTGCCGCCTGGTATGGCAAGAAACTGGCCGTCCCAGCCGCTCGCCGCACTACTTGCCGCACCCATTGTGCCATCGCCGCCCATGACCACCAGCGTGTCGATGCCCGCGAGTGCGGCAGCATCTGGGGCTGATTCGAGCGGGAAATTGCTGCTGCCGGCAATGGTTGCGCCCGCTGCCTGCAAGGCCGCCTCCAACGCGGCGATACGGCCTTCATCGGTGGAACGGCTGGCGCGGTTGGCCACCAGCCACACCCGGCCCAATGGGCGGGCAGGTTCGGGCGGGTGCGGCGCGGTCTCCATTCATCTGCCGTGCCGAGTGGCGGCAGAGCGGTCAACGGGGTGTTGTTACGCAGGGAAGTTTTCCAGGCCATTACAGCTTGGCGCTCAGTTCCTTGATGTCCTTGTTCAAGATGCGGTCGTTATCGCTATAATCCACCGGGCAATCGATCAGGTGGACGCCCGGCGTGTTCAGGCAGTGCGCCATCAGGCCGGGCAGCATGTCGGCGCTGGTTACGCGGTGCCCGTGGGCGCCATAGGCCTCCGCATATTTCACGAAATCCGGGTTGCCATATTCCAGGCCCCAATCCTTGAAACCCATGTTTGCCTGTTTCCAACGGATCATGCCGTAGCTGCCGTCGTTGAGGATCAGCACGGTGAGGTTGAGGCCGAGGCGAACCGCGGTCTCCATCTCCTGGCTGTTCATCATGAAGCCGCCGTCGCCGCAGATCGCCATCACCTTGCGATCCGGATAGACCATATTCGACGCCATGGCGCTGGGCAGGCCGGCACCCATCGTGGCCAGCGCGTTATCAAGCAGCACGGTGTTGGGGTGATAGGCGGTGTAGTTGCGGGCGAACCAGATCTTGTAGACGCCGTTGTCGAGCGCGATGATGCCATCGTCCGGCATCACCTTCCTGATCTCGCTCACTAGATACTGCGGGTAGATCGGGAAGCGCGAATCCGCCACCGCGGCGTCACGGTGGGCCACTTCGGCGGCACGCGCAGCCAGCATGGCGGCAAAATCCCAGTGCGGCTGGACACGGATCGCCTCTTTCAACTGCCACACCGCATTGGCGATATCGCCGATCACCTCCACCTGCGGATAATAGACCGGGTCCACCTCCGCCGAACGGAAACTCATGTGGATCACCGTGGTGGCGTCGCCCGCCATGAAGAACGGCGGCTTTTCAATCACATCGTGACCGATGTTGACGATCACGTCCGCCCGGCGAATCGCAGCATGGACGAAATCCCCGGCCGAAAGCGCTGCGCAACCGAGGAACTGCGGGTGGCGTTCGTCGATCACGCCCTTGCCCAGTTGGGTCGTCAGGAACGGGATCCCCGTCTTTTCAATCAGTTCCAGCAACATCTTGCTGGTCATGGTGCGGTTGGCGCCGGCACCGATCACCAAAATCGGTGATTTCGCCGCCTCGATGGCGCGCACCGCGGCCAGCACAGCCTTGGAGTCTGCCAGTGGCCGGCGTGCATAGCTGGGCTTGAACGGCACGGCATCGGTGGGATCGTGGGCGATATCCTCCGGAAGCTCCAGATGGGTGGCACCGGGCTTCTCCTCCTGCGCCAGCCGGAAGGCTTCGCGGGTGCGGGCCGGGATATTGTCGGCGCTGGCCAGCTGGTGCGTGTATTTGGTGATCGGCCGCATCATGTCGACCACATCGAGGATCTGGAACCGGCCCTGCTTGCTTTTCTTGATCGGCTTCTGCCCGGTGATCATCAGCATCGGCATGCCGCCCAGAAAGGCATAGGCCGCCGCTGTCACAAAATTGGTCGCCCCCGGTCCCAGTGTGGCCAGGCACACGCCAGCCTTGCCGGTGTGGCGGCCATAGGTGGCGGCCATGAAGCCGGCGCCCTGTTCGTGGCGGGTCAGAATCAGGCGGATCTTGGTTGATCGTTGCAGGCTGTCGAGAAAATCCAGATTCTCCTCGCCGGGCACGCCGAACACATATTCGCAGCCCTCTGCCTCAAGGCATTGCACCAGAAGATCAGAGGCCTTGGTCATCGCTCACACTCCTGAAATCTGTGCCTCGCGGCGGCCATCGGCACGGGCGCGTGGGCCGGTGGCATCGTGCATCGTGCCCGCCGCCGCCAGTCCATAGGCCGGCATGTTGTTGTAGACATTCTCATATTGGCCGGGTTCGATCAGATAGGTCTCATGCCAGATGCCGACATCGCCGTTGCTGCCCACCGCCTTGTTGAAGCGTGTCCACGCCGGCAAATGCAGTTGGTCGCGCGACGTCGCAAAGGCCTGCAGATGATCGAGGCTGCGCCAATATTGCACCAGCATCGTGGCAGGGAAACCGAAGTGGGTGCGGTTGTGCAGCAGGCCCAGTTCCGGCTTGCGCGACAGTTCGGCGATCATCGGTCCCATCGCGCTGAACGTCGGCCCCCAGCTGCTCACTTTCCACAAGCGGTTGATACGGATCCCGATCAGGAACAGCACGAACGAGCCATCGATTTCGGCACAGATGCGGCGATCGATGATGCCGGCCATCAGACGACGCCAAAGGCCAGCATGGCATCGGCGACCTTCTTGAAACCGGCGATGTTGGCACCCTTCACATAATCGGTGTGGCCATCGGCGGAGCGGCCATATTCGAGGCAGCGATCGTGGATGCCAGATATGATGTCCTTCAGCATCGCCTGCAGTTCGTCTTCCTTCCAGCTCATGCGCGCCGAATTCTGGCTCATTTCAAGGCCAGACACGGCAACCCCGCCAGCGTTCGACGCCTTGCCGGGGGCGTAAAGGATCCTCGCCGCCTTGAAGATGTGTACGCCATCGAGATCGGTGGGCATGTTGGCGCCTTCGGCCACAGCGATGCAGCCATTTTGCAGCAGCAGTTTCGCCTCCGCGCCATTGAGTTCATTCTGGGTGGCGCAGGGCAAGGCCAGATCGCAGGGCACGCCCCACGGCCGAGCGCCGCCACCGTGGAAGGTGGAGCCCTTGAACTCCGTCGCATATTCCGAAATGCGGCCGCGGCGGTGGGTCTTGTGGGTTTTCACCCAGTCGATCTTGTCCTGGGTGATGCCATCGGGATCGTGAATGAAGCCCTCACTGTCTGACAGGGTGAGCACCTTGCCGCCCAGCTGCACGATCTTTTCCGCTGCGTGCGTCGCCACATTGCCCGATCCGGAGATCACCGCCGTCTTGCCCGCCACGTCCATGCCTTTTGATTTCAGCATGTTCTGCAGGAAATAGACGGCGCCATAGCCGGTCGCCTCGGTGCGGATCAGGCTGCCGCCCCATTCCAGCCCCTTGCCGGTGAGCACGCCGGTGAAATGGTTGGTGATGCGCTTGTACTGGCCGAACATGAAGCCGATCTCGCGCCCGCCCACGCCGATATCGCCAGCCGGCACGTCCACATCAGCCCCGATGTGGCGATACAGCTCGGTCATGAAGCTCTGGCAGAAGCGCATGATTTCATTCACGCTCTTGCCTTTGGGGTTGAAGTTGGAACCACCCTTGCCGCCGCCCATCGGCAGGCCAGTGAGCGCGTTCTTGAAGGTCTGTTCGAATGCCAAAAACTTCAGCACGCTTTCGGTGACCGACGGGTGGAACCGGATGCCGCCCTTGTAGGGGCCGATGGCGTTGTTGTTCTGCACCCGCCAGCCGCGCTGCACGCGGATGTTGTTGTTATCATCCTCCCAGCAGACGCGGAACGACACGACGCGGTCGGGTTCGGCGATGCGGCGTAGGATCTGGGCTTCGTGATATTTCGGTTTGTCGCCAATGAAGTCGAAGATATCCTCCGCAACTTCGGTGACGGCCTGCACGAATTCATCCTGGCCCGGATTGCGCCGCTTCACCCCTGCGATGAAGCCATTCAGATCGACATGATCGCCTGCGCCCATGCGCCTTCTCCCCCCGGTGCGGGCCGGTCGCTGCGTGGCGCCAGCCTCGTTCCCGCACGGCCGTTCGCCGCACGAGGGGGAGCGTATCAGAAATCTGGCTGCGGCAAAGAGGCCGCAGATTCAGGGCTGCGCGGTAGCGTCAAAGCTCCACACGCCCGGCCCGTCGGGCAGCTTGGCCCAACCGCCGCGCTCCAGCATGGCGGCCACGTCGGCCTCGCCATGACGCCAGTGCATCATCATGGTGGCACGGCTGAATTCACGGCCCTTGGCAGTGCCCTGCCATGGCTGATCGCGATAGACGAGTTGGGCCACCACCGCCCGGCGGCCCCGCGCCAGCCTGTCCAGCAACTGGGCATCGGCACTGTCGCGTAGTTCAGGTGGCAGCTTGGCTGCCAGCCGTGCCCAGGCCCGGCGCGGACCGTTCAACCGCGCCTGCGCATCGGTGGTGAAACGTGTGCGGCTGGAAAAGCGGATATCGGCGGCACGCTCCTCCACCTCCTCCAACGTATTGGGCCGCGCGCCCCTGGCCGGGAACAGATCGACCTGGAAGATGGTGAGATCATCATCATCGTCGTGATCAAGCACATGATCGAGCGGCGTGTTGGAAACAAGGCCACCATCCCACCACAATTGGCCATCGATCTCCACCGGCGGCAGCCCCGGCGGCAATGCGCCCGAAGCCATCACGTGGCGCACGTCCAGCCGCTGCTGTTCAGAGCAGAAATAGGTGAAGTTGCCGGTTTCGACATTGACCGCACCAACCGCAAACCGCACCGCACCGCTGTTGAGCAGATCCCAATCGACCAGTTCCTCCAGCGTCGCTTTCAACGCGCCAGTGTCATAAAGCGCGACCTGCCCTGGCCACCAATTGGGCAACCACGGCCAGCGCGGCCGGAAAAAGCCTGGTGCGCCCGCGAGCGCAGTTGCCGCTGCGGCCCACTGGTGGCGCAAACCTTCGGCCTGCTGGTTACCGCCCACATCGCTAGCCACCCAGCTCAGGGCCGGGCTGCCGGTGATGCGTTCCCAGAACGTCATCAATCGTTCGCGGCGGCGTTCGGGCGGATTACCGGCGATCAGCGCGCCGTTGATCGCACCAATGGAAATACCGGCAACGACCTCGGGGCAGTATCCGGCCTCATCCAGCGCCGCGAACACGCCCGCCTGATAGCTGCCCATCGCGCCGCCACCCTGCAGCACCAGCACCGGCATACCGGGCAGTGAAGCGATATGGGCGGGGATGGTGGCCACGCCTGTGGATCAGGCCGGAACTGGCGTCAGCGCCGTTTCGTGCGCAGCGATCAGCGCGCGATCATCATGATCCCACGGATGAAATCCGGGGCGGAAATAGCTGGCCCATGGCAGCGCCACCTGGCGCAGCACGCCGGGCGTGCCCAACAGATACCACCACAGCCGCGCCTTGGCCCGCCATCCGGTGATGCCGTCTTGCGCCAGCAGGGCCAGCGCATCATTCACCCGGTTCGCGATGAAATTGCGCGAGACGCGGAAGAATACCAGGCTGCGGATCGCCCAGCGTTTCGCCGGCTTCAGGCTGCGGGTGATGTGCATGTAGGTATCGAAGGCAACCCCCTTGTGCTCAATCTCCTCGATGGCGTGCCAGATCCACATCGCGCGGGTTTCAGCCGACGCGCCGTCGAACTGCTGGCCGGCGCGCGCCAGCATAGCATGGGCGAAGATGGCGGTGAAATGTTCCAAGCTCACCGTCACCAGCAATTGCGCCACCGGGTGGGTGGTGCGCGCCTGCACCAGGCTGTCGGCGATGCGCTTGTCGATGGCGGCGATGTCGTAACCGGCACCCGTCACCTGCCGGTTAAAGGCAACATGCTCGCGAGTGTGGTGGGCTTCCTGTTTCACGAATTGGTCGATCTGCGCGGCAAGCTCCGCTGGCACCTGATCCCTGAACCGCCGCACGGTTTCGATGAAAAAGGCTTCGCCGGCCGGGAAACTGGCCGAAAGCGAATTGTGCCAGGCAGTGGCAACAGCATCGCCGCCCAGCCACCAGCGGCCGCGCACTTCATCGCGACCAAAGCGCAGGTTGCGCGGGGTGATGGCCAGATCAGCCGGTGCTGCGGAAGCCATTATTGCACCGCCAACAGTTCAACGTCGAACATCAGCGTTGCGCCGGGCGGGATCACGCCGCCGGCACCGCGCTCGCCATAGCCGGCTTCCGGCGGCACGATCAGCGTACGCTGGCCGCCAACCTTCATGCCGGCCACGCCTTCATCCCAGCCCAGGATCACTTCGCCCAGGCCCAGCGTGAAGATGAAGGGCTGGCCGCGATCACGCGAACTGTCGAATTTCGTTCCCTTGCCGCCATCCAGATAAAGCCAGCCGGTGTAATGCACCGCCACGGCACGGCCCGGTTCGGCGAGGGCACCGGTACCGGCCTTGACCTCGGTTACCCTGGTGCCCCCGGGCAGCACTGCCTGTTGGGCGGCGGCGGTGGTGGCTGTCATGGTAGCGACAGAGGCAGCCAGAGCGGCAATAGAGGCGGCAGACATGGGAAAATTCCTGTAGTTGCAGTGCAACATCGATGTGGCCGCAGTTGCGCCGGCAATCAAGAGGGCACAGCGTCACCAATCCCAAGTCGCTGTCGCAGAAAGCCGATCACCCGGGTTTCCGCCGCTTTGCCGGGGCCATCATCAGGCAGATGCACGGTCAATACGCTGTGCGGGGCCATGCCGGTACCGGTTCGGGCATGTTCATCAGCCAGTTCAATGGTTTCGACTCGGCCGGGGAACTCGCGCTCATAGCGGCGGAAACGGGCATCAGGCACCAGCGCGTCGGATCGATAGCGCAAAGCGAGCAGCGACAGATCCTCCTTCTCGAACCGCGCCCGTGCGCAGGCGAGCTCGGCCGGGGTGGCATCGATGCTGCCAGTCTTGGCGCCGCGGATGGGCAGGCTGGGCTGGCTCAGGACCGGGGCGATGACACTGGGTTCCGTCATCATCGCCAGCGCGAAACCGCCGGTGAAGCACATGCCCACCGCCCCCACGCCAGGCCCGCCGCATTCTTCATGCGCCTGTTTCGCCAGCGCCCGCAGCCAATCGACGATCGGGCTGGAGCGGCCGTCGGACCAGGCCGAAAACTCGCGGCGGATGCAGATGTTGAGGAACAATTGCTTCACCGCCGCGGCTTTCGTGGGCACTGATCCGGGCGTGCCGAACAGGCTGGGGCAAATCACGGTCATGCCGGCCGCCGCCAGCCGGTCGGCAAAATCAATCACCAACGTGTGCAACGCCGGAACTTCGTGGATGACGATCACGGCCGGACCGCTGCCGCGCCGATACACGGGCCGCGTGTACGGGCCGGCGGTGAAATTGCTGAGGCTGTAGTCGGACAATGGCATGGATGCTTCCCCCTTGGGGCAAAGTGCGTTGGGGGCAGTGTGTTGGCAAGGTGCGATCGTGACGGGCCCGGCCGGCCTTGAGCGAGCTCTGGCGTTTGCGCCTCCCACAGCCACCAAGCCGTGCTGCGGCTTGGTGGGTCCTTCGGGACTTGAACCCGAAACCTACCGCTTAAAAGGCGGGCGCTCTAACCGATTGAGCTAAGGACCCCCAAAAGCCGCTGGCAGCATTGGGCGCGCGCATCAGGCGCGGGGCAGGCCTTTAGGGCGAAGCGCGCGGGCGTGCAACTGTCTTGCACTATGCCCGGTCACCGGATGCCGCCAATCAGGCGCGACCATCACCAAAGGATCAAGCACGAAACGCCGTTCAGCAAGGCGCGGGTGCGGCACGGCAAGGCCGGGCAAACGCAACTGAGTAGCGCCGGCGGCAAGAATATCGAGATCCAGCACCCGATCCCCCCAGCGTTGCCCGCGCCTGCGGCCAAAACCTCGCTCGATATCTTTCAGCGCACGCAGAAGATCAGGCAGGCTGCCACCCCACTCCAAAGCCGCCACCGCATTGGCATAACGGCGGCTGCCCGGGCCGATCGGGGCCGTCGCGAAGATGGGCGATACGCGCTCCAGCATCCCCAGCCCCGCCAATGCCACCAGCGCCGCGCGCACCACGCCCGCCGGCCGGCCATGGCGGCCGTGGCAGCGGTTCGATCCCAGCGCGACAAGTATGATTGCCATATTATCCTGAGCCCCTACAGGCATGGGTGATGACTGACGAGACCCTGCACCCCGGAACTCCGCCAAAGGATTGCGCCTTGTGCCCGCGCCTCGCCGCCTATCGCACCGAGCAGGTGGCGCGCCATTCCGGCTGGTGGAACGCCCCCGTACCACCGCTTGGTGATGCTTCGGCTTGGCTCGCCATCGTCGGTCTCGCACCCGGCCTGAAGGGCGCCAACCGCACCGGCAAGCCGTTCCATGGTGACGAAGCCGGCAAGATGCTGTTTGGCACGCTGGCCGAACTGGGGCTGGCCACCGAAACACCCGATGGCTGGGATGCGCCGGGCCTGTTCATCACCAACGCCGTGGCCTGCGCGCCGCCAGGCAACCTGCCCGAAACGGCGGAGAAACATAACTGCCGGTCCTATCTCGCCGAACAACTGGCCGCCCTGCCCGCCTTGAAAGTGGTGCTGGCTTTGGGCGAAACCGCACACCAGGCCGCGATCAAGGCAGTCGGCGGCAAGCTGCCCAAATATCGTTTCGGCCATGGCGTGGCGCACAAATTGCCATCAGGCGTGATGCTGGTGGACAGCTATCACTGCAGCCGCCTGAACATCAACACCGGGCTGTTGACGCCGGACATGTTCAAGGCCGCGCTCGAATCGACCCTCGCCTATCGAGCCTGAGCTTCAGATGTCCTGCGCCAGCCGCCCATAGAGTTCGGGCCGGCGGTCCCTGAAAAAGCCGAAGGCGGCGCGGTGGCGGGCCGCGAGATCGAGATCGAACGTCGCCTTCACCACGCTCGGCGTCGTATCATCCAGATCATCGATAATGTCGCCACGCTGATCGCATGCAAAGCTGGTGCCATAAAAGGTCTGCGCGTGCGGCGTGCCAGCCTCTTCGGTGCCGATTCGGTTGCAGGCCAACACCGGCACGACGTTCGATACGGCATGGCCCACCATCGCCCGGCGCCACAACCGGCTGGTGTCGAGGTCGGGATCATGTGGCTCGGTGCCGATGGCGGTCGGATAGAGCAGCAGTTCAGCGCCCATCAGCATCATCGCGCGGGCGGTTTCGGGATACCATTGGTCCCAGCAGATGCCGACGCCGATCACACCCTTCTTGGTGTTCCACACCTTGAAACCGGTGTTGCCGGGGCGGAAATAGAATTTCTCCTCATAGCCCGGCCCGTCAGGGATATGGCTCTTGCGATAGACGCCCATCACGTTACCGCCATCATCGATCATGGCGAGGCTGTTGTAGTGGTGATGGCCATCCTTCTCGAAGAAGGAACAGGGGATGTAAGTCTTCGTTTCCAGCGCCACTTCGCGCATCGCGGCGACGGCCGGGTGCTTGCCCAGTGGCAGGGCGTTGATGAACAGGCCTTCGTCTTCGTGCCTGCAGAAATAATGGCCTTCGAACAATTCCGGCGGCAGCACGACATCGACGCCGTCAGCAGCGGCGCGGGCGGCGGCGGCGGTCATTGCGATATCGGCATCGCGATTGCCGGAGAAGGCCAGTTGCAGGCCGGCGACGGTGATGGTGCGGGTCATGATTGCGCCCCTAGCGCACGAATGTGGCGGGCGAAAGATGCCCTCCAGTATTGGCCTATTTCGGCTGCTGCTGGGTGATGCAGTGGAAACTTCCGCCGCCGGTGAGAATATGATCGGCGCGCATGCCGATCACCTCCCGATCGGGGAACAGCGCGGCGATGGCCTTCACCGCGTCATCATCGCTGGCGGCACCATAAAGCGGCACCACCACCACGGCATTGGCGATGTAGAAATTCATGTGGCTGGCCGGGATGATCTCGCCATCGCGCAGCACCTTGCCCGGCGACGGGATCGGCACGATCTCCATCCCGAAATCGCGCGCACGATCCCAGGCGTCTTCGTAGACATCCTTGTTGGGATCATCCTTGCCCGCCGCCACCGGCAGCGCCAGCCGGCCGGGGCCAACGAAACGCGCCAGATTATCGACATGGCCATCGGTGTGATCGTTCAGCAGGCCGTCGCCCAGCCACAGCACCCGGTCCAGCCCCAGATCGCGGCGCAGATGGCTTTCCACCTCCACCCGATCCATCTTGGGGTTGCGGTTGGGATTAAGCAAGCATTGCTCGGTGGTCACCACCAGACCAGTGCCATCCACATCGATAGCGCCGCCTTCAAGAACCCAGCCGTGTTTTGCCAGCGGCGTTTTCGTCATATTGGCAACAAAGGCGGCAACGCCCTCATCGCCGGGCAGATCATATTTTCCGCCCCAGAAATTGAAGCGGAAGCCGGCCGCCGCCATGCCGTGCGGCGATTGCAGGAACAACGGCCCGGTGTCGCGCAGCCAGATATCGCCAAAGGCATAGGCATGCAGCCGCACATCCACATCGCCCAGCATGTCGCGGGCCACAGCCATGGCTTCATCATTGGCCACCAACAGTTCGACGCGCTCGCCTTTGGCAATGGCGCGCACCATCTCGGCGACTTCCGCTTGTGCCGCGGCGAGATCATCCTCCCACAGCTCAGCGTGGGACGGAAACGCCGTCCAGGTGGCGGCGTGGGCAGCCCATTCTGCCGGTTGTCGCGCCGTCATGTCGTTCCCACGCTCCCACTTGCCATAGCCCACTCATACCTCGCCTTGCAGTCGCGGGGATGAACCGGCCTAACCTGTTGCTGTGACGATTGATTGCCAGCCAATTTTGGTGCTGGCAACTGCGAAGTGCGGCCCTTGCCCTCAGTCAGGGCTTGCACTCGCGGGCGGTTTGAAACCCTGCGCCACCACATACCATTCGCTCGATCCCTTGCGGCTGGCGGGTGGCTTCACATGTTTCACAGTGGTGAAATGCCGTTTCAGAAGCGCGGTCAACTGCCCGTCGCCGCCGCCAGCCAGCACCTTGGCCAGGAAACTGCCGCCCGGCCGCAACAGCCGCGTGGCCATGTCCAACCCAACCTCGATCAAGCCCATGGTACGCAGATGGTCGGTCTGCTTGTGCCCCACGGTATTGGCGGCCATGTCGCTCATCACCAGATCGGCCGGGCCACCCAGTACGCTGAGGATCAGCGCTTCGCTGTCGTCATCGGTAATGTCTTTCTGGAACAGATCGACGCCGGCCAGCGGCTCGATGGCCAGCAGATCCATGCCCACCACCCGCGCCTTTGGCCGTTTCTGCTTCACCACTTGGCACCAGCCGCCGGGCGCAGCGCCCAGATCGACCACGCGATCAACGCCGGCCAGCAGGCCGAACTGTTCATCCAGTTCCTTCAGCTTGAAGGCGGCGCGGCTGCGATAGCCCTGCGCCTTGGCCGCCGCGACATAGGGATCGTTCAGGTGCCGTTCCAGCCAGGCCGCTGATTGCGGCGTGCGCTTGCGGGCGGTTTTCACCCTCACCTTGCCGCCACGCGACCGGCCGCCGGGGCCACTGGGTCCAGCGCCACTCATTTGCCGGCCGCCCACACGCCATCGCGCGTCATCAAGGTGCGCAAGATGCCTTCGCGAATGCCGCGATCGGCCACCCGCACCTGCCCGCCCGGCCAGCGGGTGAGGATGGCTTCCAGGATGGCGCAGCCGGCCACGATCAATTCGGCGCGGTCCGGCCCCACACAGGCGATGCGGGCGCGTTCAGACACGCTGCTGTGCCCGATCGACCGGCACAACGCCGCCAGCGCCGCCGTATCCACCGCACAGCCATCCACCCGCCGCCGATCATAGCCGGGCAGGCCCAGTTGCACGCTGGCCAGCGTGGTGATGGTGCCGGATGTGCCCAACAACTGCACCTCGCTCACGCCACGCGCTGCCAGTTTCGCGGCAAAACGGTCAAGCCAGGGCCACATCTCGGCCAGCATTCGGTCGTAGGCGTCAACGCGATCGGCAACCTGCGGCCATTGCGGTTCGGTTTCGGCCAGAGACACCACGCCCCACGGCATTGAAATCCACTCGATAATGGCCGGGGGCGCGTCGCCTACGCCCGAAGGCGCCACCAGCATCAATTCGGTCGAACCGCCGCCGATATCGAACACCAGCGCCGGCGGGCCATCGCCATCAATCAGCACATGGCAGCCCAGCACCGCCAGCCGTGCCTCTTCGGCAGCGCTGATCACATCCAGCGCGATGCCGGTTTCCTGATAGACTCGCTCCACGAAGGCCAGGCCATTGCTGGCGCGTCGGCAGGCTTCGGTGGCGACATTGCGGGTCAACCGTACATCACGGCGCGCCAGTTTTTCGGAGCAGGCCGAAAGTGCGGCCAGGGTGCGGTCCATCGCGGCATCGGACAGCCGACCGGCTTCCAGCAGCCCCTCCCCCAACCGCACCACGCGGCTATAGGCATCCACGACGGTGAAGCCATCGGGCGATGGCCGGGCGATCAGCAATCGGCAATTGTTGGTGCCCAGATCAAGCGCGCCATAGGCTGGCGCGCGACGCTGCTGGGATGGGTGCATCCGGCTTCGGGCGGCGGTGCCGCGGCGGGGGCCGTCAGCAGATTCAAGCGGGGCCGGCATCGGCAAGTCCAGTCACATTCACATACCGCCTTGACCATGCGCCCCCAAGGGACGCCGCCGCAGCGGAACCTGAAAACACGCTAGCCAATTCATCGGATGATGGCAAATCATCCGCTACTTCGGCCAGAGCTGTGGACACTAGCGCATTTGGACCACATCAGACGGTTGACCGTGGCCGCCCCAGCCGGTAAACGCCGGCCTTCGCTGGCTGTTGCCCTGTCGTCTAAAGGTAAGACTCCGGTCTCTGACACCGTTAATCGAGGTTCGAATCCTCGCGGGGCATCCAGCGGCTATAACCGACAATTTGATTGTAGATTGCTTCTTGGCCCAGAGGCGAGCTGGTCCCCACAATGGGGCCAACAATCTTGATCCGCCAGGCGAGAGCAATCACGCTACGGGTCGCCAACCAGCATTTACCCATGTCACGACGTGAGACAGATAAACGTCAAAATGCTGGGCCAAAGCGGTGATCGTCGTCCCCGCCCTCACCGCAGCAAAGGCGACCGCTTCGGCTCGATGTTCAGGGATTCGAAGCCGCGATGGCTTGCCCTGCGCCCTCTAGAGGAACATCGACCACTAAGGTCTTGTCTCCGCCGCCCCAAGAACGAAATCCAACTTTCAGGACCTTTCCTTTCCGGATCTGCGCCAACAATGTCTCGTTGATCTCAGTGATCGACTGGCATCCATCAGGCATGCAGGTCATGAAGCTGCCCTTGACCTCATCGCCCTCGTCGATCCGCACAGCAATGCCGGCGCGCAGGTCAACGCCGAATGGCAGCGTGAACACCCCGAACATCTTGCCTTTTTCCGCGGCAAACAAGACTTGCAAAAGCGTGCCCGGATTCTTCTCATCGACAGATTTCTGTGTTTGCGCAGCGCGGCACTCACTGGGGCTCGATGGATTGCACAGGACACCCCACTGGCCATAGGTGCCCTTGAGCGTCCATTGCGGCGCGCGCGCTTCTGGCGCGTTGGTGGCCAGTGGGGGGACTGCTGCTTCAGAGACCTTCGGCTTCGCTGCATGCAGCGGGGTCGCCACCAGCGCAGCAGCGGAGCACACCGCGAGCAAAACGCCGGTCGATGATTTGGTCATGCTCATTCCCTTTTTCATTGTGCAAATTGAAGATTTATCGGCGCCTTGATCTCGCCGCCGCGTTCGTCCGTCGCGATCACAACCACAGCCAAGACCGACACACCCGTTGGCGCGGTGCCAGACAGTTTATTGGAAACTGGATCAAAGCTGATCCAGTCAGGCAACGAACCGCCGTCAGCCAGTTCCGCTCTTAGGGCGATTTTTGCATTCTCATCCGTGTGGCGGAACGCCGTCACAGGCACCTCCACTTCGAATTTTGCGCCGCCTTCTATCGCGGGAGGGGCCAGAAGGTCTGCAGAGATGAAGCCCGCAGATTGCCCAACGGAACCTGTGGAAGCGCCACCTGCGGATGCTTGGCTCGTCCCGCCCGGCACTGTGTCAACACTGGCTCCAGTCGCGACAGCGGTCGTGCCGCTCGACGTCGTGCTCGATGCGCCTGTATTCACAGAACTATCCGAGGTTGTGACGGCCCCAGGATTGGTTGTCAGACTGGTCACTGGCTGCGAAGCCGTTACTGATATCTTATCGTAAATCGCGGGCATAGTCACCATGCTGGCCGGAGGAGGGACAATCTTTACCGGCGCGTTTTCTACATTGAGGGTGGGCAACCTATAGTTGGATGCCTTTGCGCTCAAGCTATCGGAGAGTGCGATTTCGCTAATGTAATTGGCCAGTGCCATAATGTCGGCAGAAAATGCCCGCGCCCCAGTGTAGCCGAGCGTCTGGCCGGGAACGCCGGTTTGGATGGCCACCAAGCCCGCCAGGTCCGTAGTGCCGTCAAAGATCTTGGTTGCCGACAACGACACAAGACGTGGCGTGATCGCACTGTTGGTATTGGACACATATGCTATGGCGTAGTTTCCGCCGTTATTGCCATCGTTGATGGTCACATTCGATACTTGGACCGTCTTGTTCGTTCCTGCATCTGGGTTGACATAGGCGAATGTACCGCCCGAGAGCGTGTTTGAACCGATCAGACGCGTCGTCCCGTCTGCGACCACAATTGGTGTGCCGATCGCCGCCGTCATGCTGTCGTAAGACTTGATGATATCCAGCAAAGTGACCTTGAGCGGCGTAGGTGTAATCGTGCTTGCGGTGTTGCCAACATAGCTGACCGCATAGTTGGCAAGGTCGGTACCAGCGGCTGCAACGGCACCATTGGCCGTAATCACCTTGTCACTGAGGACAGCACCGGCGCCATTACGGCTGACGTTGGCATTGGCATACGCCAGCGTCACACCCGACAGGCTTTCGCTGCCCACCAGACCTGAAACGCCGTAACCCGTCCCGAGCGCCAGGCTCGGCACCAATGTCGTACCGTCATAAACCTTCGTCTGCGCCAAAGCCGAAACCGTCAGCGCAGCCGGGTTGATCGTGCTGGTCGTGTTTGATGCGTAGCTGATGATGTAATTGGCGCCGCTATTGCCATCATTCGCGACCACGCCAGAAACGGTTACCGTGCGGTTACCGC
>JAIXPM010000078.1 GCA_027486275.1 Sphingomonadales bacterium | reverse complement strand
GTACCGTCGGCCACAAAGGCTTGGCTGATTTCGGCGCCGCGCAGCACGCCCACAGCGCCCCACACGCCGTGATCATGCACTGGTGTCGCCTGCCCCGGCCCCCAGACGAAGCTGACGATGGAAAATCGCCCCGTGGGATCAGCGTGAAGCAGATATTGCTGATAATGATCGGAGTGCGGCTGGGCATAGGCGGGCAGCAGCCAATCGTCACGCGCGACCAGACGGGACAGCGCGGCAGCAACTGTTTCATGCGGGGCAGGATGGCCGAGCGCTTGGCGCACCTCCGCGACGAAGCGGGCCAGGGGTTCGGGGGCTGGGGTCATGACAGGGCGCAGTGTGGCGCAGGGGTGAGCCTGCGTCAAAAACCGGCTTTCGTGAGATGCGTTCGGGTGCCACTCTGCCAAATGATTGATCAATGGGGGCAGGCATGAAGCGGTTTTTGATGGGCACGGCGTTGATGGCGTTGGCGGGTGCGGCGCAGGCGCAGGCGCAGGCGCAGGAAGCCGCCTATATGCCGGTGAGCATCGACGCCGCGAAAGGGCGCGTGCTGCTGACAGTGCCGGCGCTGGATACGGATATTCTCTACTACGTCAGCCTGGCCAGTGGCGGCGGATCGGTGGAATTGCCGTTGGATCGTGGCACGATGGATTCAAGCCTGATTCACTTCCGGCAGGTGGGGAACAAGATCCTGGTGGAGGAGCAGAACCTGGCCTTCCGCAGCCTTGCCGGCGATGCCGCGCACAGCCAGGGCGTGAAGGACAGTTTCCCCACCTCAATCATCGCCAGCCTGCCGATCGAGAGCGATGCCGGCGGGAAGATCGTGGTGGATGCAACCGCGCTGGTGATGCGCGATGCGGCGGGCGTGGAAGCGATCATGCGCCGGGCCAACCAGGGCGCGTACAAGTTTGATGCTGGCCGTTCGGCGCTGAACGCGGCGCGCACCAAGGCCTATCCGCTGAACACCGAGCTGGAGATTTTCGCCACTTTTGCGGCCGACAATCCCGGTGGGCTGGTGCGCGAGGTGACGCCCTCGCCCGGCCTGGTGACGATGCGGGTGCACCACAGTTTCCTGAAAGCGCCCACCGGCTATACGCCACGCGTGGCAGACCCGCGCATCGGGGTTTCCACGTTGAAGTTCAAGGATTTCAGCGCGCCGTTTTCGGGCGGCATCGATACCGAGTGGGTGACGCGCTGGCGGCTGGAGAAGAAGGACCCGGCGGCGGCGCTTTCCGAGCCGGTGACGCCGATCACCGTCTATTTCGATCCGGCCATTCCGGCGCCGGTGCGCCACGCCATGAAGCAGGGCCTGCTGTGGTGGAACAAGGCCTATGAAGCCGCTGGTTTCCGGAATGCGCTGGTGGCCAAGGATGCGCCGGCGGACATGGATGCGCAGGATATCCGCTACAACTACATGCAGTGGATCAACCGGGATGAGCGCGGCTTTTCCTCCGGCGGTTCCTATCGCGATCCGCGCACTGGCGAGATTTTGGGCGCGAAAGTCCGGATGGATTCGCACCGCATCCGCACCGTGGGCAATTATTGGGATGCCTATGCCGGCGGCCTGCCGGGCGATGGCAGCGGGGTGACGGTGGCGGATGCTTCGTTGGTGAACGGCCAGTTCGCCGCCATGCCGCAGGGCCAGCGCGACATGGTGCTGCTGCGCCAGGCACTGCTGACGGCGCATGAATTCGGCCATGCGCTGGGCTTTGGGCATAATTTCGCGTCGAGCCTGAACAACCGCGCTTCGGTGATGGAATATCCGACACCGCGGGTGACGGTGAAGGGCGGCAAGCTCGACTTGAGCGAGAGTTTCCAGAAGGCCATCGGCGCGTACGACACGATGATGGCGCGTTATGCCTATACGCCCTTGGCCAATGAGAAGGCCGGGCTGGACGCGATCATTGCCGAAATGCGCCGCCAAGGCCTGCTCTATGTGCCCGAAACTGATCCGCGCTGGACCTGGTATGATGACCGGGCGACGCCAGCCGAGGGCCTTGGCGAGGCGCTGGCGGCGCGGCGGATCATGCTGGCCAATTATGGGGCGGATTCGGTGCTGCTGCCCGGTGAGCCGGTGGGCGAGCTCCGCAACCTGCGGCTGTGGATGGTCTATCTCCACCACCGCTATCAGGTTGAATCGGCGGTGAAATACATCGGCGGGCTCTATACCGACATCAAGGTGAAGGGCGAGCCCGGCCCGGCCACGTCGCCCATTCCGGCGAAGTTGCAGCGCGATACGCTGGCGCTGCTGCTGGAGAGTTTGAAGCCGGCCGAACTGGCGATGCCGGAGAAACTGCTGGCGGAACTGACGCCCGATCCGGGCCGCAATCTGGAGGATCTGTCCGACGATCCGGTGTTCAATCAGTTGCAGGCCGCGCGCATTGCCGCCGCGCTGGTGGTGGAGCCGTTGCTGGCCCCCGACCGCGCCGCCCGGTTGGTCTCGTTGCAAGCCCGCGGGCTGGACGGCGTCACCCTGCCCGAGTTGATCGACGGCCTGATGGCGGCAAGTTGGAACGCGAAAAGCGGCGATGCGGCCCTGCTGCGCGTGGTGCAGAAGGCGGTGCTGGATGGCCTGATGATCCTGGGTGCGTCGTCCACCACCGCGCCGGAAGCCCGCGCGCTGGCGTTGCAGACGCTGGATGGCCTGGCGAAGATGCTGCCGGCCAAGGGCGGTGACGCACTGGGAGCAGCGTTCAACAAGCAGACGGCCGGCGACATCAGCGCCTATCTCGCCGATCCTGTGGGCAAGGCGCCCAAATCGGTTGGCGTTCCCTGGGGCAAGGGCCCGCGCAGCCGCAACCCGCTGCCGCCGGGGCCGCCGCTGTAAGCCAGGCGGAACCGTTACGAAAAGGGCCGGCGCCTCGCGGCACCGGCCCCTCGGTTTGCGGATCGCGCAAGGCTCACTTCACCTTGGCGAAATCCTCGTAATTGATGCCCAGTTGTTCCAGGTAGCTCTTGTACTTGGCCGGGTCGTAATAGAATTTTTCTTGTTGCGGGCGCATCTTGCTCATGATGTCGGCGTTCAGCCAGATCGCTGGCTTGTCCTCCGGCGTCAGCAGCGGGTCGTACTTGTCGCTCTTGAACTGCACGTCCTGCTGATAGGTCTTGGCATCCGTGAGGATCTTGGGCGTGGTCGCCAGATCGAGGATGGTCATGGCAACGGCCTTGGCGGCGACCACGACGCCCTTGTGGGCGATCGGCGTCGCCATGGCGATGGCCGATTGGCGGTTGTGGCCAATGGCGTTGGGGATGTTGGACGGATAGCGGATGGTGACAGTGGGCACCGTCCACATGATGTCGCCAATATCATCCGAACCGCCGCCCATCGAAACGCCGCGCAGATCGGGCGTGGAGAGCGGGGCCAGCGTGGTGGAGAGCGCCTCCACCTTCTGGCCGTTGGCCTGCTGCATGGCCTTGGCAAAGCCCTGGTCCGCCGCAGACCAGCTGGGCAGGCCCACGCTCTTGATGTTGGCGTACAGCGCTTCGGCCAGCGGCTTGTTGCCATAGTTTGGCGCAGCGTAGCCCAGGGTCCGCTTGGTGACGGTCGTATCGGTGGCCATGGCGGCGGCATCGGCGATGCGGTTGCCGATTTCATACAGGCCGCGGATCTTCGCAAAGCTGCCTTCGCGGAAATAATACCAGACGCTGGCCTTTTCCGGCACGATGTTGGGCTGGCCGCCGCCTTCGGTGATCACATAATGGCTGCGCTGCGTCACGGGCAGATGCTCACGCCGCATGTTCCAGCCGATGTTCATCAGTTCAACGGCATCGAGCGCGCTGCGGCCGTCCCAGGG
>JAIXPM010000033.1 GCA_027486275.1 Sphingomonadales bacterium | reverse complement strand
GATTGCGGTGCGGCAGGCGGATTTCTTCCAGAAGGTCGATCCGCTGTGGGTGTTCTACCTGATGAGGGACACGTATCGCGAGGCTGAATTTCTGGGCATGCCCTATCGCTGGCCCAAACCCGACCCTGTCTACATGGATCCGGCGACCCGGCTCTATCCGCCGGAACAGCCGCACATCCACCGCCTGTCGCAACTTGGCATTGCTGCGACGGAAGCCGGGCGCGGGCTGGAGTTCATCCGCGCGGTGTCCCACACCATCTGGTCGGGCACGGTGGACGATTGGCACGGGGGCGATCACCTGGCCGAGGCGGCAACCCGCGCCGGGCTTGATCTGGCCACGCTCGATGCAGCCATTGCCGCCAACCCTGATCATTATCGCGCCGCCATCGAGACCAATCAGGACGCCCAGCGCGCCGCCGGCCATTATGGCGTGCCGCTGATGGCGTTGGAGGGTGAGCCCTTCTTTGGCCAGGACCGCTTTGATCAGCTGGTGTGGCGATTGAAGCAGAAGGGGCTGCAGGCGCGTTAGAGGTCGATCAGCAGCGCCAATCCGGCCGCGACGGCAGCCGCCACCCCCAGATTGGCCATGCCCAGCACGGGCCAGGCCAGCGCCCCGGCCACGGCGCCGCCGATCATCGCCAGCCACAACAGCAACCACGGCAGGAAGGCCAGCGCCGGCCCGCCGCTGAGCGCCAGCGCCAGCCGCTGGCCGATCTTGACGAGATTGCCGGTCATGAAGGTGAGGCTGATCCGCACGTCGCCGCCGGCTTCGAACACGCAGTTTTCGGCGCCCATTGCCATCGCCGCCAGCAACAGGCCTGGCCAGACGAAGCCGGCCTGGCCGAGCGTGAAACCGCCGCCCAGCAGCGCGGCCACCAGCAGCAATTGCCCGCGCCGGCGTTTGCCATCGAGGCGGCGGCCGATCAGCGTGGCCAGCGTCACCCCGGCGACGAACGCTGCCAGCAGGCTGCCGGCCAGCGCGGCGAACTGGCTGGCTTGCGCGAGGCCAATGCCCAGCCGCGTGCTGTTGCCGCTCATGAAACTGATGAACAGGCCGCCCGACGCGATGAAGCCGATGGCATCGACATAGCCGGCCAGCGCCGCCAGCGCCGCGGCAATCGCCTGATCGCGGCGCGGATGATCGTGCATCAGCGCATGGTGCCTTACAGGCGGCTTTCCTCGATCGCGCGGCTGCCGGCCGGCAGGTGCAGCACACTGCCATCGCGCGCGATGCGGATCGGGCCGGCAAAGCGCTGCGGCGCGTCACCCAGGAAAGCCGCTTCGAAGAAACGGCTGGGCAGTTGCGGCACGATGTGGGTGAGCATCAGCATCTGCACGCCGGCCTGGGCGGCGGCGGTGGCGGCCTGTTCGGGCGAGGCGTGATAATTGAGGATGTCGCGCGTGATCTGCGCGATGCGCGGCTGGCCTGCATTCGCCAGCCCGCGGGTGATGGCGGCAACAAGCCTTGGCTGCAGGGCTTCGTGAATCAGCACGTCCGCGCCCTTGGCGGCCTGCGGGATGGCCGGGGTGACGCCAGTGTCGCCGCTCACCACCGCGGTGCGGCCCTTGTAGGCGATGCGATAGCCATAAGCCGGGGCGATGGGTGTGTGATCGACGGCAAAGGCGGTGATGACAAGGCCGTCGCGGTTCCACACCACGCCGGGGCCCAGATCCTGCCCGGCAAACTGCCCGCCACCGGTGGGCACGATCGCTTCGCCATGATGGGCGGTGCGATAACCGGCATCGGCCTTCAGCAGCAGATTGTAACCGGCGGCCACGTCGCTGGTGCCGGGCGGGCCGATCAGTGGCAGCGGTGTGCGCGCCGCGCTGCCGGTCCAGCGCAGCAGCAGCGCCGGGGCCAGGCCTTCGATATGATCGCTGTGCAGATGGGTGAGCAGCACGGCATCGAGCCCGCCCAGCGGCACACCAAAGCCGGCGAGTTTGCGCACGCCGCCATCGCCACCATCGATCAGCAGCAGATTGTCGCCGGCCTGCACCATCAGGCACGCCTCGGCGCGCTGCGGATCGGGCACGGGGGAACCAGTGCCGCAGAAGACCAGGGTGAGGCCGTCGCCATAGGCGGCCAGCGCATTGCGTCCGGCGCGGCGCTCGGCAATCTGGCTGAACACAAATTCGCCCACCGGCGCGCGTTGCCACCACAGCCCGCCCACGGCAGCGAGGATCAACAGAAGCAACAGGAGACGGCGCATGAACCGCATGCTAGGCCCAAGCCGACCTTCTGACAATGGACTGGTTTTCAGCGCGCGCCGGCCTGATAGGGTGGCCGCCAACATTTTGGGGAATATGGGAAATGGCAGGCGTGATGCGGGTGGTGATCGGTTTGATCGCGGTGTTCAATATTGCGATCGGCATGGGCTTCCTGCTCAATCCGGCGAAATTGGCCGGGCAGTTTTTCCTGTCACCGCTGGGCAGCCAGGGCCTGGCAACGCTGCGGGCCGATTTCCCCGGTTTCTTCATCACGGGCGGCGTGTTTGCGCTGATCGGGGCGGTGAAGAAGGATGACAAGGCGCTGCAGGTGCCGTTGCTGCTGCTTGCCATCGCCATCAGTGGCCGCACGATATCGCTAGCCCTGGATGGCACCGCCCCCACCGCTTATCCGCCGATGATTGCCGAAGCGGTGATGATTGTGGCCCTGTTGCTGGCGCGGCGCAGCTTCGCACGCTGAGCCTCGCGCTCAATCGGTCGCAGTTTCGTCACAGCCGGGCGCGCTGGCGGCCGTGCCACGGCAATTGTTAACCCTCTGCTGGTGGCATCGCTGCGCCGGCAATGGCAGTCTGAAAGCCAGTGCATATGGGGGCCTGACGCGTGCCGGAAGCTGCGGAGATTGATGGTCGGCGCCTGCGCTCGGTGGCGAGCCGGGATCGCATCATCAACGCCGTGATCGCCCTGGTGGATGAGGATCAGGGCATCCCCGGTGCGGAGGCAATTGCCGCCCGCGCCAGGGTGGGCCTGCGATCGGTGTTCCGCCATTTCGGCGACATGGACGGGCTGTATGTGGCGGTGATCGAACGGATCGGCCGGCGCTACACGCATCTTTCCCGGCCCTATGAGGCCGGCAGCTGGCAGGGCCAGGTTGGCGAGGCGATGGCTCGTCGCATGGAGATGTTCGAAACCGTGCTGCCCTATCGCCGCGCGGCCGACATGCATCGGCAGCGCTCGCCCCTGCTCAACCACGGTCTGGATGCGCTCACGCTGATGCTGCGCGCCCGGCTGGAAGGCGCGGTGCCGCCTGACGTGAAGGCCGATCATCTGTGGTTCGAACAGCTTGATCTTTGGTTGAGCCTGGAAGCCTATGGCCGGCTGCGCGATTGCCAGCGGCAGGATCATGCCGGCGCCGTGCAGGTGATCCAAGCGGCCGTTGCAGCCTTGCTGGCGGCCAAGAGCTGATCGGCTGATTTTCTTTGCGCCGGCTGGGGCTGGCGGTTAAAGCGTGGCGCTTTCCAACGGCCCGGTTCCGGGCAAAAAGGGCAGAATTGCCATGGCAAGCGACGCGGCACCGCTGGTTGGCATCATCATGGGCAGCCAGTCTGACTGGCAGACGATGGTGCATGCCGCCGATATATTGGTGGCACTGGGCGTGCCCCACGAAACCCGCATCGTTTCGGCCCACCGCACCCCGGATCGCCTGTTCGATTACGCGCGCGGCGCGGCGGCCCGAGGCCTGAATGTGATCATCGCTGGCGCGGGCGGCGCGGCGCATCTGCCGGGCATGGCCGCCAGCATGACGGCGCTGCCGGTGCTGGGCGTGCCGGTGGAATCGAAAACGCTGAAGGGCATCGACAGCCTGCTTTCCATCGTCCAGATGCCGGCCGGTGTGCCGGTGGGCACCTTCGCCATCGGCAAGGCCGGCGCGGTGAACGCGGCGTTGCAGGCGGCGTCCATCCTGGCGCTGAATGATGCGGCGCTGGCCGGCCGGCTGGCCGCGTGGCGGCAGGCGCAGACGGACGCGGTGGCGCTGGTCCCGTCGGATGATCTGCCCTGATGCTGGCACCCGGCTCTACCATCGGCATTTTGGGCGGCGGCCAGCTGGGCCGCATGCTGGCGCTGGCTGCGGCGGAGCTGGGCTATCGCTGCCACATCTTTGCGCCGGAAGCCGACACGCCGGCCAGCGAAGTGGCGGCGTTCACCACGCGGGCCGAGTATGGCGATGCAGCGGCGCTGAAGGCCTTTGCGGCCGCCGTGGATGTGGTGACGCTGGAATGGGAGAATGTCGACCGCGAGGCGGTGCGGCAGCTGGCATCCCATGTGCCTGTCCACCCCGGCGCGCACAGTCTGGAAGTCGCGCAGGACCGCATGGCCGAAAAACAGTTTGTCGAATGGCTGGGCGGGCGCACGGCGACCTGGGCGCAGGTCGATAGCCGCGAGGCGCTGGACGCGGCCATTGCACAGGTCGGCCTGCCGGCGATCCTGAAGACGCGGCGGTTCGGTTATGACGGCAAGGGCCAGGCGCGGATCATGGCGGCGGGCGATGCCGATGCCGCGTGGGCAGCGATTGGCGGCCAGCCGGCGATCCTGGAAGGCTTCGTGAATTTTGCCCATGAATTTAGCGTGATTCTGTGCCGGGGGCAGGATGGCAGCATCGTGGATTGGCCGGTGCCGGTGAACCTGCACAAGGGCGGCATTCTTGCCACCTCCACGCTGCCGCCGCCGGCACTGGTGCGCGCGCAAGCCGCCGAAGCCGTGCAACTGGCCCGCACCGTGGCGGAAAAGCTGGGCCACATCGGCGTGCTGACCGCCGAATTCTTCGCCTGCAAGGATGGCCCGCGCTTCAACGAGATTGCGCCGCGCGTGCATAATAGCGGCCACTGGACGATCGAGGGCAGCGCCACCAGCCAGTTTGAAAACCATGTCCGCGCCGTGGTGGGCCTGCCGCTGCGGCCGACCGCGCTGATGTCATCCCGGATCGAGATGACCAATCTGATCGGCGACGATGTGGCCGACTGGCCGCGCCTGATGGCCGACCCCACGGCGCATGTGCATCTTTACGGCAAGGCCGAGGCCCGGCCTGGCCGCAAGATGGGCCATGTGACCCGGCTGGGGAAATAGCGCCTCAGCGCGATTTCGGCTTCGGCGCTTTCGGTGCAGTCGGCGCAAAGGCAGCGCCGAAATAATCGCCTTCATACCAGCGCGGCGCGGCCGTGCCGTTGGCGATCCGGCGGATGATGTCGGTGTTCAGCCGGCTCCACTTTGCGGCGGCGGCCCAATCGAATGGCAGATCAAGCTGGTCCGACACTTCGTGATAGCTGTCGAGGCGGAACGCCCGTTCGGCGTCCTTGCAGACCATGCCGCCCTTCGCGTCGGTCCAGCCGGTCTTCAGGAACACCGAAGGCACGCCCTTGCGCACGAAGGGATAATGGTCTGACCGGGTGAACACCGCTTCTTCCGGCTGCGGATCGGGGGACAGGCCCAATTTCATCGCCTTTGCCGCGGCAGCGACCGTGGGGCCCAGCGTTGAACGGTCCCCGCCAAAGGCCACCACATCGCCGAAATCGCAGGTGAGGATCGGCATGTCGATGTTCACATCGGCGACGATGCGCTTCACATCCACCGTGGGCTGGCGCGAGAAATAATCGGCACCCAGCAGCCCGGATTCCTCCGCCGTGGTGGCGAGGAACAGCACGGAGCGTTTCGGCGGCGCCTTCACCAGCGCGGTGGCGGCTTCCATCATCGTGGCGGTGCCGCTGGCATTGTCCATGGCGCCGTTGAAGATGCGGTCTTCGCCGGGCTTGGGATTGGCCTTCACGCCAACATGGTCTGAGTGGGCGGAAATCACCACGATCTCGGCGGCCAGCGTCTTGTCGGTGCCGGGCAGCAGGCCGAGCACGTTGGGGCTGGAAATACGCTCCAGCTTGGTGGCACGGTTGATCTTGAAACGACCCATCAGCGGGAAGCCCTTCACCGGGCCCTTGGCGGCCGCAGCCTGCACATCGGCAAAGCTCATGGCGGAACCGGCGAAGATGGCGGCGGCGGCGGCATCATCGATGCTGGCGCGCACCTTCAGGCCGGCGCCATCGCCCAGCGCCTGGCCATCGGGGCCGAGCAGCACGCGGCGCGGCAGACGGGCGCGCGGTGCGAATTTTTCCCACGGCAAACGCGCCGCTTCCTTCAGGGTGCGCACGGTGATCAGGCCAACGGCGCCAGCCTGCAGCGCGGCGATGCCCTTGGAGGTGCGGGCAAGGTGGGCGGCGACTTCGCTGTTCATGCCGTCGGGCGCGCCCGACAGCACCACGGCATATTTGCCCTTCAGATCAAGGCCGGCGAAATCATCGATGCCCTGCGATTTGTCCTGCAGGCCATAGCCGACGAACACCATTTCACCGCTAATGCTTTCCGGGCCGGCGAGATCGCCGGGGGACAGCACCAGGCCGACACCATTTTCGAGCGTGATTGTCTTGCCCGCCCCGGTTTCCATCACCGCGGTCTCGCGCTCGCTGGCGAAGCGGCTTTCGGCGAAGTTCACGCGCTGGAACCACGTGCCTTTATCGCCGGCCGGCTGCAGGCCCAGGCGGGCGAAATGCTGGGCGATATAATTGGCAGCAATCTCGTGCCCCTGCGAGCCGATGCCGCGGCCTTCCAGCAGATCATCGGCCAGGAAGGCGACATGGGCGCGGAACGACGCAGCCAGCGGATCGGCTTTTGGGGCGGGAGCGGCTGCGGCGATGAGCGGCAGGGCGGCGGACAGGAGGAGCGTATGCTTGATCATTGGCGTTGCGTATCAGGCAGGCTAAACCTGTGCAAACTGCAAGATTGAGTGAGGTTTTGTCGATGATCCGCAATTTTCTGGTGGCACTGGCTGCCACCACAATGCTGGTGCAACCGGTGCTGGCGCAGACTGGTGCCGTGCCCGCCACCCAACCGGCCAGCTTCGCTGCGCTGGTGAGCCAGGTGCAGGTGCCGTACGAACAGTTCACCTTGCCCAACGGCCTGCGCGTCATCGTCCATACCGATCGCAAGGCGCCGATCGTGGCCGTCAGTGTCTGGTATCACATCGGTTCCAAGGACGAGCCCCGTGGCAAGACCGGCTTTGCCCATTTGTTCGAACATTTGATGTTCTATGGCAGCGAGAACAACGACGGCGTGTTCTTCAAGAAGCTGGAGGATGTGGGCGCGACGGACGCCAACGGCACCACCTGGTTTGATCGCACCAACTATTTCGAAAATGTGCCGACCCAGGCGCTCGATCTGGCGCTGTATCTGGAATCCGATCGCATGGGCTGGCTGCT
>JAIXPM010000324.1 GCA_027486275.1 Sphingomonadales bacterium | reverse complement strand
TGGCGATTGAACATCGGCACGAAGGCCGAAGCAAAAGCGCCTTCGGCAAACAGCGCGCGGAACAGATTGGGCAGGCGCTGGGCGATCAGAAAGGCATCGGCGGCCATGCCGGCACCCATCAACGACGCCTGCAGCACATCGCGGGCGAAGCCACCGATGCGGGACAGGAGCGTGAGGCTGCCGATGGTGGCGGTGGCACGGACGAGATTCATTGCGCCACCGGATTAGGCAATGCCCCGGAAAGTGCAAGGCGACAGTGCCCGAAACGAAAACGGGCGACCCGAGGGCCGCCCGTTTCGCTGTGATTGTGATGTTCGCTTACGCGTTGCCGACCTGGCCCTGCTGGGACATGTACAGCGCGCCGAAATCGATCGGATCGAGCATCAGCGGCGGGAAGCCACCGTCGCGCACGGCGTCCGCAATGATGCGGCGGGCAAACGGGAACAGAATGCGCGGGCCTTCGATGATGCAGAAGGGCTCGATGGCTTCTTCCGGCACATTCTTGAGGCCGAACAGGCCGGCATAGAGCAGCTCGACCATGAAGGCTGCGCCGGCATCGACTTCGGCCTTGGCGCTGATCTTCAGTTCGACTTCGTACACGTCATCGGCGGCCTTGCGGGCGTTGACACCCACGTTGACGTCGATGCGCGGCTGGCTCTGCACCTGCAGGCTGCCCGGTGCGTTGGGATTCTCGAACGAGAGATCCTTCACATACTGGGTAATGATCGCCACCTGCGGCATCGGCTCGTTGCCCAGGTCCTCGGGGCCAAAGCCATTTTCGGGATTGGCGCCCAGATCGATCTCGTCAGCCATGATGGCGATCCTTCCGGTTAAGGCTTATTCGTCGTCGCCGAAGGTTTCGACCGGGCCCGAATCCTGGCCCTTGGCATCCACGTCGCGATCGACGAACTCGATGATCGCCATCGCGGTTGCATCGGAGCGACGGAAGCCGGCCTTGACGACGCGGGTGTAGCCACCCTGGCGGTCGGCATAGCGGGCGGCCAAAGTGTCGAACAGCTTGATGAGCTGGGTGTCGTCACCCAGGCGGGCGTCGGCGAGGCGACGGTTGGACAGGCCACCGGTCTTGGCCAGCGTCACGAGCTTTTCGACGTAGGGACGCAGTTCCTTGGCCTTGGGCAAGGTGGTCTTGATCTGCTCGTGCTTGATCAGGGCAGCAGCCATGTTGCGCAGCATCGCGATGCGATGGCTGCTGGTGCGGCTGAGTTTGCGGTGGGCTACGCGATGGCGCATGGGTCTTACTCCGTTCGTTCAGGGGCCGTGTGAGGTACCCCGGACCAGGCTGATGATGGGGTCAGCCAGTATCCCCTGCCTGTGCCAGCGGGCGCAGCCTATTGGCCACGCCCGCCAAACAGGACTTAGAATTCTTGTTCGAGCTTCTTGGCCATTTCCTCGATATTCTCGGGCGGCCAACCAGCGATTTCCATACCAAGGCGCAGACCCATCTGGGACAGCACTTCCTTGATCTCGTTCAGCGACTTGCGGCCGAAGTTCGGGGTGCGAAGCATTTCGCTCTCCGTCTTCTGCACCAGATCACCGATGTAGATGATGTTGTCGTTCTTCAGGCAGTTGGCCGAACGCACCGACAGTTCCAGCTCGTCCACCTTCTTGAGGAGGTAACGGTTGATGCTGGCGCTGTCGTCCACTTCCACAACGCCGGTGGCGGTGGTGCTGGCAACCGGAGCCGCCGCAGTGGCGTCTTCGAAGTTCACAAACAGCTGGAGCTGGTCCTGCAGGATCTTGGCGCCATAGGCGAGCGCGTCTTCCGGCGACAGGCTGCCATCGGTTTCCACCGAGATCGTCAGCTTGTCATAGTCCAGTTCCTGGCCAACGCGGGTCGGATCGACCTTGTAGCTGACCTGGCGCACCGGCGAGTAGAGCGCATCAACCGGCACCAAGCCGATCGGCGCATCGGCCGGGCGGTTGGCGCTGGCCGGCACATAGCCCTTGCCGGTTTCCACCGTCAGTTCCATGTTCAGCGTCGCGCCTTCGTCCAGCGTGCAGATCACCAGATCCTTGTTCATCACTTCCATGTCGCCGGAAACGGCGATCTGGCCAGCGGTGACCGGCCCGGGGCCGGTGGCGTTCAGATAGACGCGCTTGGCGGTATCACCAGCCATGCGGATCGCCACCTGCTTGATGTTCAGCACGATGTCGGTCACGTCTTCACGCACGCCAGCCAGGCTGGAGAATTCGTGCAGCACGCCATCGATCTTGATGGCAGTGACAGCCGCACCCTGCAGCGACGACAGCAGCACCCGGCGCAGGGCATTGCCCAGCGTCAGGCCAAAGCCACGCTCCAGGGGTTCGGCGACAAAGGCCGCCTTCTGCTTGGCGTCACCGCCGGGGCGCTGCTCCAGGCGGTTGGGCTTCTTGAGTTCGGTCCAGTTCTTGGCGATGACTGCCACGGGGTTCACCTTGGTCTGGAGTGTGGGGGTCTCGGGAGAAGCGGATCGTCACCCGCCGGTCCCGTTGGCCCCTGGATAGGAAACGCTGGGCGCCGCAACGGAGCCCGGCGCCAGGCAAACGGTCAGACGCGGCGGCGCTTGGGGGGGCGCACGCCGTTGTGCGGGATCGGCGTCACATCGCGGATTGCGGTGATGACGAAACCCACGGCCTGCAGGGCACGCAGCGCCGATTCACGGCCCGAACCCGGGCCACGCACTTCGACTTCGAGCGTGCGCACACCATGTTCGGCGGCCTTCTTGCCGGCGTCTTCGGCAGCCATCTGCGCCGCGAACGGCGTTGATTTGCGGCTGCCCTTGAAACCACAGGTGCCAGCCGACGACCAGGCAATCGCATTGCCCTGCGCGTCGGTGATGGTGATCATGGTGTTGTTGAAGCTGGCGTTGACATGGGCAACACCGCTGG
>JAIXPM010000320.1 GCA_027486275.1 Sphingomonadales bacterium | reverse complement strand
TGGATGGCGCCGCTGTGACGCTGGGCGTGCGCATTGCGCCGTTGCAATTGGTTGCCGATGGCCTTGGCGGCGATGGCATGGATGGCGGCCTGGGCGGCAGCGGCTTTGCCGGCAGCATCGTCGGCCAGGTCAACAATGCCCGCCTGCAGGTGGACGGCGATCTGGTGATGGTGGCCGATGCCTTCAACGGCTTCGATGGCAGTTTCGCCAGTGCCGTTGCCGGCTCGCTCGATCTGCGGTTTGAAGACGCCGCCACCCTGGGGGTGACGGGCCAGCTGGTGCTGAGCGCCATTGGCAGTGCGCCTACCGCGATCGGCGGCCAGGTGTCCATCAATGGCCTGGGAACCGGCAGCCTCACCGTGGATGGCGATATCCAGATCACGGCCAATGCCGCCATGGAATTCGGTGTGCCTTCGGCGCCCACTGTGGGCGGCAGCATCGCGATCAACACCGAAGACGGCAACAGCCTGACCGTTGCAGGCGATCTGCGGGCCGACGCATCGGCCAGCAGCGCAAATTCTGTGCCCGGCGCGGTTCTGGCTGGCGGCTTCGTCACCATCACTCACCGCGGCATTACCGGCGTCGGCGGCGCCTTGTCGCTGGATGCCAGCGCCCTTTTCGCCGACGGCGCGGGCGGCGATGCCACGGCCGGCGACATTTCTGTCACCACCCAGACCGGCACATTCACCACTGGCGGCCTGTCGCTTTCGGCTACGGCCAATGGTGGGTCCGTGGGTAGCGCCCTGCTTGCCACCGCATTTGGCGGTGCCATCCTGTTGCGCGCCGAAGCCGGGACCAGCTTCAGTTCCATTGGCGGCGATGTCAGCCTGGTCGCCAATGCCAGCGGCTTCACCAATAACGCTGGTGCTGGCGGTGATGGTGCCGCCGGCACCATCAGCCTGGGTGCCGATGGCACGATAGAGCTGGACATGGGCGGCACAGGCGCGTTCGTTGCCGAAGCCATCGGCTATGGCGGCTCCAGCAACAGCGGCGATGCGGCCGGCGCCGGTACGGGCGGCGGCATTGATTTCAATGTGGATCCGGGCGGCACGCTCAACATCATCAATCCCGGCACGCCGCTGATCGAACTGAAGGCCATCGGCATTGGCGGCGACGGCCAGCCTCAGGGCGGCACCGGCACCGGTGGCAGCATCTCCATCACCTCGGCCGGCGGTTTGAACACGCCGTCGCTCACCCTGACTGTGCGCGGCGAAGGCGGCGCGGGCCCGATCAGCGGCAGTGCCACGGCGGGCCAGGCCGAAATCTCCGTGTTTGCCGGGCTGACCAGCATCGGCGGCGATCTGCGGCTGGATGGCAATGCCGTTGTGGTGAGCAATGCGCTTGAAGGCGATGGCACCGGCGGTCAGTTGGCCTTGGGCGTCAGTGGCGGCACGCTGGATGTGGCCGGCAATCTGACGATGCTGGCAATTGGTGACGGTCTTCGGTCGCGCGGCGGCGCTGTCTCCATCGATGTGGGCGGCACGCTGGCCGTGCTGGGCGGCACCCTTATCGACGCGCGCGGCCTCGGAACGGTGAACGATCCGCTTGCCACGATGGACGGCGGCATCGTGAGCGTCGATGTCGCGGGCACTGGCTTGTTCGATGCCGGCAGCAGCTTCCTGGCCGATGTGTCGGCCTTCTCGTTGCTGGCCATGCCCGGCGTGCCGGCGCGGGCCGGGGATTTCACGCTCACCTCTGCCGGTGCCATCACCACCACCGGCACCTTCACGGTTAACGCCTTCGCCAACTTCACGTTGGGCGGTTTGGGCGGCCTTGCCGAGGGCGGGTTGGCGAGCCTGCTGCTGACGGGCGGCAGCTTTGACAGCGCCGGCCTGTCGCTGCAGGCGGGTGCCACCGGCGGCAATGCGGCGATCGGCACCGGTGGGGACGCCACGGGCGGCAACGCCAGCCTGGTGGTGAGCGGCGGTGCGGTTGCCACCATCAACGGCAATTTCGACGCCATCTCGCCGGGCATCGGTGGCAATGGCGATGCGGGCGGGATTGGTACGGCCGGTTCCAGCATCCTGCGCATTGATGGTGCCGGCAGCCGGCTTGACGTGGCAGCCATCACACTGGGCACGCAGGGCACCGGCGGGACCGGCATCGGATTGGCCGGCGGCGCAGGCATGGGTGGCACCGCGCTGTTCGAACTCCTCAACGGCGCAGTCGCTGCCCCAACTGGAACCCTTGCGCTGCGCGCCGGTGGTTTCGGTGGTGCCGGTCTTGCCGGCGGCGCGGGAACGGGCGGTAGTGCCGGGATCGTGGCGCGCTCCGGCGCGCAACTGCTCGGTGCTGCGCTGCTTGACCAACTCACCGCAGGCGCCCTCGGCGGCGCCGGCAGCGCTGACGGCGGCGCCGCGCTGGGCGGCACGGCGCTGATCCGCGCTGAAACCGGCGGCAGTCTGGCACTGGGCCGGGTGCGCGTCGCGTCTGCCGGGTCGACCGGCGGCAACGGCGATGGGGCCGGCAACGGCGGCGCTGCGACTTCCGGTACGGTCGAGCTTTCAGCCGATGGCGGTGATATCGCCATCACCAACCTGCAAGACATACTCACGTCGGCCAATGGCGGCAACGCCTTGGGCAGCGGCAATGGCGGCGAAGGCCGAGGCGGAATTCTCAACATTCTGGCCAGCAATGCCGGCCAAATATCGATCACGGCGATCGGGGGAACAACCGCCATCGGCCTTGGCAGTTCTGGCGTTGGCGGAAACGCAGCTTCCGGACAGGGCGGGGACGGCAGCGGTGGCTTCGTTCGTGTGAGTGCGAATCTGGGCAGCCAGGTCACGCTTGATGCCCAGGCGTCTTCCACGCCCCGGATCAACATGCGTTCGCGCGGCATCGGCGGGCAGGGTGTCAGCGGCGGCACCGGCACTGGCGGCCAAGTGCTGGCCGGCACCACGGGCGACGCCCAGTTGAACCTGCTTGGCCTCGTCGAGCTGATCGGCGAGGCCTCCGGCGGCACCGCCACGCAAGGGTCTGGCGGCGATGCGTTTGCCGGCCGGGTGAATCTGCTGATGGCTGGAGCGGTGGCGACGACGTCGATCACCACGGGTGATCTCAATATCCTTGCCGGCGCGACGGCGGGCAACGGCGCCGGCATACTTGGGCGCGGTGGCACTGCTGACACAGTGGTGAACAGCGGCGTGTTCATCGGCTCGAACAACAATCTTGGCACCATGACCATCGGCAACGTCAATGCGGTGTTGACCGCTGTTGGCGGGCAGGGCGGCGATGGCTTGACCAACGATGGCGGCGATGGCGGCACCGCCATTGCCGGCCGGTTCACCATGGGCTTCAGGGCCTTCGAGAATGGCGGCGCAACGGCCGGCACCATCACCACCGGTCTGGTGCAAGCCGATGCCAGTGCGCGCGGCGGTGCTGGTGGCGCCGGCAGCACGGCAGATGGTGCCGGTGGCCGCGGCGGTGATGGTTTGGCCGGTGGCGTGGAAATTTCCGCCATTGGCGGCACGCTCAACATCGCACCCGGTGCCGGCACGGCGATCGGGTTGCAGGCCAGTGCCAGCGGCATTGGCGGCGCGGGTGGCAATGCCCTCATCGCTGGCAACGGCGGCGCGGGCTTTGGCGGCGAAGTCAACATGGGCAGCTCTGCCAATGTGCGGGCAGCCGGGCAGCTGGGACGCTTCGTTTCGACCCGCCAACAGGTTTCTGCCGATGGCGAGGGCGGGTCTGGCGCAGTTGGCGGCGAAGGCACCGCTGGCGGCATCGAGATTCGCGCCTTCGAAGGCTCGGCGCAGGTCAATGGCCTGATTGGGTGGTCGACGACCGGGCTCGGCGGCAACAGCACCGCCGGCATCGGCGGTGAAGGCGGCGGCGGCGCCATGAGCCTGTTTGGCACCATCGGCGTCACGTCGAACGTGGTGTTCGATGGCAGTGGGCGCGGCGGCGATGGCAGCGACGGTGGCGGCAGTGCCTTTGGCGGCCAGATCAACCTTCGTGGCGATGTGGCGTTGCAGTCCGGCCTGGAAGGCTTTGTGACGGCTGACGGCGGCAATGCGTTGCAAAGCGGTACCGGCGGCCGGGCCGAGGGCGGTGTTGTCGATATCCTTGCGGTCGGTTCGGAAAGGCTGGCGATCGCCGGCTTTGCCGAGATTTTTGCCGATACGCGCGGCGGCAGCGGCGCCATCGGTGGCGATGCGACGGGCGCAAACGTGCGCGTGAACGCCAGCCAGCCGGCGACATCGATCGATCTGGGCGGCCTTGATATCCGCGGCAATGCCAACGGCGGCGCTGGCGGCGTGCTTCCGGTAAGTGGCCCTGCGCGTTCGGGCAGCGCCAGCGGCGGCACGATCGCGATAACGTCCGACGGCACGATCCGGGTGCGCAGCGATCTTTCGATCCAGCAGTCACGCACGGCCGGAACGTGGCTGAATGGTATTGGTGACGGCGGCTCGGCCAGTGGTGGTACCATGCAGATCAGGGCGACTGCCGATCCCAATCTGGGCGGCGGCCTGATCATCGTTGATGGTGTGTTGTCGGTTGTGGCCAATGCCGTTGGCGGCGATGTCAATTTCGTGCAGCCGGGCGCCGGAGGTGCTGCTACCAGCACGAACCTGACCCTCAGCGCCAATGCTGGTGCCGCTATCGATCTGGTTGGCGGTGCGGCGGTGATCATGAATACGCGCGGCGGGTCAAGCGGCGGCGGCGCTGGCGGTGCCAGTACGGGCGCGCGCTTTGTCACCACGGTCAATGCCTCCACGGTTGATATCGGTGGAGCCGGCTTCGATCTCATTGTGGACAGCCGCGGTGGAACCGGTGTCGGCGGCGGTGCATCGCAGGGCGCCGCCTTTGACCTGTTTGTTGACAGCGGCGCGTTCAGCGTTGCTGGAAACACCGCAATAAGGGCCGAAAGTGCCGGGGGCATTGGCGCCCTGGGCGGCAGCGGTGGCAGCGCCGGTGGTGCCGATATCCGCTTCTTGCTGACCGGACCGGACAATAACAGCCGCTTGCAGCTGTCGTCAGCAGGCACAGTTGAGATTAACACGATTACCAGAGGCGGTCGTGGCGGCGACGGCAGTGCCGGCGGCGCCGGCGGCGCGGCCACGGGCGGCAGCATCGAATTGGGCGCCATCGGCAGCACCGGCACGATCGTCATGGGTGACCTGCAGGCCAGCGTCTTCGCTGAAGGCGGCACGGGCGGCGATGGCAGCGTGACGGGCGGCAATGGCGGCGCGGCGCAAGGTGGATTGGTGTTTGTCGGCATGGCCGGCAACACGCAGGGCCCGGCGGGCAGTTTCACCATGGCCAGCGCCGATCTTGATGCCAGCGCCCGCAGCGGCAATGGCGGAGCCGGGCTGACGCCGGGTGCCAGCGGCGATGCTACGGCAGGCTCCGTCGGGCTGTCGGTCCGCGGGGCCACTGGCAGCGCGGCCGGCAACGTCGGTCTTTTTGCCAATGCCACCTCGCTTGGAACTGCGCGCGGCGGCGTGATTGAAGCCAGCAGCGAAGGTGGCGGTAGCGGTGTGGCCGGCGATTTCTCCATCGCCGGCGATGTGGTTGCGGAAACCCGCACCACCGGTGCCACCACCCAGTCCGGCGTGGTGCGGGTGTTCGCACTGGACGGCAGCCGCCTCGCAATGGCAGCGTTGGCAACATCGGCCAATGGCAATTTGCCTTCGGCTTCGCCGCTGCGTGGCGGCCTGGTGGCCGATGCTGGATCAACAATCGCCATTGCTGGCAATGGCCAGATCGTGTCGCGGCAGAGCCTGGGTCTGAATGATGGCGGCACCATCACTGTGGGCGGTGAATTGTTCGTATCGTCGGGCGCGCTCGTGCGATCAGCGTTTGATGTGCCGGCGGCCGGAGCCACCGGCACGATCGCCGCGCAGGTGCTGCAGGTGGCGGGGACCGCCGGTATTGATCTGGTCACGGGCACCACCGGCAGCGGCGATGTGTTCCTGAGCAGTGCGGCCGGCCAGGTGCGCGTGACGGATATCGATGCCAATCGCGATGTTACGCTCAATGGCGTGGCCGGCACCAGCTTCACCAGCGTGCGCGGCGATCGCAATGTTGGTGTGTTCAGTGATGTCGCCATCAATGGTGGCAGTGCCAGTGCCGGTGGCCGCCTGACAGTAAGTTCCGACGGCGGTATCACCGTTGGCGCGCTCGATGCCGGTGTCGTCGATCCGTTCGCGGGCGTCACGCCCGACATCTATGTGCGGGCGCTGGGCCCCATCGTCACGGGTGCCGTACGCAGCGGCGGCGATGTTGGCCTGCTGGCCCAAGGCGCTCTGACCAGCGGCGCCATCACCAGTGGCCGCGATCTGGTGCTGCTGTCGGGTGGCACCATCACCACCGGTGCGCTGACGACGCCCACCACCGGGCGCATCCGCATCGATGATTTTGCCCAGCGCAGCCTGATCACCTTCCCCGGCGGCGTGCCTGATTATACGGCGCTGCTTGCCGCTGCGGGCACGGCGCGCGTTGGCGACACCATCATCAACGGCAATGTGACGACCGGCTTGTTCGAGGCCCGGTCCACCGGCCTGCTGCGGGTGACTGGCACCATCAACGCCGCCATTGGCGCGCGGCTGGGCGTGGGTTCGTTGCAGGTTGGCAGCCTGGCGACCCAGGGCTTCCTCGATCTGTCGGCCGTGGACAGCCTGGTGCTGGCCGATCTGGCGGCGCAGGGGCAGATCAGCCTCGCCAGCGATGGCAGTATCACGGCCGGCAACATCACCACCGGCCAGTCGTTGGTGCTGGCCGCTAACCGGCCGGGCGCGACGCTCACCACGGGCAACGTGCGCGCCGATGGCGAGATTCGCCTTTCGTCGAACACGACGTTGACGGCCGGCACCCTGTCGTCGGGCAACCGTGTGTTCCTCACCGCCGGCGGTGCCATCACCACCGGCGCGATCGATGCTGGCACTGTGAACCCGCAAGCGGGGGCTTCGGGTGTGCTGTTCGCCACGTCGCCGGGCACGATCCGTACCGGCCCAATCAACGTGTCGGGCAGCGCCACGCTGTCGGGCGTGTTGGGCGTGACGACGGGCAATATCGCGGCGCCGGGCGGGATCGTGCTGCTCGATACCGGCGGTATCAATGCGGGCAATCTCACCACGTCGCCCAGCGGCTTTGTGTATATCGCGGCGCATGATCTGTTGCCGCAGATCAGCTTCGATCAGGCCGGCAATCCGCTGTTTGCCGCGCTGCTCGCCTCGACGCCGATCAGGCTGGTTGGTGACATCACTGTGGGCGATGCGACCACCGGACGCTTTATTGCTGCCGCCACCGGCAACTTCTTCGTCAACAATGCCACTGCGGCGACAAGCATGCTGGTGGATGTGGGCGGCACCGCCACGCTTGATTTCAACATCAACACGCCCAGCCTCACGGTCACGTCCAGCGATATCTTCCTGGATCCGCTGGCAACGGTTGGCGCGGCCGGGGGCAGCATCCTCTTTAACACGACGGGCGCCACTACGGCCATCGTCGGCGGCGCCAACGCAGCGGCGGTGCCGGGCACCTACCGCTTGTCGAACGGCGAATTCGGGGCGCTGCGGGCCAGCAGCATTACGGTCAGGAGCTTTGCTGGCGGCATGACGGTCGATCAATTGGCGTTGCCGGCGATTGCGCCGGGCCAGGCGGCCAATCCGGGCGTGACGCTGCAGACCAACGGCACGATGCGGGTGACGGGCGCTGTCACCATGGCGCAGGCCGGGGCGCAGAACCAGCTCAACCTCATCGCCGGCACGCGCGTTGAGGTGGTGCAGGGCAGCGGCAGCGTGCGCCTTGGCGCCGGCGTGGATACGCCGGCCGGCACGCTGGCCGTCACCGCGCCGCGCCTCTGGGTGGCGAGCGACAGCCTGCTCACCCAGTTGGCTGGCAGCACCTTGTCTGGCCAGGCCCGCATCGATGCCGTGAATGCTGCCGGTGCGCCAACGGTGGTGGGCGGCTCCATCGGGTCGGGCACCATCCTGATCGGCACCGGCGAGGAAGTGTTGATCCAGAACAGTGGCACCAATCAGCTGAAGGCGGGGTTCACCACCGGCACCGGCGGCCTTCGCATCCGCCGCGCGTTCGAAGGAAACAACCCGATCAACGTGGTGATCAACGGTCGCATCCAGCGCGCCGACAACAGCTTTGCCACCAACCGCGACACGCTGGCGCTGGTGCAGCTGGATCCCGGCATCAGCCTGGTGACGGCGGACAGCACGGTCAACGGCTGCCTGATCGTCAGCGCCAAATGCCCCGGCCTGTTGCCCGATGAAATCGTCCAGCCGGTGGTGACCATCGTCAACAATATTGAAGAACTGACGCCGGAGCAGGAAGAACAGCGTGCGGCCGCCCAGGCAGCGGCCGAGAAACTGCCCATCGTGCTGCTGCAGCGGTTGATCGATTTCAGCCCGCTGTTTGTCGATCCCGATGCCACCGATCCAGTGACCAGCGGCGGCAACCCCGCTCTGTGGATGGACCCGATGCCAAGAGGCGTGCGTGCGCCGGGAGGGCTGAAGTGATGCGCCGGACCCTATCGCTGATGCTGCTGGCAAGTGCTTTGGCCACACCGCCGGCCATGGCGGCGGACAGTCTCTCGCTCACCGACAGTTTCCGCATTGGTACCGCCGGCGTGCTGTGCACGGCGCAGAGCCAGGCCGCCGATCCGGCGCTGAAGGGCCTGTTCGATCGCGGCTATCGCATCATCTGCCGGGATGCCGCCGCGCCGGTGGGGGCGCTTTATGCGCTGCGCAGCGCCGCGCCGGCCTTGCCCGCTGGGTGCGCGGTGCCGGTTGCCGCCACTATTGCCGGCCTGCCCGGCGTGCAGGTGTCGCGCTGCACGATCGATGGGCTGGGCCATGTGCGCTACCAGGTGATGCGCGGGCGCACCTTGTTCGTGGCCGATGGTTTTGCCGGCTATGCCTCGGCGCTGGAACTTGGGCTGCAATCGCTGCTGGCCGATGCGCCGGTGGTGGGCACGGTGGAAGTGGCCGCCACCGAGGCCGGCGATCCGGTGGCCTTTGCCCGCCTGCAGGCCGGCAACCTGCAACCGAACGAGGCACTGGCCGAAGCCTATACCCGCAACAATTCGGCCAGCTATGCCGAATCGGCGGAGTTCTTTGATCTGCTGGTGGAACGCAGCCGCCAGGGCGCGCCGGGCTTCACCCGCAGTGCCGAGTATCTGACCAACCAGGGCCTGCAGCAATCCAATCTGCTGCAATTCGCGGATGCGGATCGCCTGTTCGCCCGTGCTGCCCAGGTGCTTGACGCCAGCGATCCGCTGGCGAGCCGGCTGCTGCGCAACCACAGGGCCCAGCACATGCTGAACCAGCGTCGCAACCGCGAGGCGATCGATGTCCTGTCTCGCGCCGTCAACGGCAATGTCGGCACCACCGATGCCAGCCGCCTGGCCAGTGGCTTCATCGACACGCCGCTGTCGCAGCGGCTCAACACCGATGATGCCGCCATGCGGGCGCTGGGCGCCGGCACTGCCGCGCTCACCCTGGAAGAACGGGTGGCGATCCTGGATGGGCAGGCGCAATATCTGGCCGCCTCTGCCCGCGCCGGCCTGGGCGAACTGGCCGCGGCCGATACCGCATTGGCCGATGCCCAGGCCAAGCTGGCCCGGCTGCGCAGTGGCCGTGTGCTGTCGATCCTGTGGCTGCGCGCCGCTGTTGCCAATGAATTGGCGACCGTGGGCGAACGGCTGGGCAAGCCGACGAATGCGCGGGCCGCGCTTGAGCAGGCGGTGGCGCTGACGGAAGCGCAATTCCCGCAAAGCGCTGCTCTGCTGGCCGCACAGGCGCAGCTGGCCGGCCTTCTGGCCCGTCAGGGCGACGCCGCGGCTTCGGCAAACTTGTTCCGCGCCATCATCAAGGCCGCACCGGAAACACCGGGTGCCGGCCAGGTGCTGCGGCCGTTGCTGGGCGCGTGGTTTGCCCAGCTGGCCGAGCAGGGGGATACCGCCGCTGCGGCCGATCTGTTTGACGCATCGCAGATACTGGTGCGCCCCGGCGTTGCGCAAACCCAGGCCGTGCTGGCGCGCGAATTGTCGGGTGGCAGCGACGAAGCCTCGGCGCTGTTCCGTTCGTCCATCACCCTTTCGCGCGATATCGTGCGCACAGAAGGCGACGTCGCGCGGCTGGCGCAAATCGAAGCGCCCACGGTGATCGAGCAGGAACAGATTGCCGCGCTGCGGGCCAAGCTGGCCCAGCTGGGCCGCGATCAGACGGCTGTGCTGGCCAGGCTGGCCGAATTCCCGCGCTATCGCAGCATCAGCAACAGCACGGTCACGCTGGCCAGCCTGCAACAGGCGCTGAAAGGCGATGAAGCCTATTACAAGCTGATCCTTCTGGGCGAGGAAGCCTATGGCATCACCATCGCCAAGGGCGGCGCCGCCGTGGTGAAGATTGGCGCTACCGCCGCCGAACTTGGCCAGATGGTGAAGGCCATTCGCGATTCCGTGGTGCTGTTCGAAAATGGCCGGCCCACCACCTATCCGTTCGACGTGCCGGCGGCGCGCCGGCTCTATGGCCTGCTCACTGGCCCGGGCGATGGCGCGGCGGCGCGGCTGGTGTTGGCCAGCCGCCATCTGGTGGTGGAACCCGATGGCGCCCTGCTGCAATTGCCTTTCAACCTGCTGGTCACCAATGATGACAAGCTGGCCGAGTACAAGGCCCGGCAGGACGATCCCAATGCCGATCCCTTCGATGCCCGCGGCATCGCCTGGCTGGGCCGTGATCGCATGATCTCCACCGCCACCTCGGCGCGGTCGTTCATGGATGTGCGCAACATCGCGGGCAGCCGGGCGGCCAATGCCTATCTGGGCCTGGGCGAGAATGCCGTGCCCGCCGGGGCCTTGCCGCCCAGCCTGCCGCCGGCGCCACCGCCGGTCCCGCCCACCCAGCGCGGGAAGGGCAGCAAACTGGCCCAGACCAGCAGTGTGCGCGGCGCCGGTGCCGATAGCGGCAGCGGCTTTGGCCTCGCTGCGCCGGCAACGCCGATCCCGGCCAATAGCCTGCCGGTACGGAGCGATTGCGATTGGCCCCTTCTGGAATGGAGCCGGCCGATCTCGTCGGCAGAGCTCAAGTTGGCAGCAGATCTGCTCAAGGCCGGCGGCTCCAGGGTGACCACCGGTGCCGAATTCACCGATACCGCGCTGATGGAGCGCCGCGACCTGAAGGATTATCGCGTCATCCATTTTGCCACCCACGGCCTGGTGACGGCACCGCGTCCGGAGTGCCCGGCACGCCCGGCGCTGCTGACCAGCTTTGGCGGGCCGCTGACTGATGGCCTGCTGAGTTTCCGCGACATCTTCGATCTCAGCCTGGATGCCGATACCATCATCCTTTCCGCTTGCGATACCGCCGGCGCTGCCACGGCTTCGGCCACGCGTGAAGCTGGCATCACCACCGGCGGCAATTTCGCTCTCGATGGCCTGGTGCGGGCCTTTGTGGGTGCCGGCGCACGGGCCGTGATCGCCAGCCATTGGCCGGTGCCCGACAGTTTCGATGCGACGAAAACACTGATCACCGGGCTCTTCGCCGATGCCGGCGAGGTCAGCGTGGGCGAAGCCCTGCGCCGCAGCCAGGTGAAGATGATGGATATCGCCGAGACCTCGCACCCCTATTATTGGTCGGGCTTTGCCATCATCGGGGACGCCGCCAAGCCGCTGATCAGCAGACGGCCTGGCGCGCGCCCGGGCCCCTGACGTTTCGTGAAGGTCGGCCTCGCCAATCTGCAGCGTGCCATCGGCCTTGCCGGCCCAATGCGTCTGCTGGTCACCGGCCTGGTGCTGGTGCTGGCGCTGCTGGTTGGCCGTTACAGCTGGAACATGCCCTTTGCCCTGGCAGCAGAGCGCGGCCTGTACGACGTTCGGGTGGATCTGAGCGCGCCGCGCATCGATCAGGATAATCGCATCGTTCTCGTGGTGTTCACCGAGGAGACTCTCGCGGCCACCGGCAAGCGGTCTCCGCTGGATCGCACCATGCTGGCGCGCGCGCTGACCAATCTCGACAAATTGGGCCCGCGCGCGATCGGCGTCGATATCTTGATCGATCAGCCGCAACCGGAAGACCCGGTTCTGAAGCAGGCGCTGCTCGGCATGAAGACGCCCACGTATTTCGGGTTTTCCAGCAATGCCGAGAACGGCGAGTTCGTGATGCCGTGGCAGGAAGCCCATATGCGCGGCTTCTTCGGCAGCGTTGCCAGCGCGCCGGTGCGCACCGCCAATATCCGGCTGGATGTGGACAGTGACAACACATGGCGGCAATGGCCAAACCCGGCGCAGCGCCCACCGAAACTGCTGGTGGGCGCCATCACCGGCGTGACGGGCTATGAACGCTATCGCGGCTCGGCCATGTTCCGCAAACCGCTGCTGGCGGATCGTCCGGTGTTTGCATCCCTGCCGGTGGACCTGTTTGGTGATCCCGATACCGCCGCCGCCCTGAAGGATGCCATTGCCGGCAAGATCGTGTTGGTTGGTGCCGATCTGCCCGAGGTTGACCGGTTCATCACGCCCTTCACCCGGATTTCCGGCGCCACCACGCCGGGCGTGGAGCTGCACGCCATACTGATCGCGCAGGCCTTGGATGGCAGGCGGTTGCAACCGCTGTCGCCGGTGGTGCTGTGGGGGCTGGCGCTGCTGGCAGTGGTGCTGGGCAGCCTGACCGGCGGGCTGGACTCCGGAGCACGGCTGCTGGTGCCTTTTGCCGTGATTGGCATCGGTTTGCTGGGCTGGCTGCCCTACGGCCTGCAAGGGCAGGGCTTTGATACCTATGGCATGTCGTGCGCGGGGTTGGGCCTTGGCTGGCTGATGGCACTGATGGCGTCCGGCACCCTGGCTCGCATTGTTGGCGCCGAACAGCGCAAGTTTGCGCAGGGCGCGCTCGGCAAATATCTGCCCCGTGATGTGGCAGAGCAGATCTTGCGCGATCCGGCGCGGCTGGCGCTGCAGGGGGAACGCCGGCCGATTTTCGCGCTGTTCACCGATATCGAGGGTTTCACGTCGATGTGTCAGAGCCAGCCGCCGGAAGTGGTGGCCTCGACGCTGAACGAGTATCTCGACACGATGAGCGACGTGGTGCTGAAACATGGCGGCACGATCGACAAGTTCGTCGCCGATGCCGTTGTCGCCTTCTGGGGCGCACCGCTGGCCCGACCCGATGACGCGGCGCGGGCGCTGGCCTGCGCGGTGGAGATGGCCCAGGCCGGGGAGCGCTTCAAGGTGGCCACGCCCGAACGCCCGGCGATGGGCCGCACGCGCGTCGGCATGCACTGGGGCGATGTGGTCGTGGGCAATTTCGGCGGTGAAGGCCGCATTCAATATACGGCGCTGGGCGATTCGATGAACGTCGCGGCCCGGCTGGAAGGCGCCAACAAGACGCTGAAGACCGCAGCACTGGTGAGCGGTGAAGCGGCCTCGCAGATGGGGCTGGAAAATTTCCGGGCGATGGGCCGGGTGCGCGTGCGCGGCCGCCAGAAGCCGATCGAAGTCTATGAACCCATTGGTGCAGGCACCGCAGTGGACGACAAGGTGCTGGCCGGACTTTATGCCGCCTTCGAACGTGGCGATCCGACAGCGCTTGATGCGCTCAGGGCCCGTTCAGCCGCTGCACCACAAGACGTCGCACTTGCGTATCTGATAAAGCGAATGGAACAGGTTGGACCCGGAGGCGTTTATGATCTCGACTAAGCCTATTGCAGCCCTGATGATCGCACTGGCCGCCAGTATTGTTTCAACTGGCGCCATGGCTGGCCCGCTGGTGGTGCGTGCCGCCGGGCCTTCCGCGGCACAGTTCAAGCCCGGCCAGCGCCTGGCCGATGCGCCGGTAACGCTGAAGACCGGTGATTCGATTGTCGTGCTCGATGCCAAGGGCACGCGCAGCTTCTCCGGCCCCGGCACCTTCAGCCTGACGGCAGCCAGCGCCGAAGCTGCACAGGTCGCTTTTTCTGATCTGCTGGTGCAGAAACCGGCCCGCCGCGCCCGCATCGGGGCAGTCCGTTCCGCCGGTCAGGACCAGGGTCCGCCTACCCCGCCCGGCGTGTGGGCGCTGGATACCCGCCAGTCTGATACGGTGTGCGCCATCGATCCGGCCAACGTCACGCTGTGGCGGGCGGAAACCTCGGCAGCGCAAACCTATGCCATCACGCGCGACGATGGCGTGGCCGCCTCACTCACCTTCGGCCCCGGTCAGGCGCTGGCCAATCTGCCGGCTGAAGTGTCTGGCAAGGTGGGTGCGCTGAAGATCAGTGGCGGCAAGACGCCGGTGACGCTGAATCTGAAACAGGTGGCGGCGCCCACGGACGTGGAGGCGCTGGGCATGGCGCTGGTGGAAGCGGGCTGCCAGAGCCAGTTCCAGCGGCTGGCCGTCAACACGTTTCAGGATTGATATCGGCACAGCGTGCGCTTCACCTCATCGTGAAGCGCACCTTGCGGTTGCCGAAATCCAGTGCAACGCGGCGGAAGCTGGACAGAAGATCCGATCCCAGGAAGATCGCTGGCTGGGTGCTCAGGCCGAACAGCGCGAAGGGCGGCGCATCGGCAAAGGCCACCACGACATTGTTGAGGAT
>JAIXPM010000014.1 GCA_027486275.1 Sphingomonadales bacterium | reverse complement strand
GTGGCGCCGGGCGAGATCGGCGAGCTGTGGGTGAAGGGCGCCGCTGTCATCAAGGGCTATATCAACCGCCCTGAGGCGACCGCGGCTTCGATCACTGATGGCTGGCTGCACACCGGCGACATCGCCCGCATTGACGAAGACGGCTTCATCTTCATCGTCGATCGCAAGAAGGACATGGTGCTGCGCGGCGGCGAGAATGTCTATTGCGCGGAAGTTGAAGCCGCCATCTACCGCCATCCTGCGGTGGCCGAATGCTGCGTGTTCGGCGTGCCCGATCACCGGCTGGGTGAGGAAGTGGCCGTGGCCGTGGTGCTGAAGCCGGGCGAAAGCCTGGATGAGGCGGCGCTGCGCAGCTTTGTCGGCAGCCTGATCTCCAACTACAAGGTGCCGCGCCACATCTGGTTCATGGCCGAAGCGCTGCCGCGCAACGCCAGCGGCAAGTTCCTGCGGCGCGAACTGCGCGACCGTTTGGCGAAGGACCTGCCGGCAGCGTGACCGGCGGCGCGCTGTTTAATCGATGTTGAGGGCGAAGCAGCCGTTCTTGCCGATTTCCAGCGTCTTGCAGCCGTCGCGGGCTTCGTCGCGGGTGGGGAACGGGCCAACCTGCAGGCGATAGTTGCTGCCGAATTTGCCGATCGTCGGGTGCAGGCCCTTGGTCGACTTCTTGTTGGCGGCGGCGAGCTTGGTCCAGGCCTGCATGGCGGTTTTCTGGCTGGGGTAGGTGCCGAGCTGGATGCGCCAGCCGGTTTCCTTGGGTTCAGCGGCCTTCTTGGCGGCCAGTTTCTTTTCGGCTGCGCGTTTTTCAGCGGCGGCTTCGGCGGCGGCGGCCTTCTTTTCCGCAGCCGCTTCGGCGGCACGGTTGGGCCGGGCGGTGGGGGGCGCCAAGGGGGGCGTGCTGGCGGCCGGGGCGGGTTGGCGCATCGGTTCGGCGGCAGCGGGCGCTGAATCTTGCGCCTCTTCGGTGTCGCCTTCGCCGGCATCGGCTTCGGCGGATTTGAGCGCAGCTGCGTTCAAGGCGGCAGTGCTGGTGCCGGAAGCCGCGGCTGGCGCGCTGGCGACCACGATCGCCGGTGGCGGCATGGTGACAGCCATCATCGGCGGCGGCTGGATGCCGGGCTGGAACTGCGCCGGGATGCCGCTGCCGTTGGCGAGTGCGGTGGCGATCTGCCAGCCGTTGGCGCGGTCGAGCGGCTGGATCACCTGGGAAAGTTCATTCAGCGCCTTGGTGGCTTCGGGCAGGCCTTGCGCGGCGGCGCGCACCAGATAGGCATAAGCCAGCGGCAGGGATTTCACCGCGCCATCGCCGTTCCAGTGCACGATGCCGAGCACATATTGGGCGCGCATTTCGCCGCGATCCGCGGCGGCTTTCAGCCAGCGCACGGCTTCGGCTTTTTCGGTGGCCTGGAACAACAAGATGCCCAGATTGGCCTGCGCGGGCAGATGGCCCTTCACGGCCGCGCGGCGATACCAGTCGCTGGCGGTGGTCTTCTCGAGCGCGACGCCGCGGCCGAGTTTATAGGCCTGGCCCATGTTGAACATGGCATCAGCATCGCCATCCTGAGCGAAAGGCTGCCACATCGAGACGGCGGCATCCCACTTGCTGGCGCGCCACAGTTCAACGCCCTGGCGCACCGATGGCGGCGGCGGCGTGGCGCGGGCGGGGGCGGCAGCGGCAGGGCGGCTGGCGCGCTTTTTCTTGCCCTTCTTCTTGCGGGCGGCGAGCGCCGGATCGCCGGCCACCAAGGCCAGCACCAGCAGTGCGCCAATGATCCTTACACCCGCCAAACCACGTCTCCACCTTTGATTGTCATGCGCACGATGCCGGCGGTTGGCACACCATCAAAAGGCGTATTGCCGGCTCCGTGAAATTTCCGTCCGTCGATACGCCAGGGGGCAGCTTCATCAAAGACCACAAGGTCCGCTGGTGCGCCCAGTTGCAGCGTTCCGGCGATGAGCCCAAAGCGGCGGGCCGGATTGAGGCTGAGCATGGCCACGAGGCGCGGCAAATCGATCACTTCGTCGCGCACCAGGCCAAGGCCCAGCGCCAGCAGGGTTTCGGCGCCGGCCATGCCGGCGCGGGCATCGGCAAAGGGCTGGCGCTTGTCTTCCTGGCTTTGCGGATCATGGCCTGAAGAGAGAATGGTGATCAGGCCGGCGCGGATGCCCTCGATCGCCGCCAGCCGGTCGCGCTCATCGCGCAACGGTGGGGACAGGCGGGCAAAGCTGCGGAAGCCGGAGACAGCCATATCGTTGAGGAACAGGTGGGCGGGCGTGATGCCGGCCGTCACATCCACGCCGCGCGACTGCGCAGCAGCAATCACGGCGAGGCCTTCGGCAGTTGTCACCTGCCGGATGTGGAGCGCCGCGCCCGTCGCTTCGGCCAGGCGACAATCACGGGTAATAGCCAGGCTCTCCGCAAAGGCCGGCGCAGCGGCAAGGCCCAGCCGGGTCGCATATTCGCCCGCCGTGGCGACGGCACCGGCGGTGAGCGCTGGTTCCTCGGCATGGCTCACAACCGTCAGGCCGTGGCCGTGGGCATAGGCGAGCAGCCGGTGCATGACGCGGGCATCGGCGATGGCGTGGCGGCCGGTGGCAACGCCCACGGCGCCGGCGGCCTTGGCCAAGCCGATTTCGGCCAGTTCCGCGCCGTTGAGACCGCGGGTGGCGGCGGCGAGCGGGTGCACCCACACATCGGGCTTGCCGGAGCCTTGGGCGTAAGCGACCAGCGCCGGCTCATCGAGCGGCGGTGATTGGTCGGGCATCAGCACCATACGGGTGATGCCGCCCGCATTGGCGGCCGCAGTATCGGCCTTGAACACGCCGGCATCGATAATCCCCGGCGCGACCACCAGCCCGCGCGCGTCGATCACCGTGGCGTCAGAAGGCGGCTCATGCTGGCCGATGCCGGCGACCTTGCGGTCCTTCAGCAATATGGTGGCAATGCCGTCATGGCCCGTGGCGGGACAGATCACACGGGCGCCGGTCAGCGCGATGGGTGCGGTGGCCATCATGCCCAGCCCTCGATCCCACGCCGCTTGCGGGTCAGCACATCCAGGCAGGCCATGCGCACCGCCACGCCCATTTCCACCTGTTCGGTGACGGCGCTGCGGGCGATATCGTCGGCGATGGCGCCATCGATCTCCACGCCGCGGTTCATCGGGCCGGGGTGCATCACCAGAACATCGGGCGCGGCCTTGGCCAGCCGGGCTTCGGTGAGGCCGTAGAAGCGGAAATATTCGCGCGGTGACGGCACATAGGCGCCCTCCATCCGCTCAGTCTGCAGGCGCAGCATCATCACCACGTCGGCCCCGGCAAGGCCCGCATCCATGTCGGTGAAACTTTGCACGGCATAGCCATCAAGCCCGTCGGGCAGCAGGGTGGACGGGGCCACGGCGCGCACTTCGGCACCAAGGCTGGCCAGCAGCTGGAAATTGGAACGGGCAACGCGGCTGTGCAGGATGTCGCCGCAGATCGCGACGCGCAGCCCGGCGATGCGGCCCTTGCGGCGACGGATGGTCAGGGCGTCGAGCAGCGCCTGGGTGGGGTGTTCGTGGCGGCCATCGCCGGCATTCAAGACCGGGCAATCGACCTTTTCCGAAATCAACTGCACCGCGCCCGACGATCCGTGGCGGATCACGATCATGTCAGGGTGCATGGCGTTGAGCGTCAGCGCGGTGTCCAGCAGCGTCTCGCCCTTCTTCAGGCTGGAGCCGGAGACGCCGAGATTGACCACGTCTGCCCCCAACCGCTTGCCGGCGATTTCGAAGCTAAGGAGCGTGCGGGTGGAGTTCTCGAAAAAGGCGTTGATCTGGGTGAGGCCGGCCAGACGATCATCCCGCTTGGCCGTGTGGGCCCGGTTCATGTCCACCCATTGTTCGGCTTCATCCAGCAGGAAGGCGATTTCCCACGGCTTCAACTGGGCGATGCCAAGCAGATGGTCATGCGGGAACGGATGCGCGCCGCCTGCAAGAGCCGGATGGGAAGGGGTGCGCGCCATGGAGCCCACCCCTAATGGCATGGGCCGTGCCAATCAACCCGCGTGACGCCGTATCAATCGCCCCCTCAATCGCGGCGCCAGCGCAGGACGGGCAGAACCGAGGCGAAATCATCGCTCCACGGCGCCAGCCCCTTTTGGGTGCGCGGTGGCCGCCAGCCGTCACCGACCGCCACCAGTGCCTGGAGCCGGCGCGGATCGCGGGACAGCGCCACCCAAGTGGAGCCGGCCGTGACCCAGCCCCGCCCGTCGCGGTGCGGTGCGGGCAACGCCAGCACCTGCACTTGCCAGCCGCCGCTGGCCGCCAGCGCCGACAGCACCGGTTCCAGATCGAGGAAACGGTTGGAAATGTGGACGAGCAGCAGGCCATCCTGGGCCAGTGCACGGCCATAGAGGCCGAAGGCTTCAGCCGTGATCAGGTGAAGCGGAATGGCGTCGGATGAAAACGCATCGATCGCGAGAAGATCGAGCGCGGCCGGCGGCGCCTGTGCCAGCGTGAGCCGCGCATCACCGACAACGACGGCGAGATCGGGTTTGCAGCGGCTGATGTAACTGAAGTCACGCCGGGCAATGGTGACGATGAGCGGATCAATCTCCCACGCCGTCCAGCGCTGGCCCGGCTTGGCGTGGCAGACGAGCGTGCCGGTGCCCAATCCGACGACGCCGATGCGGGCGTTGCTGTCCATCTGCGCCAGCGCCCGGCCGATACCGGACTGCACGAGATAATAGGTCATCGGCGTGGTGGCCAAGGCCGGTTGCAGCGATTGCGCGCCGTGCATGGTGGTGCCGTGCAGCAGCGCGACATAGCCGGCGGCCGGGCGATGCGACACAGTGTATACACCGAAAAAGCTGCGCTGGCGCTGGCCCGAAAGGCTGGTTTCCAGCTGGATGGCGCCGCCCAGTGCCGCCATCAGGCAGGCCAGCGCCACCGTGAAGGCCCAGCGCCGGCCTTGCAGCAAAAGCGCCAATACACCAGCCGCGCCGACACAGGCCATGCTGGACCACGGCCAGGCCTGGCTGCGATCCAGGCCAACGCTGCCCAGCCGCGTCGCCGCCGCCCAGCAGAGCAGGGCGATCAGCGGCAGTAACAGCGTCCACCAGCGGCCTTTCAGCCACATGCGGCCGGGCAACAGCACGGCCGCCGCCAGCAGCAGCAGCGGATGTTCCCACGGCCAATCAAACGTCAGCGGCGCCAGCAGCGCGCAGAACAGCCCGCCCAGTGCGCCGCCGATCGACATCCACAGGTAGAAACTGGTGAGGCCGGCGGCCTCCGGGCGGTCTGCCGCCAGCGCGCCGTGCAGGGCCACGGTGATGAGCAACAGCAGCACGAGACCGGCGAGCGCAAACAAGGTCGCCACGCTCGGGCCGCTGCCGGCCAGGCACACCCAACTGCCCAGCAACACCAGCGCCAGCGGCGTGGCCCGTTGCGCCAGGCTGGCGAGGCGCGGCCCGGCAGCGGAAAACACGATGACGAAGCTGAGCAGATAGAGCGCCAGCGGCACCACCCACAGCAGCGGCATCGCCATGATATCGGTGGTGAGATGCGTGGTGGTGGAGAGCAGCAGCGCCGACGCCACCGCCGCCAGCAGCGCCCAGCGCAGCCGCCGCATCAGCGGAATGAACGGACGCGGCACCGGAACTGCCGCCGCACCATCGCCCGTCGCCAGCCCGCACAGCGCCATCAGCGCCGCCAAGGCGACGAAACCGGCTGACCAGCCGATGCGCTGCGTTTCCAGCCCGGCCAGCGGCTCCACGACCAAGGGATAAGCGATCAGCGCGGCAAAACTGCCGAGATTGGAAGCGGCGTAGAGGAAATAGGGATTGGTGGCGTCGCCATCATCGGTGCGGGCAAACCAGGCCTGCATCAGCGGTGCCTGTGCCGATACCGCCAGGAACACCGGTCCGATCGAGGCCGCCAGCAAGCCGATCAGCCACAGCGAAGGATCGCCGCTGCCGGCGGCCGGGAACCACCCCGCCATGCCGATCGGCAAGGTGAGCGCGGCCGCGGCAAACAGGCCGAGATGCAGCAGCAACTGTCGGCGCACGGTGAGCAGCTGCAACCAATCGGCATAGACATAGCCGGCCAGCAGGGCCGCCTGGTAGAACAGCATCGCCGTGTTCCACACCGACGGCGATCCACCCAGCACCGGCAGCACGATCCGGCCGAACAGCGGCTGCACCAGGAACAGCAGGAAACTGCCCGAAAACAAGGTGGTGATGAACAATGGCCGCAACGGCAGACGACGGGCAACAGCAGCGATCATGGCAGCAGCCCCGGCACCACCACGGCATAGCCCAGCAGCATCGCCAGCGCCGCCAGCGCCAACGACAGGCCCGCTCGCCAGCCGGCGCGGCCGGCGGTGACCAGCACCACACCCAGTTTCAGCAGCGTGTTGAGCAGCACCGGCAACGCCAGGATGGTGCCCGCCAGACCGGGGGCGATACTTCCGCGCGGCAGTCCGCGCAGGGCGACGATGGCGGCATCCACATCCATCGCACCTGCCAGTGCAAGGGTAACGGCCACGCCGCTGCCGCCAAATCGCGCCTCCATCCAGTGGACGACCAGTTGCACCAGCGCCACCAGCACCGCAAAGCCCAGCGCCGGCAGCAGGGCAAAGGGGTTGCCGGCTGGTGCGTCGCCAGCAGGGGCAATGGCGGCGCGGCGGGCGAGCAACCACGCCAGCAGCAGCGCCACCAGCGCCGCCGGCCCCACCACGCGGGCAAAGCCGATCAGCGCAAACGGCACCAGCAGGCCCACCAGCAGCCCGGTGCGCAGGAACATCACCATCGATGCGATGGCGATGCCGGCGGCCAGGCGCGGGCGGGATTCAGGTTCCGTCTTGATCCGCTGCGCCAGCGCGGCGGTAACGGCCGTGCTGCTGTAGATCGCGCCTACTGCGGCCATCGCCAACACGCCGCGTTCCGGCCCCAGCCGCTTGCCCAGCACATAACCGGCAAAACTGATGGCGCACACCACCACCACCACCAGCCACAATTCGCGCGGGTTCCAGGCATTCATCGGCCCCATGGCGCGATCCGGCAGCACCGGCCACAGCGCGCCGGCGATCACCGCAAACAGCACGACCGCGTGGAAATCGGCTTCGCTCAGCCCTCCGATCCAGCCATGCAGCCGCTGCCGCTGGCTGAGCAGAAACGCCGTCACCACCGCCAACGCCAGCGCCGGCACCGGCAGGCCGTGGCCGGCCAGCCAGCCCAGGCCCAACGTCACCAGCGCGGCGGCTTCGGTGGTGGCGCTGGGGGATTTGTCCCGCCGATAGCCGATGATCACCAGTGCACAGCCCGCCAGCAGCAGCACGGCAGACACCGCCCAACCTTGCGTCATGCCAGCGGCAAAGCCCGCCAGCCCGCCAAT
>JAIXPM010000159.1 GCA_027486275.1 Sphingomonadales bacterium | reverse complement strand
TCGATCGCGCCGCCGCCAAGGCCGCCATGCGCTTCCGCAAACGGCGCGCCCAGCACGCCGAGTTCTTCCGCAAAGGCCTGCCACACGGCCGGGTTCCAGCCGTTGCCGCCGTGCACCACCTTCTGGCGGGCATCAAACGTGTAAGTATCCGCCAGGTAGCGCGAAAGCATGTCGCGCAGCATGGTCTGTTCTTCGGTGAAATTGAAATCCATCGTCGTTCCCCAAGGCAGGTGCGCCGCCCCGGCTCAGGCCGGGGCGGCGTTCAATCGATCAAAGGCCCAGCACCATCTTTGCGATGATGTTGCGCTGGATCTCGTTGGACCCGCCATAGATGCTGGTCTTGCGCATGTTGAAATACACTGGCGCGGTGCGGCGGGCGCTGTCCGGGCCGACGGCGAAGCTGTTGTCGCCTTCGCCCATCGAGCGGAAGTACGGCGCGCCATAGGTGCCGGCGGCTTCCAGCGCCAACTCGGTCAGCCGCTGCTGGATTTCGGTGCCCTTGATCTTGAGCAGGCTGGATTCCGGACCGGGGCCCTTGCCGCTGCTTTCGCCAGCGAGGGTCCGCAGTTCGGTATATTCCAGCGCCGCCAGGTCGACTTCCAGTTCGGCCACCTTGCGCTTGAAGAACGGGTTGGCCATCAGCGCCTCGCCGCCGTCTTCGGTCTTGCGGGCAACGTCCTTGATGCGCTCAACATTGCGCTTGGAAGCAGCCACGCCGGCGATGCCGGTGCGTTCGTGGGCCAGCAGGAACTTGGCGCAGGTCCAGCCCTTGTTTTCGTGGAACACGCGGTTTTCCACCGGCACGATCACGTCTTCCAGCCAGACTTCGTTGACTTCGTGCTCACCGCCCAGGGTGATGATCGGGCGCACGGTGATGCCGGGCGTCTTCATGTCGATCAGCAGGAAGCTGATGCCTTCCTGGATCTTGGCGGTGGGATCGGTGCGAACGAGGAAGAAACCCCAATCGGCATGCTGCGCCATCGTCGTCCAGGTCTTCTGGCCGTTGACGCGGTAATATTCCTTGCCGTCATCGCCCGTGAAACGCTCGGCGCGGGTGCGCAAAGATGCGAGATCGGAACCGGCGCCGGGTTCGGAATAACCCTGGCACCACCAATCCTCGCCACTCAGAATGCGCGGCAGGAACTTGGCTTTCTGTTCCGGCGTGCCGAAGGTGTAGATCACCGGGCCAACCATCGACAGGCCGAACGGCATCAGGCGCACGGTATCGGCAGCGGCGGTCTCTTCCGACCAGATATAACGCTGGGTGGCGGTCCAGCCAGTGCCGCCATACTCGGTCGGCCACGCCGGAACGATCCAGCCCTTCTGGTGCAGCACCTTGTGCCAGGCGAGGAAATCTTCCTTCGCCATTTCCTCACCCTCGTGAATCTTCTCGTTCAGATAGGCGGGATAATGGTCGCGGATGAAGGCACGCACTTCGTCACGAAAGGCGTTGTCTTCGGCGCTGAAATTCAGATCCATGGCTTCACTCCCCAGCTTACAGGTTGACGTTTACGTAAACCCGAATCGGGGCAGCGGCAACCCTGTGAATTTTGCCGCTGCGACACCTTGCGCCGGCCCCGGCCATCCCCACATTCAACCCATGTTGAACATCGTCTCGCTCATGATCGGCCTGGTCGCGCTGGGCCTCGCCATCTTCGCCTTCCTGCCGTTCCTCGGCTGGGCCAACTGGGCAATCATCCCGCTGGCCATGGTCGGGCTGGGGCTGGGCTTCCTGTCGGGCAAGGACGCCGGGCGGAACCTCAACCTGATCGTGATCGTGGTCGGCGCGTTCCGCCTGTTCATGGGCGGCGGGATTCTTTAAGCCGCCCGCGCCTTCGCCTCGTCTTCCCGCTCGCGGTGGAAGATATGCGTGGCCATCATCGCCCCCATCATCGGCGCGACCAGATTGAGCACGGGCACCGCGAACAGCCCGGCCGTGAGGAAGCCGATGCCCCATGAATCCCATTTGTGCTGCCCCGGCCATGCGCGGGACTCGCCCAGCGCCACGTGGCGGGCGGCGACGGCTTCGAGATATTCGCGGCCCAGGGCCCAGCCGTTGGCGATGATGAACAGCACCAAGGGCCCGATGCCGGTGACGAGGAGGAGGAGGTAGGCGGGCAGCAGAGCCATGTTGATCAGGGCGACGCGGATCGCCGCCCGCCCGCCCATGGCGAGTTCGACGCCGAGGCCCAGCGCGTGGCCCTTGGCGTGGGGGTAGTAGCGGGTTTCGACGGCGACGATGATCTCGTCCTGCCACATGGACATGACGGCGGTGGCGATACTGGTAAAGCCGAGCCAAGTGAGCAGCATGGAGAGCAGGAAAGCCGCGGCATCACCGGCGCCGTTGGTCCAGAAGCTTTGCAGCCACCCTGGCCAGCCATTGGTTTCGATCAATGCGATGCCCTTGAACACCGCCCAGCTGAGGCCGGCGAACAGCAGCAGCGTGAGCAGCAGCGCGCGCAGCAGGATGCGGCGGATGGCCGGGTCCCACAATTGCGCGAAGCTGAGGATGAAGGCGGCGGGCATTTCGCCCTTTAGGTAAGGTCTGGGCAGGGGCGGGGCAAGCGGCTATGGCACGGCCTGCATTTTCAGGAGCCGTGCATGCCGCAGTATGACATCCTCGCCATGGGCAACGCGATTGTTGACGTGATCAGCAGCGAGACCCCGGATTTCCTGTCGAGCCGCGGGATCGAGCATGGTTGCATGCGGCTGATCGATGCCGGTGAGGCCGAGGCGCTTTATGGCGCGATGGGGCCTGGCCGCGAGATCAGCGGTGGTTCGGCAGCGAATTCGGTGGTGGGCGCGGCGGCGCTGGGCGCGCGCACGGCGTTTGTGGGCCGGGTGGCGGGTGATCAGCTGGGGCAGGTGTTCACCCACGATATCCGTGCGGCGGGCGTGGCGTTTGATACGGCGGCGGCCACGGGCGGCCCGCCCACCGGGCGCTGCCTGATCGTGGTGACGCCCGATGGCGAGCGCACGATGAACACCTATCTGGGTGCCTGCCAGGAACTGGATGCCAGCGATCTGGATGCCGAATTGGTGGCGAAATCGGGCATTCTCTATCTGGAAGGCTATCTGTGGGATCCGGCGGCGCCGCGTGCGGCCATGCAGGCGGCGATCAAGGTGGCGCGGGAGGCGGGCAACAAGGTGGCCTTCACCTTGAGTGACGTGTTCTGCGTGGAAGGCCATCGCGCCGATTTCCGCAGCCTGCTGGAAAGCCATGTCGACATCATGTTCGGCAACGAGAACGAAGTGAAAGCGCTGTACCAGACCGACGATATCGATGCGGCGCTGGCGGAGCTGGCGAAGCATGCCTGCATCACCGTGGTGACCCGCAGCGAGAAGGGCGCGGTCGTGCTGGGCGGCGGGCACCGGTATGAAGTGGCCGGTGAGCGCGTGGCCAAGGTGGTGGACACCACCGGCGCGGG
>JAIXPM010000181.1 GCA_027486275.1 Sphingomonadales bacterium | reverse complement strand
TCGGCATCGGGCACCTTGGCGCTAGCCAGATAGGGCACGATGGCTTCCTCATCCAGCTTGGCGACCGGGCCGAAGCGTTTGACCATGTCATCACCCCAGAACATCGCCAGCGACGTGGGGATCGAGGTTTCACTGGCGCGATAATCCCAGGCCTTCAGCGCAGCGATGGGTGCGGCCAGCCGGGCCTTTTGCGGCCCATCCGCCAGCGCATCCCAGGCCTTCACCAACGGCGGGATGGTATCGGCAAAGCCCTGCAGGAAGGGATCATAGGCGGTGGTGAGCAGGCCGGAGAGATCAAACTTCCGGTCGCCGCTCAACAGGCGCAGCGCGTTGGGGCCGCGCGGGTTTTCGCCGGCGGCGTCCATGTACTTGGCGAACGCGGCCTGCTTCGGGCTGTCCGGGCCCGCAGCGGTCCACGGCCAGTTGTTGACGTTGAAGGCAAAGCCGCTACCCGGGTTCATCACGCTGGGCAGTTGATCAAGGCTGTGTTCGCCCTGCCAATCGGTGGCGGGGTCGCTGCCGTCCACCGGTTTGCGCCAATCAAACTTGTTGTCGCGGATCGGCACGAACTGCGGGTGGAGATAGGCGATCTCGCCCTTGCTGCTGGCAAACAAGGTGGCGTTGGACGAATTGGCGCGGCGCGAGGCAACCTTGAGGTAGGAAGCGAGATCAGTCGTCTTGGTGCGCAGGAAGCTCTGCTCCAGCGCGGCAACCGGCCGGTGCATCAGGGCGACCGCGATCCACTTGCCGTTTTCAGCGCGGATCACCGGGCCGTGGTGAGAGCGCCACGTGGTGAAGCTGCGCGTCTTCATGCTGCCATCGGCTGCGCGGTAGGGCACGGTGATGCTCTTCTCGGCCAGCGGGCGCCAATTGGTGCCGTGCAGATAATGATATTTTCCGCTCTTCTTTTCCACGGTCAGCGCGAACTCGTCGATATTGTCGACGCCCGACGACGTGTGCATCCAGCCGGTGTTCCGGTTGAAGCCCTGATAGACGAAGAACTGCCCCCACGTGCTGGCGCCATAGGCATCAAGGCCCTGGCCGCTTTCGACCTTGGCTTCGCTGCGGAAATAGAAGCTGGTGTGCGGGTTGATGAGCAGCAGGGCGTCGCCCGACGTGCTGCGGCTGGGCGCCAGCGCCATGCCATTGGAGCCGGCCGGTTCGAGCAGTTCGCTGCCCAGTTCGACGGCGGTCAGTTTCACGGCCTGCCCGGTGTGGAAGGATTCAAGCCGGCCGAGGTTGATGCTCTCGATGTCGCCGCCGATGCTGCCTTCAGAGAAGCTGAGCGCCATCCACGGTTCGAAACGGGTGATGACGCGGGGTTTCACCTGCGGGTGCTTGGCGAGATACGCGTTCAGCGCGTCGGCCCAGGCGGTGCACAGCGATTTCAGCCAGGCGGGGATGGTGGCATATTGCGCCTTCAGCTCGGCCGGATCGATGAACAGCTTCATGCGCAAATCGCGCCAGATGGCGCTTTCGCCTTCGGTTTCGGCGAGGCGGCCTTGCGCGTTGATGAAGTTGGTTTCGACCCGGTTGAAATCGTCTTCGGCCTGGGCGTAGATCATGCCGAACACGGCGTCGGCGTCGGTCTTGCCCTTGATGTGCGGGATGCCGAAATCATCGCGGGTGATGGTGACGGCGGCCTTGTGCTTGTCCCAACGGTCAGTCTCTGGGGAGGCCAGGGCCGATGTGGAGATGAGGGCGGCGAGGAACGTGAGGCGCAGGATCATGCGCCAACGCTAGAACCCGCTCCCTCCTTCGGCAAGAGCGCCAACCCTATCACAGAGACCAGCGCGGCGCCGGCCAGATACCAGCCGACCGCGCCGATGCCATAGCGCGCCGAGAGCGCCGCGCCGATGACGGGCGTAAGGCCGCCGCCGATGATGCCGCCCAGATTGAAGGCGACCGACGCCCCGGTGTAGCGCACGCGCGCCGGAAACAGACCGGGCAGGAAGGCCCCCAATGGCCCGTAGACAAAGCCCATCACGAACAGGCCCAGCGACAGGAAGGCGAACACGCCGCCGGTGCCGGCCTGCATGAGCGGGCCCATGGTGGCACCCAGCACAACACTGGACAGGCTGCCCAGCATCAGCACGCGTTGGGGGCTGGCGCGGTCGCTGAGCCACCCGGCGATCAGGATGCCGGCGGCGAGGAACAATATGGCGCCCAGTTGCAGTTGCAGGAAGGCCTCGCGGCTGTAGCCCAACTGGGTGGTGCCATAGCCGAGCGCGAAAGCGGTCGCGATGTAGAAGATGGCAAAGCAGGTGACGGCCGTCGCGATGCCGCAAAGCGTGGCGCGGCCATGATCGCGCACCAGTTCGGCCAGAGGCACGGCCGGCGGCTTTTCATGGGCCAGCATGGCGGCGAAGGCCGGGGTTTCCAGGATGGTGAGCCGCACCCACAGGCCGATGCCGACCAGAAGGATCGAGCCGGCAAATGGCAGGCGCCAGCCCCAGTTGAGGAATTCGCCATCGTCGAGCCACAGGCCGAGCGCCAGGAATAGGCCATTGGCGGCGATGAAACCGACCGGCGCACCCAATTGCGGGAACATGCCATAACGGCCGCGCCAGCCGGGCGGGGCGTTCTCCACCGCCAGCAGCGCCGCGCCGCCCCATTCGCCGCCCAGGCCAAAGCCCTGGCCGAAGCGCAGCAGGCACAGGATCGCGGGCGCGGCGACGCCGATGGCGGCATAGGTGGGCAGGAAAGTGATGGCAAAGGTGGAGCCGCCCATCAGCAGCAGCGAAGCGACGAGCGTGGATTTGCGGCCCAGCCGGTCGCCATAATGGCCGAACACCAGCGCACCGATTGGCCGGGCGACGAAGGCGACGGCGAAGCTGGCGAAGCTGAGCAGCAATTGCAGATCGGCATTGTCGGACGGGAAGAACAACGGCCCGAACACCAACGCCGCGGCGGTGGCGTAGATGTAGAAATCATAGAATTCCACCGCCGTGCCGACAAGGCTGGCGGTGAGGATGCGGCTGGCGGAGGGTGGCTTTAAAGCCACGGTGCTTTCGCATCCAGCGCCAGCATCGCGGCGGGCTGGTTGCGCTGGGAAACGATGGCCCATTCATCGCCCTTCACCATCACTTCCGGCACCAGCGGCCGGGAATTGTAGGTGCTGGCCATGGTGGCGCCATAGGCACCGGCGGTCATGAAGGCGACGAGATCGCCAGACTGCACATCCTCGATCTCGCGGTCTTCGGCGAAAGTGTCGCCGGTCTCGCAGATGGGGCCCACAACCGTTGCGACGCTGCGGGTATCCTTGGGCCGCACGGCAAGAATGTCGTGCCAGGCACCATAAAGCGACGGGCGTAGCAGATCGTTCATCGCGGCATCGACCACGACGAAATGCTTGGACGCGCCGTCCTTGGTCAGGATCACTTCGCTCACCAGCACGCCGGCATTGCCCACAATCATGCGGCCGGGTTCGAACATCAGCTGCCACGGCCAGCCGGCGGTTGCGCGGGCAACCATGGCGGCATAATCGGCTGGGCTGGGCGGGGCAGCTTGGTCACGACGATAGGGCACGCCCAAGCCGCCGCCGACATCGACGCGCTTGATCTTGTGGCCCAGCGCTTCCAGTTCACGCGCCAGATCGCCCAGCTTGCGAATGGCGTCTTCCACCGGGCCTAGATCGGTCAACTGGCTGCCAATGTGCGCGGCGAGGCCAACTGGGCGCAGATTGGGATGTGCGGCAGCCTGCGCGAAGGCGGCGGGCAGGCGTTCCCATGGGATACCGAACTTGGCGTCAGCACCACCGGTGCTGATCTTGCCATGCGTCTTGGGATCGACCGCCGGGTTGATGCGGATGGCGATCTCGACGGTCGCGCCTTTGGCGGCAGCGACTTGCGCCAGCATGTCGATCTCGGCTTCGGATTCGACGTTGAACTGCAGGATGCCGGCTTCGACACCCGCGGCCAGTTCGGCGCGGGTCTTGCCGACGCCGGAGAACACGATGCGTTCTGCCGGCACGCCGGCAGCAAGCGCGCGCGCCATCTCGCCGCCCGACACCACGTCCGCGCCGGCACCCAGCCGCGCCAGTGTCGCCAGCACGGCAAGGTTGGGATTGGCCTTCACCGCGAACGCCACCAGCGGCGTGCCGTTGCCTAACCCGGCCACGGCATCGCGGAACACGGTGAAGTGCCGTTCCATGGTGGCGCTGCTGTAGCAATAGAATGGCGTGCCGACCGTGGCGGCCAGCGTTTCAAGGCTGACGCCTTCGGCGTGCATCACGCCGTCCTTGAACTGGAAATGGTCCATTCGTCAGTTCCTGGGGGGCGGCAAGTTGAACGGGTCGTTGCCGCGTTCGGGCAGTGGGCCCTGGTTGTCGTCCACCCGGGTCGGCACCGCCTGCGGATCGAGCTTCAGCATTTCCTGCGGGGTGGCCGCACGGGTCTGGGTTTCGCTGCGCACCGGTGCGGGGCGGCCGGCCTTCGGCTCCAGCGCGCCCTGCTTGCCGCAGGATGCGAGCAGCAGCAGCGCGGCCAAGGCAATCGCCCGCGTCACAGTGCCTTCCGAGCCGCCGTAATGGCAGAGCGCACATTGGCGGGGGCGGTGCCGCCAAAGCTGGTGCGGCTGGCAACGCTGGCTTCGACGGAGAGCACGTCGCGCACCGCCTTGGTGATGCGCTTGTCGATGGCGCTCAATTCCGCGTCTGTCAGGCCATTGAGATCCGTGCCCTTGGCCTCGGCGGCCTTCACGCATTTGCCGGTGATTTCATGGGCTTCGCGGAACGGCACACCGCCGGCGCGCACCAGCCAATCGGCCAGATCGGTGGCGGTGGAGAAACCGCTGTTGGCCGCGGCGCGCATCTTCGCCTTGTTGAAGTTGATGGTCTGCACCATGCCCATCATGCTGGCCAGGCACAGGCCCAGATCGTCATGCGCGGCAAACACCGTCACCTTGTCGTCCTGCATGTCCTTGGAATAGGCCAGCGGCAGGCCCTTCATCACCACGGAAAGCCGGGTGAACGCCGCCAGGAACTGGCCGGCCTTGGCGCGCACCAGTTCGGCGGCATCCGGGTTGCGCTTTTGCGGCATGATGCTGCTGCCGGTGGACCAGGCATCGGGCAGGGTGATGAAGCCAAACGGCTGGCTGGCCCAGATGATCATTTCCTCGGCCAGACGCGACAAATGGAGCCCGGTCATGTGGGTGGCGGCCAGATACTCCAGAGCGAAATCGCGATCGGACACGCTGTCCAGGCTGTTGCGCGTCGGCCCGCCGGCAAAGCCCAGCGCCTTGGCGGTCATGTGGCGGTCGATGGGGAAACTGGTGCCGGCCAACGCGGCGGCGCCGAGCGGGCATTCGTCCATGCGCTTCATCGCATCGGCAAAGCGGCTGCGATCGCGGCCCAGCATCTCGACATAGGCCATCAGATGGTGGCCCAGCGTGAC
>JAIXPM010000414.1 GCA_027486275.1 Sphingomonadales bacterium | reverse complement strand
GGGCGTGTCGCGGCGGGCGAGGAACCCGGTCAATTGTTGGCGGGTGCGGGTGATCCAGCTCATGCGGCTTTCTCCGTACGGGCGGTGCGCACCGCCTGGGCCAGCGCCGCCACCTGGGCCGCAACGCGGGCGGGAATATCATTGGCGCGCTCTTCAGCGGCGGCGCCAATGGCATCGACGATAGCGCTGCCCACCACCACCGCATCGGCGTGGGTGGCGATGGCAGCGGCCTGATCGGGGGTGCGCACGCCAAAGCCGACCGCGATCGGCAGGCTGGTCGACGCCTTCAGGCGGGCGACGGCTTCGGCAACATCGGTCGCTGCTGCGCTGTTGGCACCGGTAACCCCGGCGACCGCAACATAATAGAGGAAGCCCGACGCGCCGCTGAGCACGGTCGGCAAGCGATGGGCGTCGGTTGTCGGTGTGGCGAGGCGCACCAGATGCAGGCCGTGCGCGGCCAATGCGGGCGCCAGTTCGCCCGCTTCTTCGGGCGGCAGATCGACGACGATGCAACCATCGATGCCGGCGGCTTTGGCGGCGGCGGCAAAGCGTTCGGGGCCAAAGGCGAGGAGCGGGTTGAAATAGCCCATCAGCACGATCGGCGTGGCATCATCGGTCTTTCGGAAGTCCGTCACCATCGCCAGCACCTTGCGCAGCGTGGTGCCGGCCGCAAGGCTGCGCAGATTGCCGCGCTGGATCGCCGGGCCATCGGCCATCGGATCGGTGAACGGCATGCCGATTTCGATCACGTCTGCCCCAGCGCCGGGCAGCGCAGCCAGGATTTCCGCCGATGTCGCCAGATCGGGATCGCCCGCCGTCACGAACGTCACCAGCGCGGCGCGGCCTTGCGCAGCGCAGGCGGCAAAGCGGGTGGAAAGACGATCCCCGCTCACATCGTCACTCCCAGCGCGGCGGCGACGGTAAAGATGTCCTTGTCACCGCGACCGCACAAATTGGCGATGATGATCTGGTCCTTGCCCATCGTCGGCGCGATGCGGGCCACGGCAGCGATGGCGTGGGCCGGCTCCAGTGCCGGGATGATGCCTTCGGTGCGGCACAGCAGCTGGAAGCCTTCCAGCGCCTCAGTATCCGTCGCGCTTTGATATTCCACGCGGCCGATGGCGTGCAGCCAGGCATGTTCAGGGCCGATGCCGGGATAATCCAGGCCGGCAGAAATACTGTGTGCTTCGGTGATCTGGCCGTCTTCATCCTGCAGCAGCATGGTCTTGTTGCCGTGCAGCACCCCGGCGCGACCACCGGCCAGCGATGCGGCGTGCTCGTGCGTGGTCAGGCCTTTGCCAGATGCTTCGATGCCGACGATGCGCACATCGCGATCATCCAGGAAGGGGTGGAACAGGCCGATGGCGTTGGAACCGCCGCCGATCGAGGCCACCAGCAGATCGGGCAAGCGCCCTTCCCGCTCAAGAATCTGAGCGCGAGCTTCCTTGCCGATCACCGTCTGGAAATCGCGTACCAGTTCGGGATAGGGGTGCGGGCCGGCGGCGGTGCCGATGATGTAGAAGGTGTCGTGCACGTTGGTCACCCAATCGCGCAGCGCCTCGTTCATGGCGTCTTTCAGCGTCTTGCTGCCGCTTTCCACGGCGCGCACTTCGGCGCCGAGCAGCTTCATGCGGAACACATTGGGGGCTTGGCGCTCGATATCGCGGGCGCCCATGAAGATGGTGCAGGGCAAGCCAAAACGCGCGGCCACGGTGGCAGTGGCGACACCATGCTGGCCGGCGCCGGTTTCGGCGATGATGCGCGTCTTGCCCATGCGGCGGGCGAGCAGGATCTGGCCGATGCAATTGTTGATCTTGTGCGCGCCGGTGTGATTCAGCTCGTCGCGCTTGAGGTAGATCTTGGCGCCGCACTCAGGCCGACCTTGGGCGGCTGCCACTCCACGGAGTTCGTCGGTGAGCCGTTCCGCGAAATAGAGCGGGCTGGGGCGGCCCACATAGTGCTTGAGCAGATCGTCCAGCTCGGCATGGAAGCCCGGATCGGCCTTGGCGGCGATATAGGCCTGTTCAAGTTCCAGGATCAGCGGCATCAACGTTTCGGCGACATATCGCCCGCCGAATTCACCGAAATGGCCGTTCGCATCGGGGCCGGCGCGCAGGGAGCCTGTCGGGGCGTTCATGCGGCCCTCACGGCACTGGCAAAAGCCCTGATCTTGTCCACCGATTTCACCCCTGCACTCTCTTCCACACCTGATGCCACATCCACCAGCGCCGGCGCCACCCGGCGGATGGCATCTGCGACATTGCCGATACCAAGCCCGCCGGCCAGGCCAAAGCGCCGTCCCGGCCGCGTGTCGATCAGCAACTGCCAATCAAAGGCCAGCCCGTTACCGCCGGGAAGCGGAGCGTCGTTAGGCGCTTTGGCATCGAGGAGCAACAGATCAGCCGGGCCTGCGGCCTTTTCAGCGCTGCGGATATCGTCTCGGGTCTTCACCCCCGCCGCCAGCCACACCGGCAGATTATACCGCGATTTCAGTTCACCCACCCGCTCTGCGCCGGCATCATGCAGCTGCAATATGGTAATGCCGGCTTCGATCACGGCGGCCACCAGCGCATCATCCGGCGCCACCAGCACGGCGACCCGGCCCACCCCGGATGGCACGCGGGCGATCAGCGACGCGGCGGTGCCCGGTTCGACAAAGCGCGGGCTGGGCGCAAAAAAGTTGAATCCAAGATGCGCCGCGCCAACTGCAACCGAGGCATCCACGGTTTCCGGCGTGGACAGCCCGCAGATTTTGAAGGGCGTCACAGGCTGGCTGCGATCGCAGCAGCCGCAGCGGCCGGATCGGAGGCCGACGTGATCGGGCGGCCAATGACGAGGACACCGGCGCCGGCCTTGAGGGCCTCGGCGGGCGTCATCACGCGCTTCTGATCGCCAGCATCGCTGCCGGCCGGGCGCACGCCGGGCACGACGAACAGGCCATCGGCCCATTCAGCCTTCACGGCGGCGACTTCATGCGGCGAGCAGACGATACCATTCAACCCTGCCCCGCGCGTCAACCGGGCGAGGCGCGCGGCCTGGGTGGCGGCGCCATCAGGCACACCGGCACTCAGCAGATCAGCATCATCCAGGCTGGTGAGCACGGTGACGGCCACCACCTGCGTGCCGGGCAGCGCGGCAGCGCGAGCTGCGGCCAGCATGGCGTGGCCACCGGCGGCGTGAACGGTGAGGATGGACGGGGCCAGCGGCGCGAGGCTGCGCACGGCGCCGGCCACGGTGTTGGGAATGTCGTGGAGTTTGAGATCGAGGAACAGCGGCAACGACTGGCCTTCCATCACAGCGGCAATGCCGGCCGGGCCATGGGCGCAGAAGAATTCGAGGCCGAGCTTTACCCCGCCAACATGCGGCGCAACAGCAGCGACCAGCGCGCGCGCAGCAGCGACATCGGGCGTATC
>JAIXPM010000439.1 GCA_027486275.1 Sphingomonadales bacterium | reverse complement strand
TCCGGAACGCATCGCCGTGCTGGTGGAGCGGGCCTGGGCCGGCCATGCCTCTGCCGTCCAGCGCAAGGCGCGGGGCTTGTGAGATTTTCCCGCTTCGTCGGTATTGACTGGTCCGGCGCGAAGGGGGTGCGGCACCCTTCGGTGCAGGTGGCGCTGTGCGAAGCCGGCCATGCATCGCCGGAACTGGTGCTGCCGCCATCGGGCGTGTGGTCACGCGCCGGCGTGCTCGATTGGTTGGGCGGCCTGTCGGCTGACGTGCTGGTCGGCATGGATGCCGGCTTTGGTTTTGCTGCAGTGCCGCCGTTCGACCAGCCGGCGCGCGACCTGTGGGCCGAAGTGGAGGCCGTTTGCGCGGCCGAGGCTGATCTGGGCGCTCACGGCTTTATCGAGCATCGGCGCGACGCCTTCTGGCTGGGTGCTGCTGATGGCCCGCGCCACCTGCGTGCCCACCTGAGGGTGACGGAACAGGTCTACAAGCAGAGCGGGCTGGGCGTGCCGACGTCGAATTTCGTACTGCTGGGCGCATCACAGGTGGGCAAGGCAACGCTCACCGCGATGCGACTGCTGCACCGGCTGCAATGGCCGGTGTGGCCGTTCGATCCGCTTACCGAATGCGGCCCGGTGATACTGGAAATCTACGCTCAGGCCTTTGCCCGGCTGGGCGGCTTTCGGGGGAAATTGCGCGATGTGGAAAGCCTCAACATCGCGCTGGCCCGCCATGGCAGCCAGCCCATGCCCGCCGCCTTTCCGGCGACATTTCCCGATCATGTTGGCGATGCGCTGATCACGGCGGCTGGGCTGCGCGCCATCGCGCATCAGCCGCACTGGTGGCAGCCGGCCGCGCTCACCCCGGCAATCGCGGTGACGGAAGGCTGGACGTTCGGCGTTGTTTAATGCTGCAGCGGCGGGATGGGTGACATCGGCCCGACGACGAAGGCCAGCAGTTCCGCTTCGCTCGCGCCGGCCTCGAAGCGGGTCAGCAGCACATCGGGATCAAATGACACGCCCACAGGATTGGCGGCAAACTCCGGCCCGCTGATGTAGCGTGATGCTTCGCCGTCTGGCAGCGCTTCCACCTGAAATTCCAGGCGGTTGCCATCGGGATCGTCGTAATAGAGCGACAGGGTGAGGCCGTGATGCACAGGCCACACCGGTTCCACTCCGGCCTGTTTCAGCCGGCGATACAGCGTCAACAACGCGGCCGCGCTGGGCAATGTGTAGGCGATGTGGTTCACGCCCACCGCGCCGCGATGCCCCGGCCCGCCCGGTGCCACCAGTTCGAGATTGAGCAGGGCAAAACGGTGATGCTCGTCGTCAAAGCTGAGAAAAGCCATCGCCGGGTTTTGGTGCACCACCTTGGCGCCGAACACCTGATCATACCAGGCCAGCATCGCGTCGAACTGCCGGGTCTGGAACACGACATGAGCCAGTTGCGGTTGCGCGGTCATTGAACAATCCCACCCGATAAGACGGGCGATGCTGCTCTCTTCCACCGTCATTGGCAATATCGGCGCAATCCCGCTAAGGGGATGGCGATGAACCCCACAATGCCCCATTTGCTGCTGGTCGCCCTTGGCGGCGGGCTTGGCACGGCGCTGCGCTATGGCGTTGGCCGCTGGGCGATTGTGGCGCTGGGGCCCGGCTTTCCGTTCGGGACGTTCGCCGTCAACATCATCGGCGGCTTCCTGATGGGGCTCTTGGCCGGCTGGCTGGCGCGGATGAGCAGCGGGGCCGAGGAACTGCGCCTGTTGCTCGGCGTCGGCGTGCTTGGCGGCTTCACCACCTTCTCGGCGTTCAGCCTGGAAATCTACAACATGATCACCCGCGCCGAAGTTGCGCTGGCGGCGGCCTATGCGGTGTCCAGTGTGGCTGGCTCTGTCCTGGCCGTGCTGGCCGGCGTGTGGCTGATGCGAGGAATGGCCTGATGCCCACTGCCACCATCGAAGAGGATGACGACGGCATCCGCCTGGACCGCTGGTTCCAGCGCCACACGAAAGACATCAGCTTCAACATCGTCTCGCGCTGGTCCAAATCCGGTGTGGTGCGGCTGGATGGCGCCAAGGCCGGCCCGGGTGACCGGGTGGCCGCCGGGCAGAGCCTGACCTGGCCGGAGGAATTGCCGGTGCCGGTTGCCACCCGCCCCACCGAAAAGCCGCGTGAGCCGCTGAGCGAGGCGCAGATCGACTATATGCGCGGCATGGTGCTGCATATGGATGCGCATGCCATCATCATCAACAAGCCGCCGGGCCTCGCGACGCAGGGCGGCACCAAGCAGCCGACCAGCGTGGATGACATGCTGGATGCGCTGCAGTTCGATGCGCCGTCGCGCCCGCGGCTGGTGCACCGGCTGGACAAGGACACATCGGGCGTGCTGCTGCTGGCCCGCAGCGCCAAGGCAGCGGCCTTCTTCAGCAAGCAATTCGCCGGCCGCGAGGCGGAGAAATCATACTGGGCGCTCACCGTGGGTGTGCCCAAGATTCCGGCCGGCACCATCGATGCGCCGATCGGCAAGCAGCCGGGCACCGGCGGCGAGAAGATGCAGGTGGATACCGAAGCCGGGCTGAAGGCCAAGACCCGCTATCGCGTGATCGAGCGCGCGGCCGGCCGGGCGGCCTGGGTGGAGTTTCTGCCGCTGACCGGCCGCACCCACCAGATCCGCGTCCACGCCGCCGCCATCGGCCACAGCCTGGTGGGTGACGGCAAATATGGCGGCAAGGAATCCTATCTGACCGGCGGGATCAGCCGGAAACTGCACCTGCACAGTCGCCGGCTGCAGATCGCGCTGCCCGATGGCGGCACGCTGGATGTGAAGGCCGAACTGCCGCCGCACATGGCCGAAAGCTGGCAGATGCTGGGCTTTGATCTGAAGCTGGGCGATATCGAAATCGTCGAACCGCCGCCGCCGCCACTGAAGAAACGTCGCCTCTCCAGCGCGACGAGCGGCAATCGCCGCGGCGAGCGCCGTTCGCGCGGCGCGACCGAAGCGCCGGTCCGGCCTCCCCGCAAGAAGTGAAGCGGGGCCGGGCGTGCTGCCCGGCCCTGTTCCGTGATCAGCCGCGCCGACCGCGACCGCCGTGCTGTCCACCAGAACGCGGCCCGGTGCGGGTAGCGGTGCGCGTCACCTGGCCATCGGCGCGGGCAACGGCAACATCGCGACTGGCCACGGTGGCGCCGTCGGCGTTGGTGAGCGCGCGATCACGGGTGAAGCCGTTATCGGTGCGCACCCGGCTGCCGTTCAGGCCATAGCTGCGGCCGTTCGGTCGGGTGATGCTGCCGCTTTCGGTATAGCCGCTTGCCGTGCGGGTGCGCTCATAATTGCGGCTGGCGGTGCGGCCAGCGAAACCGGTGCGGCTGGTGTCGCTGGTGAAGCCGGTCTCGTTGCGGGTGCGATCGGTGCTGCTGGTGGCAACGGCACCGTCCCGCGCGCGCGTGACGCTGGTGTCGCGGCTGAACGTGCCGGCGTCGGAATCGCGGGTGATGGTCGTCGTGCTGGAAACCGGGCCAACACGCTGGGCGAAGGCCGGGGTGGCAAGGTGAAATGCCAAGGCCGAAATGGCAATCGTGATCCGCATGGTCAACGCTCCCTTGGGTTTCGGTGGCGCGGCCCCTGCCGCCCACAAACCCTACAACGCTGCCAGCGCGGTAGATCCTTCGCGCCACGAAAAAGGGCCGCGCTTCGGGTGAAGCGCGGCCCCTTTCGTTTGGCCAACTGGCCAGCGGTGTCAGTCGTCGCCGCCGGTCAGGAAGTTCGGCAGGCCGCCGGCGTCACCGCCCTTGTCGCCGCCGTCGCGGTCAGCGCGCGGGGCGCGGTCGTCGCGGCGCGGGCCACGATCACCACCACCATCGCGACGCGGGCCACGGTCGCCATCGCGGCGCGGGCCGCGATCGCGATCACCGTCACGGCGCGGACCACGGTCACCACGCGGCGGACGATCATCGCCACCTTCACGCGGCGGGCGCGTATCGGGCAGTTCTTCGCCGCTTTCCTGATCGACCAGGCGCATCGACAGACGCACCTTGCCGCGATCATCGACGCCCAGCACCTTGACCTTGACCTGCTGGCCTTCGCTCAGCACGTCGCGGACATTGGCCACGCGGTCGTTCATGATTTCCGAGATGTGCACCAGGCCATCGCGGGCACCCATGAAGTTCACGAACGCACCGAAATCAGCCATGTTGACGACCTTGCCGGTGTAGATCTTGCCAACTTCCGGCTCGGCAACGATGCCGATGATCCAGTTGCGGGCAGCTTCGATCTGGGCCGGATCGCTCGACGAGATCTTCACGGTGCCATCGTCTTCGATGTCGACCTTGGCGCCGGTGGTGGCGACGATCTCGCGGATCACCTTGCCGCCAGTGCCGATGATGTCGCGGATCTTGTCCTTCGGCACGCTCATCGATTCGATGCGCGGGGCATGGGCCGACAGACCTTCGCGGGTGCTGTCCAGCGCCTTGGCCATTTCGCCGAGGATGTGCGCACGGCCTTCCTTGGCCTGGGCCAGGGCGACACGCATGATTTCCTCGGTGATGCCGGCGACCTTGATGTCCATCTGCAGCGACGTGACGCCATCAGACGTACCGGCCACCTTGAAGTCCATGTCACCCAGGTGATCTTCATCACCCAGGATGTCGCTGATCACGGCGAAGTCTTTGCCTTCCAGGATCAGGCCCATGGCGATGCCGGCGCACGGGCGCTTGAGCGGCACACCGGCATCCATCAGCGCCAGCGAACCACCGCAGACCGTGGCCATCGACGACGAGCCATTGGACTCGGTGATGTCGGACAGCACGCGGATCGTGTAGGGGAACTCTTCCTTCGCCGGCAGCAGCGGGTGCAGAGCGCGCCATGCCAGCTTGCCGTGACCGATTTCGCGGCGGCCCGGCGCGCCGAAGCGGCCGACTTCACCCACCGAATAGGGGGGGAAGTTGTAGTGCAGCATGAAGCGTTCATAGCGCAGGCCATCCAGACCATCGATCATCTGTTCCGCATCGGCAGTGCCGAGCGTGGTGGTGACGATGGATTGGGTTTCGCCGCGGGTGAACAGCGCCGAACCATGGGTGCGCGGCAGGAAGCCGACCATCGCTTCGATCGGGCGCACCGTCTTGGTGTCGCGGCCATCGATACGGCGGCCTTCCTTCAGGATGGCGCCGCGCACGATGTTGCCTTCAAGCTTCTTGAACAGCTTGCCGGCCTTCATCTGCTCCTGCGGGGTGCCGTCGGCGAACACGGCCTTGGCCTTGTTCTTGGCTTCGGCCAGCGCCGATTGGCGAGCCGACTTGCCCGACAGGCGATAGGCGGCATCGATGTCCTTGCCTATGGCCTTCTTGAGCGTCGCCAGCATGGCCTTGTCGTCGGTGATCGCCAGATCCCACGGATCCTTGGCGGCCTTCTCGGCGAGGCGGATGATGGCATCGATCACCGGCTGGATGCTGCGGTGCGCGAACATCACGCCGTTCAGCATTTCCTCTTCCGAAAGCTCCTTGGCTTCGGATTCGACCATCATCACGGCGTCGCTGGTACCGGCGACAACGAGATCGAGCGCGCCTTCCTTGACCTGGGTCTTGGTCGGGTTGAGCACATATTCGCCGTCGATGTAGCCGACGCGCGCACCGGCGATCGGGCCCATGAAGGGCACGCCGGACAGGGTGAGGGCGGCAGACGCCGCGATCAGCGCCAGGATATCGCCTTCGGCTTCGCCATCATAGCTCAGCACATGGGCGATCACGTTGATTTCGTTGTAGAAACCTTCCGGGAACAGCGGGCGGATCGGACGATCGATCAGGCGGCTGGTGAGCGTTTCATGCTCAGTGGCGCCGCGCTCGCGCTTGAAGAAGCCGCCGGGGATACGGCCGGCAGCAGAATATTTTTCCTGATAGTGGACGGTGAGCGGGAAGAAATCCTGGCCCTCCTTCACACTCTTTGCGGCGGTGACGGCGCACAGGACAACGGTTTCGCCCAGCGTGGCGACCACGGCGGCATCGGCCTGACGGGCAATGCGGCCGGTTTCCAGGGTCAGCGTGCGGCCGCCCCAGTTCAGTTCTTCTTTGTGGATGGTAAACATGGTCTTCTTTCCTGAGCGCTGCGGCCCTATTGCCGAACGCCCCTTGCGGTGTGCCGCCCTTCGTGGCGACGGCTGCACCCGGCGCGCTCATTCGCGGCGGGGCAGATAAACGAACGGCCCCGCTGTGGGGGCCGTTCGAAAACTGGCTGGGCTTACTTGCGAAGGCCCAGTTTGGTGATCAACGCGGTATAACGCGCTGCATCCTTCTTCTTCAGATAATCCAGCAGCGAACGGCGCGTGTTCACCAGAACGAGCAGACCACGGCGCGAGTGATTATCCTTCGCGTGGGTCTTGAAATGCTCGGTCAGATTGGTGATGCGTTCGGTCAAAATCGCCACCTGAACTTCCGGCGAACCGGTGTCGTTGGCGGCGCGAGCATTGCTGCTGATAATTTCGGCTTTCTTTTCGGCGGTCACCGACATCGTGTTACTCCTTCAATCAAGGTTGAACCCGCGCAACACCCGCACCTCGCCCGATTGGGCTTCAACAAGCGCCACGGGAACAGAACCGAGGCTTGCCAAATGGGTGCCGTTGCTGGCTGGGTGCCCGAGAAGCTTGCGCCCTTGTTTGAGCGCCGCCGCCTCCTCTGGCGTGATGGCAAGAGCCGGGATGTCGTCCAGCCCTGTCATCAGCGGCAAAACTGCCTGTTCAAGCGTGCGCCCCTGCACCAGTTGGGCCAGTTTGTCCAGTGATATCGCCTGTTGAAGGCTGAATGGCCCTGATTGGGTGCGGCGCAGCATGGTGACATGGCCAACGGTGCCGAGTGTGATGGCAATGTCGCGGGCGAGGCTGCGGATATAGGTGCCCTTGGACACGCGGCAGGAGAATGTCGCACTGTCCGGCGTGGTGGCAACCAGATCAAGGCGGTGCACCGTGATGTGGCGGGTGGCCAGAACCACCTCCTCGCCGGCACGGGCGAGGGCATAGGCACGCTTGCCGTTCACCTTCAGTGCTGAATAGGCCGGCGGCACCTGATCGATGGGGCCGGTGAAGGCGGCCAGGATGGCCGTGACCTGTTCCGCCGTGGGGCGCACGTCGCTGGACGCCACCACCTCCCCTTCAGCATCCAACGTGCTGGTCTGGCTGCCAAAGCTGACGGTGAATTCATAGCCCTTGGCCGCATCGAGCATGCGACCGGCCAGCTTGGTGGCCTCGCCGCACGCGATCGGCAGCACGCCGGTGGCCAGCGGATCAAGCGTGCCGCCATGGCCGATGCGTGGGACGGGCAGGCCATGCTGACGCAAGATACGCTTTACCGCCGCTACACCCTGCGCGCTGGTCAGGCCAAGCGGCTTGTCGAGGATGATCCAGCCGTTGATCGCGGCGGCGTCAATCGTTGCCGACATCATCATCGATGGAATCGGCCAGGCTCTTCCACGGCTGGACTGTGCCGGCGGGCGGCAGGTCGCGGGCGATTTCGGGGCGGCGCAGCACTTCATCGATACGGGCGCCGGCGTCAAAACTGTCGTCACGGCGGAAGCTGAGATCGGGCGTGTATTTCGTCGCCAGCCGCTTGGCGACTTCACCGCGCAGCCAGCCGCGGTGCTGGCCCAGCGCCTTTACCACGGCTTCGTCATCACCGTTGGAGGCTTTCACGAACACGGTGGCTTGCCGCAGATCGGGCGTGACGCGCACTTCAGACACGGAAATGATGGTGCGGGTGATGATCTCGTCGCGCAGATCACCGCGCGCGATGATTTCGGCCAGCGCGTGGCGCACCTGCTCGCCGATGCGCTGCAGGCGGATCGGACGGCCTTGCGCGTCGGGTGTGGAACGGACCAAGACGATACTCCTCCCGGTTAAGGGTGGGCCCAATCAAGGGCGGCAGTGGCGGGGGCAGGGCGGGCCTGCCCCCAGGGCGCAACCGTTAAAGATTGCGTTCCTTCATTTCCACTTCGTAGGTTTCGACGATGTCGCCGGCCTTCACGTCCGACGAATCCGCCAGCGTGATACCGCATTCCAGGCCCACCTTCACTTCGGCCACATCCTCCTTGAAGCGGCGCAGCGAGGCGATGGAGCCGGTGTAGATGATGACATCGTCGCGCATGACGCGGGCACGCAGCGCCTTCTTGATATAGCCTTCGGTGACGCGCAGGCCCGCGGCCTTGCCGATCTTGCCGGCCTGGAACACGTCCAGCACCTGGGCGCGGCCCACAACGGTTTCAAAGGCTTCGGGGCCGAGCTGGCCCGCCATGCCGGCCTTCACGTCGTCGATCAGATCATAGATCACGTCGTAATACTTCAGCGCCACGCCATCGCGCTGGGCGATTGCGCGTGCCCTGGCATTGGCACGGACGTTAAAGCCGATCACCGGCGCGCCGCTGGCCTTGGCCAGGGTGACGTCGCTTTCGGTGATGCCCCCGGTGCTGGCGAGCAGCACCTTGGCGCGGATCAGATCATTGCCAACCTTCGACACCGCACCGGCGATGGCTTCGGCCGAGCCTTGCGTATCGGCCTTGATGACCAGCGGGAATTCCTGGACCTTCTTGGCGCGCAGCACCGAGAACATGTCTTCCAGGTTGG
>JAIXPM010000467.1 GCA_027486275.1 Sphingomonadales bacterium | reverse complement strand
GCCCGCGTGCGCCAGCTTGCGCGCCAGATCGATCAGGATCGGGCGGCAGTGCGCGTGGTCGCCCTGAAACACGCCGGTGCGCGCGAGATTGCCACCAGTCTCGCCCAGATTGCGCAAGGCAGCGCTGAAGGCCGCGGCTGGCAGGTGGCGCCGGTGGATGCCAGCAACAGCCTGGTGCTGCGCGGCGATCCCGCCACTTTGGCCAAGCTCGCCCGCACCGTCGCCGATCTCGATCAGGCGGCCGCCGCTGGTAGCGATGTGCGGGTGTTTTTCCTGAACCATGCCGATGCCGAAAAGCTGGTGCCGGTGCTGCAGCAATTGGTTGGCCAGCCGGTCAGCCCCGCCAGCCAGGCCGCCCCGCAGGCGATGCCGGCGCAAAGCGCCTTCGGCAACGCCAATGCTGCCGCGCAGGGCCAACAGCCCGCCGCCTCTGCCCCATTGCCCGCGCAACCAACGGGCGGCAGCCTCGGCACCAGCGGCTTCGTGCCCGGCGCCAGCATTGGCCGCGGCCAGGCGGTGATCGCGCGGTATGAAGGCGCCAACGCCATCGTCATCGCTGCGCCCGCCGATGTGCAGCGCCGGCTGGGCGAGGTGATCCGCCAGTTGGATGTGCGCCGCGAACAGGTGCTGGTGGAAGCCATCATCGTGGAAATCAGCGATATCGCCGCGCAGCGGCTGGGGGTGCAATTCCTCCTGTCCGGCACCGGCGGCAGCAACATCCCCTTTTCCGTTACCAACTATAGCAACGCCGCGCCCAATCTGCTGGCGGTGGCCGGGGCCATTGCGGCGGAAAAGCGCTATGGCCAGGACAATTCCACCACGGTTGCCTTGCGCAATGCCGCGGTGAACAGCCTGCTCAATGCCAATGGCGGCCAGTTCGGTTTTGGCGGCAATCTGGGCAGCAACGCGGTGTTCGGCTTCGTCGTCAATGCGGTGAAGGCCGATACTGCATCCAACGTGCTGTCAACGCCGTCGGTGATGACGTTGGACAACGCCCAGGCCCGCATCCTTGTCGGCCAGAATGTGCCGCTCGCCACCGGCCAGGCGCTTTCGAACAATTTCGACAATGCGTTTCGCACTGTGCAGCGTCAGGATATCGGCATCGCCCTGGACGTGCGGCCGCAGATCAACGCCGGCGGCACCATCAAGCTGACCTTGCGGCAGGAGGTGAGCAGCATCGCCACCTCCATTGTGACCCAGAATATTCCGGACATTATCCTCAACAAGCGCGAGATCAACACCACGGTGACGGTGGACGACGGCCAGATCATCGCGCTGGGCGGCCTGATCGACGAGAATGAGCGCCGCGCCATCGAAAAGGTGCCGCTGCTGGGTGACATTCCCTTCCTCGGCAATCTGTTCCGATCGAAATCGCGCGACCGCACCAAGACCAATCTGATGGTGTTCATCCGCCCGACCATCATCAGAAACGCAGAGGACGCCGCCAAGCTGACCGGCGACCGTTACCAATATGTCCGCGCCGAACAGGCCCGCCGCGAGGCCACGGCTGATCCCAGCATCGATGCGCTGGTGCGCGATTATCTGAAAGCGCCCATCCCGGGCGCGCCCGCTGCTGCTGCTCCGCCTGCTCCACCCAAACCATGAGCCAGCCCGCCCTCTCCTATGCCTTTGCCAAGGCGCAAGGGGTGATCGTCACCGCACTGGGTGACGTGGCGGAAGTGGCGCGCCGCAAGGGCAGCCAGCCCCAAGCACTGGCCGAAGTGCGCCGTATCGCCGGGCGCCCGCTTGCGCTGCGCGAGGTGGACGATGCCGCCTTCGACCGGCTGCTGCAGGATCATTATGCCCGATCCTCCTATGCTGGAGAGGCCGATGAACTCGCCGGCTTCGGCGATGATCTGCCATCTGCCGAAGACCTGCTGGCCAGCGACGACGAAGCCCCCGCCATCCGCCTGATCAACGGGCTGATTGCCGAGGCCGCCCGCCTGAAAGCGTCTGACATTCACATCGAGCCCTTCGAAAGCGCGCTGGTGGTGCGGATGCGCGCCGATGGCGAACTGAAGGAGATGCACCGCCTGCCGCCCGGTGTGGCGCCGGTGCTGGTCAGCCGCATCAAGGTGATGGCGCGGCTGGACATTGCCGAACGGCGCCTGCCGCAGGATGGCCGCATGGATCTGGCACTGGGCGGCAAGCGTCTGGACGTGCGCGTCTCCACCCTGCCGGCGCGCGGCGGTGAGCGCGTGGTGCTGCGCCTGCTCGACAAGGAAAATGCCGGCATCGATCTGGCCGCGCTCGGCATGCCGGAAGGCGCCGAACGGTCTTTCCGCGCCGGGCTCGCTGAAGCCAATGGCCTCGTGCTGGTGACCGGCCCCACGGGTAGCGGCAAGACGACGACGCTCTATGCCGGGCTGAAGCTGCTCAACGATGGCAGCCGCAATATCCTGACCGTGGAAGATCCGGTGGAATATGCCGTGGATGGCCTCGGCCAGACCCAGGTGAACCCCAAGGTCGGCCTCAGCTTTGCCGCCGGCCTGCGGGCCATCCTGCGGCAAGACCCTGACGTGGTGATGGTCGGCGAAATCCGCGACGCCGAAACCGCCAGCATCGCCGTGCAGGCGGCATTGACGGGCCACCTCGTGCTGTCGTCGCTGCACACCAATGATGCCGCCAGCGCCATCACCCGCCTGCGCGATTTCGGCGTGGAACCGTTCCTGCTCGCCGCCACGCTGCGCGCCGTGGTGGCGCAGCGGCTGGTTCGCCGGCTGTGCCCCGCTTGCCGCACGGCGCACCCGGCCGATGCCGGCACGGCGGCGGCGCTGGGCATCGCCGCCGGCACGCCGGTGTGGGCTGCGCCGGGCTGCGATTCCTGCAACCACACCGGTTGGCAGGGCCGCGTCGGCCTGTATGACATCATCCGCATGACTGATGCGCTGGCCGCCCGCATCAACGAAGGCGCGACCGCCGCCGATCTCGCCGCCGCTGCCGGCAGCCCCGGTTTGCCGGCGATTGCGGCACAGGCGGTGATCGATGGCCTCACCTCGCCCGCCGAAGCCCTGCGCGTGATGGGCAGCGCCGAACCGGAGCCGGCCGATGGCTGACTTTCGCTACGAAGCGCTCGATATCGAAGGCAAACCGCGCGCCGGCCGCATCAGCGCGCCAAGCAGCGAAGCAGCGCGCGCCGACCTGCTCGACAAGCGGCTGTTTGCAACCAAGCTGGAGGCCGCCGCCACCAGCGAGCCCACGTTGGCCACCGGCAGCGCCCGGCTGAAACCCAATGCGCTCGGCCTGTTCACCCGCCAGCTGGCGACGCTGGCCAGTGTGACGCCGCTGGAAGAAGCGCTGCGCACCATCGTCAAGCAGACGGAGGGCGACAAGGCCCGTGCCGTGCTGACCAACGTGCATGGCGCGGTGATCGAAGGCCGCCGGCTTTCGGATGCAATGGCCCTGGAAAGCGCCAGCTTTCCGCCACTCTATCGCGCCATGGTCGCCGCCGGCGAAGGCGCTGGCACGCTGCCGCAGGTGCTGGAACGGCTTGCGGCCCTGCTCGATCGCCAGGCCGAAATGAAGGGTCGCGTGCAGGCGGCGCTGGCCTATCCGGCGGCGCTCGCAGCCGTGGCCACGCTGGCGGTGGCGGCGCTGATGATCTTCGTGGTGCCGCGGATCGCCGAACAATTTGCCGATATCGGCCAGACTCTGCCGCTGCTCACCCGCATCGTGATGGCGCTCTCCCACGCGCTCGCCGCCGGCTGGTGGGTGATCCTGTTGCTCGGTGCCGGCAGCGGTGTGCTGGCCGCCCGGGCGCTGAACGATGAGGCGCTGCGCCGCCGTTTCGATGCCTGGCTGCTCAGCCTGCCATTGCTCGGCCGCCTGCTGCGCGATTGGCAGGCGGCGCGGCTGGCGCGCACGCTGGCGATGATGGTGGCGAGCCGGCTGCCGCTGGTCGATGGCCTGAAACTCACCCTGCCCACCATCGGCAACCGCGAGATCCGGATGCGCGTCGCGCAGATGGCCGATGATATCAGCGAAGGTGCCAGCCTCACCGCCGCCATGCGCCGCGCCGCCATCCTGCCGCCGCTGCTGGTCGCCATGGCGGCGGGCGGCGAAAGTGCCGGGCGGTTGGATGTGATGCTGGAAAAGGGCGCCGAAGCGCTGGAACGCGAGTATGATGCGCTCACCCGCTCGGCGCTCGCCCTGCTGGAACCGGCGATCATCCTGTTCATGGGCGGCGCGGTGGCGGTGATCGTGCTCTCCATCCTGCTGCCCATATTGCAACTCGAAAGCCTGGCTACACCATGAAGCGCAATCGCAACGAAGAGGGCTTCACCCTGATCGAGATGATGGTGGTGATCGTCATCATCGGCATCCTCACCACGGTGGTGGTGCTGAACGTGCTGCCCGATGTGGACAAGGCCGCCATCACCCGCGCCCGCGCCGATATCGCCACGCTGGAAACCGCGCTGACCAGCTACAAGGCCGACACGATGGTGTTTCCGAATACAAGCCAAGGCCTTGCCGCGCTGAAGGCCGCGCCCACCGACATGGCGCAACCGGAACGCTATCGCCCCGGCGGCTATGTGCAGCGGCTGCCCAATGATCCCTGGGGCAAGCCTTACCAATATGCCAGTCCCGGCGCGCACGGCCCGTTCGACGTGTGGTCGATGGGCCCCGATGGCCAAAGTGGTCCAGGAGGGGAGGCCGATGACATCGGCAACTGGAACCTCTGAAGCCGGCTTCACGTTGGTGGAACTGGTGGTGGTGATGGCCATCATCGGCATCACCAGCGCGGCGCTCGTCCTCACCCTGCCCGGCCCTGACGACCGGGTGCGCAGTGCTGCCGTCAAACTGGCGGCGCAGGCGGCGGCCACGCGCGACATGGCAATCCTGACCGGGCAGAGCACGGCGTTCGCGCCGCCCGCGCCGGACGGTCTGACCCTTACCACCGAGCCAGCCGGCCCGATCAGCTTCGACGCCACCGGCCTCGCCACCCCGGTGCGGATCGTCATCGCCAGCGGCGACGCAGCGGCAAGCGTGACCATCGATGCGGCAGGCGACGTTCATGCGCAGTGATGCCGGCTTCAGTCTGATCGAGGTGATGGTGGCACTCGCCATATTCGGACTCGCCGCCGTGGCCCTCATCCGCCTGCAGGGCGTCAGCCTCGCCAGCGCCGCCACTTTGTCAGACCGGCAATATGCCGCCATCGTCGCCCGCAATCAGGCGCTTGAAGCGATGCTGTCCGCCGCCCCGCCCAGCGCCGATCAGGGCCGCGAGCGCGCCGGCATCCGGGATTGGGCATGGCGGCGCCAGATCAGCCCCGGACCCGATCCCGGCACGCAGTTGATCAGTGTCGAGGTCGTTGGCGACGGTGGCCAGGTGATTGCCGCTGACAAGTTGCTGTGGAGCGGGCGGTGAAACAGGCCGGCTTCACCCTCATCGAACTGCTCGTCGGCCTGTTCCTGTTCGGCCTGATGGCGGCGGCTGGAACGGCGTTGCTGGCCGGCAGCGTGCAGGCCAGCAGCCAGGCGCAGGCGCTGGTGGGCGCGAGTGGTGATCTGGCCCGGCTGCGGGCGCTGCTCACCGCCGATGCCGGCCAGGCCGCGCCGCGCCCGTGGCGGGATCGTGAGGGTCGCCCGCACGCGGCCTTTGCCGTGAATGATGGCGCACTGTTCACGCTGG
>JAIXPM010000264.1 GCA_027486275.1 Sphingomonadales bacterium | reverse complement strand
GCCTGCTGCTGGATCGCCTTGACGATGGGTTCACGGCCATGACCGGCGTTCACGCACCACAGGCCAGCGGTGCCATCCAGAACGCGGCGGCCATCGGCAGTGGTGTAATGCATGTCCTGCGCAGCCACCATCAGGCGCGGGTTCGCCTTGAAATAGCGGTTGTCGGTGAACGGCATCCACAAGGACGACAGGTCGTTGGGCGCAACACTGGCCATGGCGGCGGTCTCCCTTCTCAGGCCCGGGCGAGCAGTTTCTCGATCTGGCTGCCCAGCGCTTCCGGCTTGGTGGCCGGCGCAAAACGTTCCTGCACCTGGCCTTTGCTGTCGACCAGGAACTTGGTGAAGTTCCACTTCACCGCCTCACTGCCGAGCAGGCCCGGCGCCTGTTTCTTCAGCAGCTGGAACAGCGGGTGGGCGTTGTCACCGTTCACGTCGATCTTGGCGAACAAGGGAAAGTCCACATCATAGGTGAGCTTGCAGAAATTGGCGATCTCGCTGGCATCACCGGGTTCCTGCGCGCCGAACTGGTTGCAGGGGAAGCCGAGCACGGCAAAACCCTTGGGGCCATATTTCTTGTGCAGCGCTTCCAGCCCGTCATACTGTGGCGTGAACCCGCACTTGCTGGCGGTGTTGACGATCAGCAGCACCTTGCCTTCGAAATCCTTCATGGAAATCTCGCGGCCATCGATGGTCTTGGCGCTGAAATCGTAAACGGTCGTCATAAAGGTCCCTCTCAGGGCTGGTGTTGTCCGGCCAATGCGGCCGCAAAATGCCGGCGACACAGGGCCACATAGCGATCATTGCCACCAATTTCGGTCTGCTGGCCAGAGGCCACCGGCTTGCCCTGCCCGTCAATACGCAAGTTCATCGTCGCCTTGCGGCCACAAGCGCACACCGCTTTCAGCTCGCTCAGCGTATCGGCAATCGCCAGCAACCACTGGCTGCCCGGAAACAGATTGCCGAGGAAATCGGTGCGCAGGCCATAGCAGAGCACGGGGATGCCCAGATCATCGGCGACATGCGCCAGCTGCCAGACCTGGTCCTTGGTCAGGAACTGGGCTTCATCGACCAGCACGCAATTGAGCGTGCCCACCGCATGCGCGCTGGCCACGGCGGCAAACAGATCGGTTTCGGGAGCGAACATGTCGGCCGGCGCTGATAGTCCGATGCGCGAGGCGATCACGCCCTGCCCGGCCCGATCATCGATCGCAGCGGTGAACAGCATCGTGCGCATGCCGCGCTCACGATAGTTGAAGCTGGCCTGCAGCAGCACCGTCGATTTGCCGGCGTTCATCGAGGCATAGTAGAAATAGAGCTTGGCCACGCACGTTCTTTGCGCGTGGCCAAGCCATTTGGTCAACGGGCTGGTTAGCGATTGCCGCCGATGAGATCGCCCAGTTCGCCAAGCACACTGCCCTCGCCGCGGTTCTGGCCGCGGCCCATGGCGGCCTGCATCATGCGGCCGAGTCGGCTGAATGGCAGCGACTGGATCCACACCTTGCCCGGCCCGGTAAGGCGGGCGAAGAACACGCCTTCGCCGCCGAACAGCATGGATTTGACTCCGCCCACGCTTTCCAGATCGAAGTTCACTGATGGCGTGAAGGCCGCCACGCAGCCGGTATCAACGTGCAGCACTTCGCCCGGCGCCAGCGTGCGCTCGATCACAGTGCCGCCCATCTGCACGAACACCCAGCCATCGCCTTCCAGCTTCTGCATGATGAAGCCTTCGCCGCCGAACAGCCCGGTCATCACCTTGCGCTGGAAGGCAACGCCGATGGAAACGCCCTTGGCCGCCGCCAGGAACGCATCCTTCTGGCAGATCAGCGTGCCGCCAATGCTGTCCAGCTTGAGCGGCAGGATATGGCCGGGGGTGGGCGCGCCAAAGGCCACGCGCGCCTTGCCGCCGCCGTTGTGGGTGTAAACCGTGGTGAACAAGCTTTCGCCGGTGAGCAGCCGCTTGCCGGCCCCCATCAGCGCGCCCATGAAGCCGCCCTGCTGGCCGCCGCCATCGCCAAACACGGTGGTCATGCCGATGCTGGCATCCTTCCACACCATGGCGCCGGCTTCGGCCACGGCGCTTTCGCCGGGATCAAGCTCGATCTCGACGAACTGCAGTTCATGGCCCTTGATCTCGAAATCGATATCGTCGGCGATGCCGGTGGAACGGCTGTGCTGCCAGGGGTTGGGCATGTCGTGTCTCCTGTTGTGGTGTTGCCAATGTAAGGCGGGTGTGTTGCGCCGCCAAGACGCCCGCCGCGACAAATTCGTTCGTGGCTTGCACCCGCGCACGCGTTGGGCAACACACGCGGCCATGAAGCATCTGCCCCTCTTCGCCGCCCTTCTCATCAGCACTGCCCCCGCGTTTGCCGCTGAAGCCGAGGACGCCTTGATCACCGTTACCGGAAAGGGCCTGAAGGATCTGCCCGGCGATGCGGCGCTGTCGTTGATTGTGATCGATCGCGAGCGCATCCTGAACACCGGATCGAACCGGCTGGAATCGGTGCTCGCCGATATCGCCGGCCAGCAGCAGTTCCGCCGATCGGACAGCCGCTCTGCCAATGCCACGTCACAGGGCATCACCCTGCGCGGGCTGGGCGGCAATGCATCGTCCCGCGCGCTGTTGGTGCTGGATGGTGTGCCGCAGGCCGATCCGTTCGGCGGCTGGGTGGCGTTTCCGGCCTATGCCACCGGGCGCCTCGATCGCATCAGGGTCACGCGCGGCGGTGGTTCGGGCTATTGGGGCCCGGGCGCGCTGGCTGGCACCATCGAACTGGAATCGGTTGGCGGCAACGCAATGCGACCGTTTGATGGCGCCATCGCCTATGGCAGCCGCAACAGCGTCGACGCGCAAGGCGCACTGGGGCTGAAGCGTGACAAGGGTTTCGCCACACTTTCTGCCGCTTATGGCCGCGGCGACGGTTTCATCCCCATCGTGAAACGCAGCCGTGGCCCGGTCGATCGCGCGGCGCCTTATGAACAGGCCAGCGTGGCCCTGCGTGCCGTTGTGGAAGTCGCGCCCGAAACCGAAGCGCAAGTGACGGCCAATGGATTTACCGACAGCCGCGAGCGTGGCACCGATTTTTCGCGCAACACGTCCGAAGGCGTTGATGGCGCGCTGCGGCTGGTCGGGCGCGGGCGTTGGGGCTGGCAGGCGCTGGCCTATGTACAGACGCGCAATTTCACCTCCGATTTCGCTGCCGTGAACGCCACGCGCACCAGCGTCACCCAGAGCCTGGCCCAATATGACACGCCGGCCACCGGCTGGGGCGGCCGGCTGGAACTGGCGCCACCGGTGGGTGACGGCGTCTCGCTGCGGCTGGGCGCGGACACGCGCCAACTCACCGGCAAGACAATGGAGCTGTTCACCTACGTGAATGCCGCCCCCACCCGCCAGCGCGAGGCCGGCGGCCGCACCGGCACCACCGGGCTGTTTGCAGATGCCAGCATCGAACGCGGCATCGTCACCGCCACGGCATCGGCCCGCATCGACTGGTGGACCATCAAGGACGGCCGCCTGCTGGAAACCACCATCGCCACCAACGCGCCGTTCACGAGCTTGTTGTTTGCCGATCGTTCCGGCCATGAATTCACCGGCCGCGCCGGCCTGGCGGTGAAGCCTGCCGACTGGCTGAGCTTGCGCGGTGCCGCCTATCGCGGCTGGCGGCTGCCGACGCTGAATGAACTCTATCGCCCGTTCCGCGTTGGCCCGGATGCCACGGCGGCCAATGCCCTGCTCAACCCTGAGCGGGTGACCGGCGTGGATCTGGGCTTCACGCTCAAGCCGGCAGATGGTTTCGAGATCGGCGTCACCGGTTTCTGGAACCGCATGGACGACACCATCGCCAACGTCACGCAAGGGCGCGGGCCGGGCAGCTTCCCAGGTGTCGGCTTCGTGGCGGCCGGCGGCTTCTATCGCCAGCGCCAGAACCTGGATGCGCTCACCGTGTGGGGCTGGGAAGTGGATGCGAAGCTGCGGCGCGGCGACTTCGGGCTGACCGCAAGCTGGAGCCATGTCGATCCAACCATCGCCGCATCCGGGGCCGCTGGGCCACTGGACGGGCTGCGGCCAGCGCAGACACCGCGCGACCAGTTCTCCGGCACCATCGATTACACCGGCAGCCTGTTCACCGCGTCGGCCACGCTGCGCCACATTGCCAGCCAGTTCGAGGATGATCAGAACAGCCGCAGCCTGAATGCCGCCACCATGGTCGATGCGCTGCTGCTGGTGCCACTGGTGAAGGGCCTCTCCGTCGAAGGCCGCGTCGAAAATCTGTTCGACGCCGAAGTGCAGGCGGCGCTTTCGGGCACCGGCGTTGTGGAACGCGCCCTGCCCCGCACTTTCTGGGTGGGCGCGCGCGTTTCGTTCTGACCGGGTGAACCCCGTATCGACGGGCGTATGTTGAGGGCCTAGCGTGTTCTGAAACCGATGGAGACACGCCGCATGACCCGTTACAGCAAGGTTGCCATCACGCTGCACTGGCTGATGGCCCTGATGATCATCGGCAATCTGGCTGGCGGCTTCTTGCATGATTTCGTGCCGCGCGAAGGCGGCCAGCGCGCGCTGGTGATGGATTTCCACAAAAGCTTCGGCCTGACCATCATCGCCCTCACCCTGTTCCGGCTGGGCTGGCGATT
>JAIXPM010000270.1 GCA_027486275.1 Sphingomonadales bacterium | reverse complement strand
CCCTGGTGGCGGGCGCGGTGGGCATGGTCGAAATGGCGTTGGCGCATTTGAGCGAGAAGAACGTCGTCGAGCTGGATGACGAGCGCAAGGCCGCCATGGTCTCCAACCTGATGGTGGTGTTGTGCGGTGAGCGCGAGACCCAGCCCATCGTCAACGCGGGCAGCCTCTATTGACGGTGCGATGACCGCGAAAAAGGCCTTTCCCCTGCGGCTCGATCCGGCCCTTCATGAGGCGCTGGAACGGGCCGCAGCGGCCGATCTGCGCAGTCTCAACGCGCAGATCGAAGTGCTGTTGCGTGAGGCGCTGGCCAAGCGCGGCGTGAAGGTGGCGGTGACGCCGGGGCCGAAGCGTGGGCGACCGCCGGTTCAGGCCCCTGTTGAAGACTGATTTGCAGCGGCGTCCAGCAGCGCTTCGACCGTGTCAGGGTCGTCTGGAAACCCGGCCGTCACCCAGGCCCGTTCGAACGCACCGAGCCGCTTTGCCACTTCCGGTCCCGGAACGACGCCGCGCGCGATGATGTCCTTGCCTGACGCCGGTGGGCGGGGGCGGTGCCAGCCGATCAATGGAACAGCAGCCATCGCATGACCGGCAATCAGCAACCGGTCGATCACCGCCTCGCCGCCATCCTTGTAGGCCATCGGCCAATATGGTGCCGGCCCGGCCGGCTGCACTGCCGCCACCAACCGGATGCGCTGCGCATTGGAGAGATTCAGCCGCGCGCCAATCTCCGCCGCCACACGCGTCTCACCGGCAGGCAGCAACGCCGCCAGCCGGCGCTCCCAGGCCGGCGACAGGCCAGCAGCGGCTTCGGCCATAATCGTTTGCACCAGCAGCGGCAGGCGGGCCACATCCAGTTCCGGCAGCACCGGGCGGAAGATCCCGGCCTCCAGCATCAGCGCCAGCGTCGCCACCGGATCGGGCAGCGCCAGCAGCAGGCGCAATTCCATGGCGATCCGCTCGCGGCTCAGCGCCATCAGATCGTTGGCGCGGGCCGTGCAGGCCGCCAGCCCGTCGGCATCCACTTGCCCCGCAAAACGCGCGGAGAAACGGAAGAAGCGCAGGATTCGCAAATGATCTTCGGCAATGCGCAGCAGCGGATCGCCGATGAAGCGCACACGGTGCGCCGACAGATCGTCAAGGCCGCCCCAATAATCATCGATCACGCCGTCCGGCAGATGGGCATAAAGCGCGTTCACGGTAAAATCGCGCCGCGCTGCATCCTCCCGCCAGTCATCGGTGAAGGCGACCTGCGCGTGGCGGCCAAAGCTCTGCACATCGCGGCGCAGCGTAGTCACTTCAGCCACCAGCTCATGCCCCACCACCGTCACGGTGCCATGCGCGATGCCGGTGGGCACGGCCTTCAGGCCGGCGGCCTTCACGCGCTTCATCACCTCGTCCGGGGAAAAGCGTGTCGCCAGATCAATGTCGGCCCCGCCCAGCCCGAGCAGCCCGTCGCGCACGGCGCCGCCGACCAGCCGTGTCTCTCCAGTCTCAGCCTCAAGTGCGCTGAGCAACGCGGCACCCGCTGCTGTGGCAGCCCATGTTTGCGGCGGAAGAGTTTGGGGCAGGCTCACAGCGTCTCCAGCCGGCGCGACAGGGCGACGATCATGCCGGCAGTGGCGCCCCAGATATAATGGCGATCATGGCGGATTGACCAGTAATGCCGCGTCTGGCCCTGCCATTGGCCGCTCTGGCGCAGATGGTTGGCCGGATCGAGCACATGCGCCAGCGGCACGTGGAACAATTCGTCCACCTCGTCCGGATGGGCGCGCAGCGTCAGGCCGGGCGGCACCACGCCCACCACCGGCGTCACCAGATAGCCGGTGCCGGTACGATAGGGATCAAGCGTACCCAGCACCTGCACTTGGCTGCGCGGCAGGGCCACCTCCTCTTCGGCTTCGCGCAGGGCGGCCGCCACGGCATCGGCGTCCTCGGCATCCTGGCGGCCGCCGGGAAAGGCGACCTGGCCAGGGTGGCGCTTCAGATTCGCGGTGCGGCGGGTGAACAGCAGTTGCGGTGCGGCTTCATCGGAAATCGCCATCAGCACGGATGCCGGCGTCAGCGCAGCAACCGGCGGCGGCCCGGCACGATCCAGATCCCAATCGCCGTGCGGGCGCGGCGTGAACGGCCCGCTGAGCAGGGAGCGCACGCGTTCAAGCGGCATCGTCAATGCCCTGCATGAACGGAAAGAAGGCGCCATCGCTCCAGAGGCCCGGTGGCTCTGCGCCTTCGGCCAGCGCCAGATCAGCCAGGCGATAGAAGGTCGCGCGGTTGACCAGCGCATGGAGCCCTCCCCGCACGTGCAGATAGGGCCGCGGCGTGCCGTCGCCGCCAATCTGAACATCCAGCATGTTGTTCGGACCGGCCGCCACCACATCATCAGTGTTCAGGCGGAACAGGATGCGCCTTGCCTCGCCTGCACCTTCCCAATCAGCATCCACCGCGATGAACGGCGCGTCCTCCACATCGATGTCGAGCTTTTCCACCGGCGTCACCAGCACATGGCTGCCATCGGGTTCGCGGCGAAGGATCGAGGAAAACAGCTTCACCAGTTCCTTGCGGCCGATGGGAGAGCCGGCGTGGAACCAGGTGCCATCGGCGGCAATGCGCATGTCGCTGTGGCCGCAATGGCTGGGGTGCCATTGTTCCACGGGCAGCCGCTTTCCGGCCCGCGACAGGGCGAGCAGTTCGGCAAAACGATCAGCGGGAGATTCGGTGCTCACGCGCCCTAGATAGGGCAAGACGCCGTTCAGGCAACCTTGGCGGTTCGGGGCGGGTTGCCGCTGGCGGCTTCCACCCAGGCGATGCGCGGCAGGCCCGTGGTGGGCCCACGCAGCAACAGCCGATCATGATCGACCGGGCCAGGCAGTTCCCAATGCCGAGTTGCCGCCGCCGAGAAACCGAAACGGCCATAGAAAGGCGCATCGCCGATCAGCAGCACCGGCGGACTGTCGGCCGCATCGAGCGCGGCCAGGCTGGTGCGCATCAGGGCAGAGGCGATGCCCTGCCCTTCGCGCGCTGCCGCCACCGCGACCGGCCCGAGCAGGATCAT
>JAIXPM010000141.1 GCA_027486275.1 Sphingomonadales bacterium | reverse complement strand
TCCGGCAGCCGGCGGCACATAGGCCAGTGCGGCGCGCAGTTCCGGTACCATGGCCTCTGCAATCCGGCCCATTGCGCCGACATCGCCGACACGCACTGCCTGGCCCGCCTGACCGGCAGCCCAGCAAAAATTATACTGCGCATCCAGGGTCGAAAAACTGTTGTAGCTGCGGGTGTTGTAGCGATCAAATGCCGCTGCGCCGCCGCGCTTCATTGTCCGCGTATAATGGCTCAGCATCGTCATCTGGGCTGATGTCAGCTCGCCGCCGTGCTTCTTCAGCATCTGGTTATAATTGTCCACCGAGCGCAAGAACGGTGAATATTGGCACTGCAGGGCAGCGACGTTCAATGCCGCGCGCAGTGTCCATACCGCATGGGCGCGCGTTTCAACCAGGGTCGCCCGGATCAGAACCACCGCCTTCGGCACCATGATGCCGGCTGTTGTTGGCAGCTTTGGCGCCGGCGGCTTGGCCGGCATTCGGCTGGCGGCTTTGACCGGGCCCTTGCGAACCGGACGCTTGCTCTTGCGCGGCGCAGCGTCGGCAGCGCTCGCCACAAGAAAACAACTCAGCGCCAGCCACAAAATTGAACGCATCAATTACCCATTCAAGAAAAGGAGCCTCAGGCCACCGGGCCGGGCAATGCCCACGCCCGGTGAACCATCACGCCCGGTTCAGCCCAGGATGCTGCCCAGCGAAAGGGCGACCGACATGTCGCCTTCGATCTTGAGCTTACCCATCATGAACGCCATCTGGGCATTCTGCTTGCCCGTGGCAATATCCATGAAATCAGCCATCGAAACCTTGATGCTGCAGGCGGTTGGGCCGTCTTCATTGCTGACGACTACGGGCGAAACGGTATCATCAATGCGCACCAGGCCATCGGCGCCGAAATCGAATTTCACGGACTTCTTGAACTGGCCACCGGCGCCCAGGCGCTCGGTCATCTGTTCCGTAATTTGTGTAAGGCTCATGGTCATTCCTTCCCCAAACAAGAAAAAAGGGCCGCCCCAAACGGGACGGCCCTTCCTAAAGCAATTCGACGGAAAGTCGAAATTACTTGGCAGCCGGAGCTTCAGCGGCCGGAGCGGCTTCAGCGGCCGGAGCAGCGGCGTCAGCGGCCGGAGCAGCGGCGTCAGCAGCCGGAGCCATGGCGTCAGCAGCCGGAGCGGCTTCCGGAGCCGGAGCGGCTTCAGCGGCCGGGGCTTCAGCGGCCGGGGCTTCTTCAGCCTTCTTTTCGCCGCAAGCGACGACGAGCAGAGCGGCGCCAGCGATGATCGAGGCAGTCTTCAGCTTTTCAACGATGGTCATTTCTTATCTCCTTGGACGGTAACGCCTGAACCCAGGACGAGTTGGGTCGGCTCGGCCTTAATCCCCCAACTGTGGTAGACATTAGCGAGACGCGTGAAATCGCGCAAGCGGGTCATTGCATGTCACCGACATCATGCGACGAGACGTGCAAGCATGGCGGGCAGATGGCGAGCGAGGGCCTCATCTGCGTCTGCAAGCGTTGCCCCGTGCCCCAAAGCCGCTAGGCTGGTGACTGGTTCCGACAGGCCGCAGGGGATGATCCCATTGAAATCATTGAGATTGGGCGTAACGTTAAGCGAAAGTCCATGAAAACTGACCCACCGTTGCACCCGCACTCCGATGGCAGCGATCTTTGCCGGCCCGGCCGCCGTGTCCACCCAGACGCCGACTTTACCCGGGATGATTCGCCCAATGGTCCCAAAATCGGCCAGCGTGTCGATCAGCCAGCCTTCCAAAGCGGCCACAAAACGCCGGACATCACGGCCCCGCGCTGCCAGGTCCAGCATCACATAGGCTACGCGCTGCCCCGGTCCATGATAGGTATAGCGTCCGCCGCGCCCGGCGTTGAAGACGGGAAATCGTTCTGGATCAATGAGTTCTATCGGATCGGCGCTGGTGCCGGCGGTATAGAGTGGGGGGTGTTCGACCAGCCAGATGCGTTCCGATTCGCTGCCCGCCCTGATGCCGGCCGCGATTCCCTGCATCCTGGCCAAAGCAGCCGGATAGGCGGTGAGGCCGGACGAAACCTCCCAAACCGGATCGACCCGTTTCACAGGCTGGCGACGAAGGCCCTGAAATCGGCCAGGAAAAGATCTGGCTCTTCAAGGCTGGCGAAATGGCCGCCGCGCGGCATGGTCGTCCAATGTGCGACATTATAGCCGCGTTCCACCATCGATCGCGGCGGGAAGGCGAGCAGGTCGCGCGGGAAGGCGGCCACGCCCACCGGCACTTCAACGCGCCGATCCGCTGGCATTGCAAAACCACCTTCCAGGAACAGACCGCGGTAGATCCAGGTCGCGGTGAGGAAACTGCGCGTGCTGAGATAGATCATGATGTTGGTAAGCATCTGATCCATGGTGAACGGCGGATCGGTATAATCGCCTGCCACATCCGACCAGCCGACGAACTTCTCGGCGAACCAGGCGGCCACCCCCATCGGCGAATCCATCATGGCAAAGCCCAGGCTTTGTGGCTTGGTGCCTTGCAGTTGCAGATAGGCGGTTTCGGTTTCGCGCATGGCGACCGCCTTCTGCATCCAGGCCATCTCGTCCGGTGACGTCGGCGTCATGTCGGCACTGCGCAGGCCATAGCCATTGAGGTGGATAGCATCGACCCGGCTTGAATCGAGTCCCATCCAGCCGCCGATCACGCAGCCCCAATCCCCACCCTGATAGAGGAAGTGATCATAGCCCAGCGCGCCCATCAGCGTATCGTAACGGCGGGCCACTTCGCGCGGGCCGATCGGTGCCGATGGCCGGTCTGACCACGCATAGCCGGGCAGGGATGGCGCCACGACATGGAAGGCCGGTGCGGCCGGATCTTCCGGTTCAGCCAATCGCTCCATGATCGCATCGAATTCCAGGATCGATCCTGGCCAACCATGAGCGATCAGCAATGGCCGCGCATCGGGCCGGCTGGAACGCAGATGCACGCAGTGGAGATGGAAGGGTTGGCCGCCATCTTCCCCCACCTGCACCCGCACATGCGGCAACCGATTGAGATGCGCCACTGCGCCGGCCCAATCGTAGCCGTTCAGCCAGTGCGCCTGCAGCCGTTGCATGTAATCTCGGTTGGCGCCGTGCCGCCAGCCGGCGTTCGGCGGTTCTTCAAACCAGCGATAGGCCGCGACACGATCACGAATCCAGGCGACCTCGGCCTCGTTCACCGGGATGGTGAAGGGCGTGCTGCTCATGCCGCCAGCCCCAGCTTGCGCTCCAGCTTGGTGCGCGCGGCGATGATGTCGGCAGCCTTTTCGGCGATCATGATGGTGGGTGCGTTGGTGTTGCCCGAGACCAGGAACGGCATCACGCTGGCAT
>JAIXPM010000291.1 GCA_027486275.1 Sphingomonadales bacterium | reverse complement strand
TTCACGCTCTTGATATTGTCGAGATTGACGATGGTGGAGCGGTGGATGCGCTGGAACTTCTTCGGATCGAGCCGGCGTTCCAGATCCTTCATCGTCTCGCGCAGCACCAGCGTCTGATCGGCGGTGTAGATGCACATGTAATCGCCGGCAGCATCGATGCGTTCGATATCGCCAACGTCGACCCGGAAGATCTGGCCACGATCCTTGATGTTGATCACCCGTTCGAACCGCCCGGCCTGCGGAGCATCCGAAAGATCATCGGGCAGGGCTTCGGGTGCGACTTCGGACAGGATTTCCTTCAGCCGCTCGGCGCCCTGCGCGCCCTGCTTTTCGGCCAGGCGCTGGCGCACGCGTTCGATGGTGGCGGCCAGCCGGTCTTCCTCCACGGGTTTCAACAGATAATCCACCGCCTGCGCTTCAAAGGCCTTTAGCGCATGCTGGGTGAAGGCGGTGACGAACACGAACAGCGGCGGTTCGATATCGGACAGGCCGGAAACGACGGAAAAGCCGTCGAAGCCCGGCATCTGGATATCAAGGAACACCAGATCGGGTTTCTGCGTGCGGATGGCGCGGATCGCCTCGCGGCCGTTGGCGCAGCGTTCGATGATCTCGACATCCTCGAACGGCTGCAGCCGCAGTTCGAGGCCCTGGATCGCCAGCGGCTCGTCGTCGACGAGTATGGTGCGAATGGTCATGGCGTTACACTTGGGGGGCCAACACCGGCGTTGCAACCGGTGGCGCGACGGGTTGTGCCGGATTGTCGGTCTGGAACGGAATGTCGATCAGCACGATCAGGCCGTGGGGTTCATTGTCGGCCAGTTCGAAGCGATGATCGGCGCCATAGCTTTGCGCCAGCCGCTCGCGGATATTGGCCATGCCCACATTGGTGCCGGATGCTTCGGCCGGCACGGCGCCCAGGCCCGGGCCTGTGTCTGCGATGGTAATTACCAGCCGATCGCCCATGCGCCGCGCGTCCACCAAGATGTCCGCCCCGTCCTCGGCCGGGGTGACGGCATATTTGATGGCATTTTCGATGATGGGTTGCAGCAGCAGGCTGGGCAACCGCGCCTCCATCACGTCGGGCGCGATATCGAAACGGGTGCGAAGGCGGGCTTCAAACCGTGTACGCTCGATATCGAGATACAGCTTCAGCGCTTCGGCTTCCTGCGCCACGGTCGCCAGGCCTTCGCGTTCGCCGACCAAGCTGTAGCGCAGGAAGCTGGCCAGGCGGGAGAGCATGGCATTGGCGCGCTCCGTCTGTTTCAGCAGCACCAGCGTCGATATGCTGTTCAGCGTGTTGAACAGGAAATGCGGATTGAGCTGATAGCGCAGCATTTCCAGCTGGGCGCTGTTGGCCTGGGCCGCCATGTTGACCATGCGTGCCGATTGTTCGGCCAGCAGCAGATAATAGTTGATGCCATAATAAAGCGCCGTCCACGCGCCCAACACGGCAAAATCGAGCAGGATGGCGCCGAAGAACTGCACGCCCTTGGGTTGCCAGCCAGGCTGATAGAAGGTGGCGTGCGCCCACACTTCCAGCACCGAGAACAGCCCGGAAGCGCCAATCAGCAGCATGGCGGTGAGCGTCCAGGTCCAGATCGGCTTTACGGCGATCAGGCGGCGATAGGCGGCCGACAGCAGCAAGGTGATGGAAAAGCCGGTGGCCGTCACGATGATCGCCGGCACCACGAAGTTGAGGCCCATGGAGTTGGCCAGCCCCGACAGGGCGCGCAACATCAGATACGCAAACCAGCCGCCGCCCTGCAGCATCCAGAAGGCGCGGTTCTTGTCGCGGAAAAAGCCTTGGCGGATGTGTGGATCAACCATCGGGGCACCATAGCGACATGGGAAGAAAAGGCCAAATTGGCGGTTTCCGGACGCCACCATCTGCCTGTCTGGCCAGCCGGGCGCGCGCCGGCTAGGCTGCAGCTCATGGGACTTTCCGCCGAACAATTGCACGCCTGTCTCCACGCGCTGGCCGCCGATCATCCGCCGGTTGCCGATGCGCTGGCCAGCCACGGCCTGCCCGAGCCGCGGCTGCGGCCACGCGGTGCCGGCACCATGATGCGGGCGATCGTGGCGCAGCAGGTGAGCACCAAGGCTGCGGCCAGCATCTGGAACAAGTTGGAAGCGGCGTGCGGCGGCGACATGGACGATCTCGGCCAAGTGGCGGCAACGCCGTTCGAGGTGCTGCGGGGCGCCGGGCTGTCGGGGCAGAAGGCCAGCTATGTCCACGCGCTGGCCGAGGCGGTGGCCAGCGGGCAGATCAATTTCGCCGCGCTGCCGGACGAGGACGAGGCGGCGATTGCGCTGCTGTCGTCGATCAAGGGCATCGGGCGCTGGTCGGCCGAGATCTATCTGCTGTTTGCCGAAGGCCGGGCGGATATCTTCCCGGCCGGCGATCTGGCCTTGCAGATCCAATTGGGCCGGATGCTGGGCGAGGAGGCACGGCCGACCGAAAAGCGCGCGCGCCTGCTGGCCGAACCGATGCGGCCCCACCGCGGCGCGCTCTCCATCCTGCTCTGGCACAATTACAATATCGTCGCATTGTGATAGGCGCCGCCAATGCAGCCGCGCATCACTGATATTTCCTCACCGTCCAACCCGGTGTTGAAGGCCCTCAAAGCCCTCAATGACAAGCGCGGGCGGCGCGAGGCGGGGCAGTTCCTCGCCGAAGGCTTGCGGGTCTGCACCGAGGCGCTCAGCGCGGGCATTGTTCCCGAAACCCTGTTGTTCGCGCCCGAAGCCGAACGTCACCCGCTGACCCAGGCGCTCATCGACGCGACATGGGATTTGCGCGGCACCATCCTGCGCACCACCCCCGATTTGATGCAGCGGTTGACCGGCAAGGACAATGCACAAGCCGTGGCCGCCGCCTATCCCATCCCCGATATTTCGCTGGACCGAATCGACCGCAGCACCGCCAAATTGTGGCTGGTCGCCGAGAATCTGAAAGACCCCGGCAATTTCGGCACCATGTTGCGCACTTGTGATGCCACGGGTGCGGGCGGGGTCATTCTGCTCGACCAGTCGTGCGACCCGTTCAGCGTGGAGGCGGTGCGCGCCTCGATGGGCGCGCTGTTCAGCCGCCAGGTGGCGCGGGCGACCGGGCCGGAATTCTTCCAGTGGCTGCGGCAGGGTGAAGGCCAATTGGTGGGCGCGGCACTCACCGATCAGGCGGTCGATTACCGCGCGGCGACCTATAACGGGCCCTGCTTTCTGCTGATGGGCAACGAACAGGCCGGGCTGCCGGCGGATTACACCGCGCAGTGCGACGCTGTTGTGAAGCTGCCGATGCTGGGCGCGGCAGACAGTCTGAATGTCGCTGTCTGTGCCGGCGTGCTGCTCTATCACGCGCTTGATCAGCTTGAATGACAGTATGTTAGGTTGACGCTCCCGCAGGCGCGGCCCACGGCTTGCGCACAACAGGGAGTCTTCAACCATGCGTGCCATCACCCTTTTCCTGGCCACCCTGCTGGCCAGTGCCGCTGCAACGGCCGCCCCCATCACCGCGCTGGTGGGTGGCCGGCTGATCGACGGCCAGGGCGGGCCACCGTTGGCCAACAGCGTGATCCTGGTGGATGGCGATCGCATCACCGCCATCGGCACGGTCGCCACGCTGCCGGTGCCGGCGGGCGCCACCGTGGTCTCTACCGAAGGCATGGATGTGCTGCCCGGCCTGTGGGACATGCACGTCCACCTGATGATCAACGGCCACGCCGATTACACCCATTGGGACAAGGCGTACCTCAACCGCTTCGGCCCCGAAATCATGCCGGCCAGCGCCGTGCAACTGCTGCTGGCCGGTGTCACCAGCGCGCGCGACCTCGGTGGCCCGCTGGCCGAAAGCATTGCCATCCGCGAGGATGTGAAGGCCGGCCGCAAGCCCGGTCCGCGCCTCTATGTGTCAGGGCCGTTCCTGCAGAAGAAAGCCTATCCCGGCACCGAGGCCTTCCGCTGGGGCGTGGACAACGCGGAAGATGCGCGCGCCAAGGTGCGCAAGCTGAAGGCGGCCGGTGTCGATATCATCAAGCTCGTCGATCAGGACGAAGTCGGCGAAGCCACCACCCGCGCCATTGTCGAAGAAGCGCACAAGCTGGGCCTCAAAGTCGTGGGCCACAGCCATCTGCCCGAAGAAATCCGCATCGGCCTGAAAACCGGCATCGACAATTTCGAACACACCGGGCTGGGCGCCGCGCCCAAATATCCCGACGACATCATGGTGGCGCTGGAAGCCCGCGCTGCCGAAGGCCGGGTGCGCGGCAACCCGCTTTACTGGACGCCCACCATCAGCGGCCTGTTCAACAACGGCAACCTGCTGGCCAACCCGGAAAAGCTTGACGATGCCTGCTGGGCGCGCGGGCTGAAGCCCGATACCGTCGCCGACATCAAGGCCTCGCTGAAGGATGTGTCGGCGCTGGAATACAACCAGCTCACGCCGCGCCGCAAACCCACGCTCGACACCAAGTTCGCCCAGTTGCGCAAGGCCGGCGCCATCCTGCTGATCGGGACGGACAGCGGCATCCCCACCGCCTTCCACTGCCAGACAACCTGGAACGAGCTGGATGTGTGGGTGAACGGCCTGAATGTGCCGGCGATGGAAGCGATCCAGGCCGCGACCTACTGGCCGGCCAAGTTCATGGGGGTGGAAAAAGACAGCGGCACCATCGCTGCGGGCAAATATGCCGACATCATCGCCGTGCGCGGCGACGTGCTGCGCACGATTGCGCTGCTGCAGAACCCCACCCACATCATGAAGGGCGGCACGCTCTACAAGCAGGGCGGCGTGGTCAACGAGGCGGCACTGGCGCCGCGTTGAGCGTCAGGCGAACCGCCACCGCTGCAGGCCGTCGTCCGCCACGCTCACCGCGCCGGGCAGGCCGATGGGGTGGGCATCAAGGCTGAGCAGGGTGGCCAGTGCGTCCGCATCGGCGATGTCGATCTTGCCGAGGGTGCGGGCGCCGTCGGGTGTGCGGCCGACGACGCTGCCATGGCTGGGCTGGCCGTCGCGGCCGAAGACGATGCTGTAGGTTTCCAGTGTCGCCGGGCCCACGTAGCTGCCATCATAGGCCGGCACGTCGCCACGCGCATCTTTGGCCACGTCCTGCACATCCTTGTTCAGCATCAGCCAGGCCGGCTCGGCGGGGCGGTTGCCGATCACCAGCGCGTGATGCTTGGTGACATAGCCGCCCTGGCCATAAAGCAGCGCCTGATCGGCGGGCCGATCACGCAATGACCGCACCATCGCGCAGGTGGAGTGCAGCATGTAGCAGTT
>JAIXPM010000194.1 GCA_027486275.1 Sphingomonadales bacterium | reverse complement strand
GTCACCGCCTCGGCGCGCAGCTGATCGGCGATGCGCGCCACGTCTTTGGCGGCGGCCTCGGCCACCGCCACATCAGCCGGGCTGCCGATGCCGCGCTCGGCGGGGTGAGTGGCGGCGCGGCCTTCCGATAGGTTCACGGCCTCGCCCGCCAGCAGCCGCGCCCCCCAGCCCGTCAGATCGGCAGCCGTGCAGGCGGCCAGCAATTGATCCAGCACCGGCAGCGGCAGGGCAAGGCGCGACAGATCCATGTGCAGCCCGCAGGCACTTGCCGACAGGCGGGCCAGCCGATCAGGCTCGCCCGCAAACAGGGCGCGGATATCGACCGGTTCAGCCCCAGCGGCGCGGATGGCAGCAAGATGATCCATGCGCCCTGTTTTCCAGCCTTGGGCGTGCGAAGTCCAGCCCTGTTGCGGCCAAAGGCTTGACCGGCTGGTGCAATCGGCCCACGGCGAAGCCGATGACTCGAAAGCGCAAGGCGATGCCCGATCCGGGGCCCGGCCCCGAATTGGCCCGTGCCGACCGGATGGAGCGGCTGGCGGCGTTCGCACGCGATGTGCTGGGCCATGAATTTGCCGATCTGGCGCTGCTCGATCGCGCGCTCACCCATGGCAGCGCCACCCGCCAGCCCGGCGCCAGTTACCAGCGGCTGGAATTCTTAGGTGATCGCGTGCTTGGCTGCGTGGTCGCTGGCCTGCTCTATGGCCAGCATGATGAAGCCGAAGGCCGCTTGACGGCGCGGCTGCACGCCATGGTGGAAGGCCCGGCCAACGCCCGCGTGGCGCGCGGCTGGAACGCCGGGCCATTGATTGCGATGGAACCGGTGAGCCGCGGCAAGGGCCTGGCCGACAGTGACAATGTGCTGGGCGATGTGGCCGAGGCGGTGACGGCGGCGGTGTTCATCGATGGCGGCTGGACGGCAGCGTCCGCCTTTGTCACCCGCCACTGGGGCCCGATGATGCAATCGGATCACCCGTTCCTGAACGATCCCAAAAGCGCCCTGCAGCAATGGGCGCTAAAACGCCGTCTGGGCATGCCGGATTATCTGGTCGTGAACCGCGATGGCCCTGATCACGCGCCGGTGTTCACCGTTGAAGTGACGGTGCGCGGCGCCCCGCCGGCCAGTGCCAGCGGCAAATCCCGGCAAGAGGCCGAAAAGGCCGCCGCCACCCTGTTGTTGAAAAGCCTTGATGCATGACCACTGAACTGACCCCCATCACCAGCCGCTGCGGCACCATCGCCGTTGTTGGCGCGCCCAACGCAGGCAAATCCACCTTGGTCAACGCGCTGGTGGGCCAGAAGGTCGCCATCGTGTCGCCCAAGGTGCAGACGACGCGGCAGCGGCTGGTGGGCATCGCCATTCATGAGAGTGCGCAGATGCTGCTGGTGGATACGCCCGGCATCTTTGCCCCTCGCCGCCGGCTGGATCGCGCCATGGTGAAGGCGGCCTGGGATGGTGCGACCGATGCCGAGGTGATCGTGCTGGTGATCGATGCGAAGGCCGGGCTGAAAGGCGATGTGCCCGAGATCATCGCCACCTTGGCCAATCGCCGTGAACCGAAACTGCTGGTGCTCAACAAGGTTGATATCTGCGTGAAGGAGCGGCTGCTCGATCTGGCCAGCCGCTGCAACGAACTGGCAAAGTTCGAGGAAATCTTCTTCATCAGTGCCAGCACCGGGGATGGCGTTACCGAACTGAAGGCGGCGTTGGCCGCACGCCTGCCGCTGAGCCCGTGGCATTATCCGGAAGACCAGTTGAGTGATGCCACCACCCGGCTGATGGCGACCGAACTGACGCGTGAGCAGCTGTATCTGCAACTGCATGCCGAACTGCCCTACGCCGCCACCGTTGAAACCGAAAAGTGGGAAGAGCGCCGCGACGGCAGCGTGGCCATCCACCAGCAGATCATCATCGAGCGGGACAGCCAGAAGGCCATCGTGCTGGGCAAGAGCGGCAGCCGCATCAAGGAAATCGGCGCGACGTCGCGGGCCAACATTGCCGACCTGCTGGGCCGCAAGGTCCACCTGTTCCTGCACATCAAGGTGCGCGCCGATTGGGGGGATGACCGCAGCCTCTACAGCGCGGTCGGCCTCGATTTCGTGGATTAAGCTGCGACGATCCGCTGGCGGCGCGCCATCGCGCCGATCAGGCCAAAGCCGGCAATCAGCATCGCCCAGCTCGATGGTTCCGGGATGGGATCGCCGCCCGGATTGAAGCCGCCATCGTTGGTGCCCATGCCGACACCGGAAGTGCCCAGGCCGCTGCCGGTGATGGACTGGTAGCGCACGATGAAGTTGTTGAAGATCACCGAGGTGATGTTGTTGGCGAAGCTCAGCGCGAATTCCTGCGTCGCCACATTGCCATTGGTGACGCCGCCGCCACCGCCGCCCTGGCAGTTGTTGTTGGCCGTCAGGCAGAAATCGATGGTGGTCTGGCCGCCAATCTGCGGGAAGCCGGCGTTGATGACGGCTGTGCCGAACGGACCCGAAATCGGAGTTGCCCCGATGATTTCCGGATTGCCGTTGAAACCAAAGCTGGAGATGCGGCCACCAACGGGCGCGGTGGAAAGTGTGTTGTCGATCTCGGCGGTGAAGTTCCAGACCTGCCCGGCCACGCTGTTCAGGGTGAACGTGATCGCCGAGGCCAGACCAGCCTGGTTCTGTTCGTCGACGATGCCATTGTAGGTGTAGGTGAACGACTTGCCGACATCGGCCGACGTGACCGTGATCGGCGAATTCACCAGCGGCACCACGGCGGCTGCCGGAGCCGCCACCAGAGCCAAGGCAAAAGCGAACGCAAATCTGTTCATGGTCATTAACACCCCGTTACTAATGCATAGATAGTCGATTCGGTTCCCTGAATCCATTATAATTTTTTGGTTAACGTGCATATTTGCTGCGCCGGGCACACTTGCCACTATGATGGCCGCCATGATCCGCGTTGAACCTGCACTGGTGGTGGCCCTTGCCCCGCATGGCGAGCATGCCGTGGTGGCGCGATTCCTGTCGGCGGATCAGGGGCTTGTCGCAGCCTATGTGCAGGGCGGGCGCGGGCGCAAGCTGCGGCCGGTGCTGCAGATCGGCAACCGCGTCGCGCTCGATCTGGTGACCAAGTCAGCCGGGCAATTGGCCTTTGCGACCGTGCATCCGCTGGGCACCAACATGGCGATGATGCACGGGCCGGCGGCGCTGGCGCTGGTCGATTATCTCGCCAGCCTGTCGGCCACCTGTTTGAACGAAGGCGAAGCCCAGCCACGGCTGTTCCCGTTGTTTGATGCGCTGTTTGGTGCGGCGGCCGCGGGGGCGCTGGCGACAGACGTTGGCCCGGCTTTGGTGCGGCTGGAATTGGCGCTGCTCGCCGAACTTGGGTTCGGCCTCGATCTAACCAGTTGCGCAGCCACTGGCGCGACCAGTGATCTGGCGTTTGTTTCGCCCAAGTCTCGCCAGGCTGTGAGCCGTGGCGCAGGGGAGCCTTGGGCGGCCAAATTGCTGCGCTTGCCCGTCTTCCTGCTGGGTGAGGGCGAATCCAATGCCGCGGCCATTGCCGACGGCCTGGCGCTCACCGGGCACTTCCTTGCCCGCGAAGTATTGCGTGATGGCGTGGCGGCAAAGCGCTGCTGGACAGCCCGCGAACGGTTGGCCAGCCTGCTCACCCGCTGACACCGCTTGCGGGCAATGCCTGCCGCCGCTAACCCATCGCCATGGCCAGCCTCCCCCCCGAAAGCGACAATATCATCGAAGCCCCGTTCGGCGCGGCGCTGGGCGATCGCTATCTCGTCTATGCCCTCTCCACCATCACCGCGCGATCATTGCCCGATCTGCGCGATGGTCTGAAGCCGGTGCACCGCCGCCTGTTGTGGGCGATGCGGCTGCTGAAGCTGAACCCCGATCAGGGCTACAAGAAATGCGCCCGCGTGGTGGGGGACGTGATCGGCAAATATCACCCTCACGGTGACCAGTCGGTTTACGATGCGATGGTGCGCCTGGCGCAGAGTTTTGCGCTGCGGGTGCCGCTGGTCGATGGTCAGGGCAATTTCGGCAATATCGACGGCGATAACGCGGCGGCCATGCGCTACACCGAAGCGCGGCTGACCGATGCCGCCATCCGCCTGATGGACGGGCTGGACGAAGAATCGGTGCCGATGCGCACCACCTATAACGGCGAAGAGGAAGAGCCGGAGGTGTTCCCCGGCCTGTTCCCCAACCTGCTGGTCAACGGCGCGGCCGGCATCGCGGTCGGCATGGCCACCTCCATCCCGCCGCACAATGTGGTGGAAATTGTCGATGCGGCGCTGCACCTGCTGCGCGCACCCGATGCACCGGAAACCGATCTGCTGCAGTTCGTCACCGGGCCTGATTTTCCCACCGGCGGTGTGCTGGTCGAACCGCGGGCCAGCATCGCCGAATCCTATCTCACCGGGCGCGGCAGTTTCCGCCTGCGCGCGCGCTGGAGCGTGGAAGACCAGGGCCGCGGCACCTGGACGATCATCATCAGCGAAATCCCCTATCAGGTGCTGAAGGGCAAATTGATCGAGCAATTGGCCGAACTGATCACCGAGAAGAAGCTGCCGATCCTCGCCGACGTGGCGGATGAAAGCGACGAGCAGCTGCGCATCGTCATCACGCCCAAATCGCGCAATGTTGATGCCGACGTGCTGATGGAAAGCCTGTTCAAGCTGACCGATCTGGAAGTGCGCATCCCCCTCAACATGAACGTGCTGGATGAAGGCCGGCCGGGCGTGCTCGGGCTCAAACCCGTGATCGCCAAATGGCTGATCCACCAGCGCGAAGTGCTGATCGCCCGCTCGCGCTATCGGCTCGGCCGGATTGAGGCGCGGCTGGAAGTGCTTGGCGGCTTGCTCAAGGCCTATCTCAACCTGGACGAGGTGATCCGCATTATCCGCGAAGCCGATGATGCCAAGGCCGAGCTGATTGCGGCCTTTGATCTGACTGCGGTGCAGGCTGAAGCCATTCTCAACATGCGGCTGCGCAGCTTGCGCCGGCTGGAAGAGATCGAGATCACCCGCGAAAACAAGGCGCTGACCGAGGAAGCCAAGGGCCTGCGTGGCCTGATCGACAGCGAGGCGCAGCAAACCGAGCGGCTGGCCACCGATCTCGCCGCCCTGCGTGTTGCCTATGGCCCCACGACGCTGCTCGGCCGCCGCCGCACCAGCATCGCCGATGCGCCGCAAGTGAAGTTCGTGCCGATCGAGGCGATGATCGAGAAGGAACCGCTGACCATCATCTGTTCGGCCATGGGCTGGATTCGCGCGATGAAGGGCCATGTCGATCCGGCCAGCACCGAAGCGCTGAAGTTCAAGGAAGGCGACGGGCCGGCCTACGCCTTCCACGCCTTCACCACCGATCGCCTGGTGCTGGCGGCCAGCGATGGCCGTTTCTACACGCTCTCTCCCGATCGCCTGCCCGGCGGACGCGGCCTGGGCGAGCCGTTGCGGCTGATGATCGATCTGGCGGAAGGGACGGAGATTGTCAGCCTGTTCACGCACCAGCCCGATCGCCGCCTGCTGCTCGTGGCCAGCGATGGTCGCGGTTTCCAGATCGACAGTGCCGAGCTGCTGGCGGAAACCCGCAAGGGCAAGGTGATCATGTCGCCCAAGGGCGATGCGCGGCTGGCCATTGTGCGCTGGATCTCGCCGGCCGACGACATGGTGGCGGTGATCGGCGAGAACCGCAAACTGCTGGTGTTCCCGCTGGAAGAACTGCCGCAGATGCAGAAAGGCCAGGGCGTCGCGCTGCAGAAATACAAGGATGGCGGCATGAGCGACGTGCGGACGTTCGTGATGGCGGAAGGGCTGAGCTGGCCAATGGGCGGCGACAGTGGCCGCACCCGCACGGAAGCCGACCTGACTTTCTGGAAGGGCGCACGCGCCAGCGCCGGGCGGATGCCACCCAACGGCTTCCCACGCGACAACAAGTTCACCGCCTGAGCACTCGCCAGCACCGCCAGGCCGGGGTAAGGATGGTGCCATGATCGGTGTCATCCTTATTGCTGTGCTGAACGTCGCCATGTTCGCCTGGTTTTTCTACTTGGCGGCCAAGGATCCATCCAACGTGTTCAAGCGCCGCCGCCCGCCCACGGGCGCGGAACAGAATAGCCCATCCACTGATCAGGGCGGCGATCAGCCGTCAAAGGGCTGAACCGCCATGGTTGTCGTCATCCTCATCCTGCTGTCGCTGGGCGTCGCCGGCTTCATCATGGTCAGCGACGCGCGCAAGAATGACAATTTCAAGCGGCTGGAGCAACGCGCCAGCGATGGCACCGTTGTCGACAGCAGCAGTGACGGCGATGCCGGCGGTGATGGCGATGGCGGCGGCGCGGGCGATTGACCCCGGCAGGCGTCCGGCCGTGAACGGCGGCTGAGCCGATGACGGCGATCATCATCATCGTCGTGATGATCGCCCTGTTCATGCTGTTTGGTGCCAGCGCCAGCCGGGCTGCGGCGCACTCGCCCTTGCCCCGCCCTCCTCTGTCGCGCCGCGATATCCCGCTTGATCCGATCATCGATCCTGGCCTTGATCCATTGATCGAACCCTGGGCGGATGATGTGCCAGTGCGGCTGCGCTCCGACGAATTGATCAGCGACGACGCGCCGTTCACGCCCGGTGGCGGCGATTTTGGCGGCGGCGGCGCCAGTGGTGACTGGGACGACGACAGCAGCGCTGAAAGCGGCAACAGCGACGATTGATTGCGCTTGCCCGTTTCATCGGAATCGATATAATTATGATATCGTATTTATTTCGAGGAGAGCCAAGTGACCATTCACGATCCGGCCCGCCAGCCCAGCCTTGAACGCGCTGGCGTTGGCAGCAATGGCATTGCCATGTTGTTCCTGTTGCTGCTTGATCTGGCCGCCAGCCTGTTCGGTGTGATGGCATTGATTGCCGGCGGTTCGCCGGTGATCGTGATCGGCCTGGCGCTGCTGCTGTTCGTCTTCCTGTTTGTCATTAGCGGCTTCTACATGCTGCAGCCCAACGAAGGTGCGGCCATCACCCTGTTTGGCGCCTATCGCGGCACCGATCGGGTGAATGGCCTGCGCTGGACCTGGCCGTGGATGGGGAAGCAGAAGATCAGCCTTCGCGCCAACAACCTGATTTCGCAGCAGATCAAGGTGAATGATCTGCGGGGTAACCCGATCGAGATCGCCGCCCAATTGGTGTGGCGTGTTACCGATACGGCGCAGGCGCTGTTCGACGTTGATGATTATCGCGGCTTCGTCACCGCCCAGGTGGAAGTGGCGGTGCGCACCATCGGCGCGCGTTACCCTTATGATGATTTCGAGCACAAGGAGATCACCCTGCGCGGCGATCACGACCGCGTGTCGGGCGAACTGCGCGCCGAACTGATCAACCGACTGAGCGTGGCCGGCATCACGGTGGATGAATGCGGCTTCACCCACCTCGCCTATGCCCCCGAAATCGCGGGTGCCATGTTGCGCCGCCAGCAGGCCGCCGCCGTGGTCGCCGCACGCGAAACCCTGGTGGCGGGCGCGGTGGGCATGGTCGAAATGGCGTTGGCGCATTTGAGCGAGAAGAACGTCGTCGAGCTGGATGACGAGCGCAAGGCCGCCATGGTCTCCAACCTGATGGTGGTG
>JAIXPM010000248.1 GCA_027486275.1 Sphingomonadales bacterium | reverse complement strand
TGCTGGCCATCATCAAGGCCGATCGCGGCTGGAACGAGGGCGCCGCCCGCACCAAGCTGCTGACCATGTTCGAAGCCGCCGGCCTTGCCGATCCGTGGAGCATCAAGACCCGCGCCGCGCTGCGCGCGATCTGGTTTGCATGAGCGAGAGCGAAGCCCTTGAACCGCTGCCGGCCGCCGTGCCGGTGTTCCCTTTGACCGGCGCGGTGCTGCTGCCGCGCGGGGTGCTGCCGCTCAACATCTTTGAACCGCGCTATCTGGCGATGGTGAAGGACGCGATGGCGGCCACCGGTGAAGCGGGACAAGAGGTTCTGGAGTCACGGACAAGACCGATTAGAGAACTTTTCGCTTGATGCAATGGGCGGGTGTGGCTGGTCGGGCACAGTTGAGATGGCGCCGAGAGGGTTCTGAGGAGGCTCCCGGAAGGCTCTGAGAGCGGGGTTGGTGGCGGCCCTGGGGAGACCGCCACCGACCGATCAGTTGGATATGATCAGCTCGCGGGCTGGTGTGGCACCGCCGCTGACCCGATAGAACAGATCCACACCGCGCACCTTGAACCGACTGAACATCGCCCGCGTTTCTGGGCGGTCGTTGATGGTCAGGATGAAGCGGCCCTTCAGCGAGGCCAGGCGGTCTGCCAGGCGCTCGAACTCTGCAGCCGGGAACATCCCAGCCCCATAGTAATCCTCGCTGCCCAGGTATGGCGGATCGAGGAAGAAGAGCGTGCCAGGCCGGTCGTAGCGATCGATGAAGTCTGCCCAGGGCAGCCGCTCGATCGTGACGCCGGCGAGGCGGTCGTGGACGTCTTCCAGCATCGGCACCAGCTTGGTCAGATCGAACCGCGCTGGCCTGGCCTTGGGCATGGCGAAGTGACGGTTGGTCACCGTGCCGCCGAAAGCCAGGCGTTGGAGGTAGAGGAAGCGCGCTGCCCGCTCCAGATCGGTAAGGGTGCTCGGCTCTTGGCGCATCAGGCGATCAAACTCTGCCCGGCTGGAAAGCCGCCACTTCAGCTCTTCGAGGAACGACTGGTAGTGCCGCTGAAGGATGCGGAACAGGGTGGCGACGTCCTCGCTCCAATCATTGATGACCTCGAAATCGGGGCGCATCGTTCGACGGAAGAAGATGCCGCCCATGCCGACGAACGGCTCGGCATAGCCCTCGTGAGGGACTTCATTGATCAGCGATACGATCTGGCGGGCAAGGGATCGCTTGCCGCCGACATAGGCCGCCACCGGGCGCACCGGATTGACGGGGGTGAGACGGTTGGAAAAGGGCTGGGACTCCATGTTTGTTTTCTGCCAATAACGCCCCGCCCGACGTCGGGTGCGGGGACTGAGGCCGCCGGCCGGCGGCCAAGGTGCGGGGGAGTTTTCCCGCGGCTCGGGGTGTTGACGCACCCCAGCCCCCCGGTTTTTTGAACCGGGGAAACATCTAGACCAGCTCCTGAAAGCGCAGGTCGATGCGCTGCTTGTCCATCTGGACGCGTTCGGTGAAGTCGATCGACTGGATCAGGCCGTAGTGCAGCGCCTCGGCCTGGCCGACCGCGAGGTCTTGAAACTCGGCCGCCAACACCGGGCGGCTGGTGCCGGCCTCCATCAGGAGATACCAGAGCTGCCGGTACTCGGCCTCCGTCACGCTGGACCAGGAGGCGCGCCATTGCGGCACCAGGCCGCCGCGCTCGATCGCGGTCTCGCCGCCTGGCAGGCCACGCAGCTGGCTGCGATCGTCGACGCGCCGGCCGCTGCCCAGCTCGAAATTGGTATAAGCCGGCTGGCCCATCGCCAGGCGCTGGAGCACGGCCAGCGTGCCGATCTGGGTGGTGGTGGCGAGCGGCTCGTAAAAATAGACGCGCAGATAGCGGATCGTGTGGCTCTGGCGGGCGATGAAGCCGTAGCGGCGGTTTTCAGTGGTGGTCGGCACGATGCCGAAGGCCTCCACGCCTGTCTGGCCAAACAGCCGGCGGCCGGCAGGCTCGGAGCCCAGGCCCGCCATCGGTCCCTGGGCCTGCGTCGCGCCCAAGATGGCCCAGCCGGCGCCGCTGCTGAAATTGGTGTGCAGGACCGCGATGCCGTCGATCAGCGTGTCCTGGCCGAGATCGAGATCGAGCACGATGAAAGAGTCGGCCCGATGGGCCGTGGAGCGGAGCACCACCTTTGGCTGCACGTTAGCCAGGTTGGCGGCCGGGAAGGCAGCGTCGACCGGCCACGATCCGGCAACCACCGCGATCTGGCTGGCGGCGTAGGGGATCACCCGAAAGACAGCGCCGTTCTTGCTCATAGCTGGATCAATCCCTGCAACAGCGTCGTGCCGGCATTCAGGTCCACCCGCACCCGCGTCACCAGCATCGAGACAGTGGCCGCGGCGCCCAGGAAGGTGCCGCCGCCAGGATGGACATAATCGATCGCCGCCACCAGGCCTTCGAGATCCCAGTGAACGCCCTCGATCAGCACCTGGTCCTCGGCCAGCACGCTGCCAAGCAGGGCCAGCTGGCGGGCTGCCTCGGCCGAGGCGGAGGCCTCGGCAATCAGCGGCGTCGACTGCGCGGTGTCGCCGGCGGCGGTGCCCCAACGCGCCAGCAGCGGCGCGCTGGTCGCGGTCACGGTCCGCTCCTGCGCGCGCAGGAATTCGGCACGGTCGACGGTGGCTTCAGCCATCGGATCGGCCTCCAAATAGGCGCTCGGGCGCGGCGCGCTGGCTCACTGCGCCGTCTCGACAGAGACCGGGTTGAAGCTGCGGTCATCATATTGGCTGCCGACCGACTGCCAGATCGGCGGCACGATGAAGGACCAAATCCGCGGCGGCAGTGCCTTGGTGCCGTCGCGCTTGGGGTTGCGCGCCGCCACGTTGCCACGTGTGGGCTCAAAGCCCTTCAGACTGCCGATGCCGAACAGGCTGCCAGGATAGCTCGCCAGGACGTTGTCGGTGGCCACGCTGTCGCGGCACATCCCGCAGGTGATGGTGTGCGAAAAAATGACCGGGGTGTAGTTACCGTGGAAGTGCAGCCGCTCACCGGAGCCGGTTTTCGGATCGCTGGAGAGAACGCCTTGCATGTTGCCGATGGCCGCGTTGTTCAGCACCCAAATATCGGCCTGCAGAGGCAAGGTCGGCAGGCTCCATAGCTGGATGCAATCAGGGTGCGCGGTGCCCACCCGCACCTCCCAACGGCAATAATTGGCGCTGATGATGGCGCCCTGGTTGGCCACCAATTGGATCCCGTCCGAAACAGCGCTGGTGAAGCGATTGCGCGTCACCAAGGCACCGCGCGTGAGCTGCACCGATAGGCCGGTGGAGTGCCCGGCGAAGGCGCTGTCGCGCACCGTTACCTGCCGGCCGCGCAGGATCTTGACGCCGCCGCGATCGCCGCTCGGCCCGGCGACCACGGTCGCGTTGGAAACGCTGAAATCGGTCACATCGGTCGCGTCGATTGCATAGCGGCCGATCGTGTCCTTCGCCGCAGTGCCCCAGGTGCCGGCATTCAGCCGCAGCCCGGCGACTGCGACGATCGCGGCGCCATCCAGGAAGGTCGCGCCGCTCGCATCGAGCGTGACGCCGTGCAGCGACAGATTGTTGAGCCGGACGATGCCAGCGCAGGTGATGGGGCCTGTAACGACGGTCGAGCCAGGCGCCGCGGCAGCCAGATCGGCTGGGATTGATGCGCAGGTGGTGGCGGCATAGGCCGGCTGGGCCAAGGCCGCAGCCACCAAAGCGATGCCGATCGAGAGCGTCTTGAGATATCGAATCACGGCTTCTTCTCTCCTTACTGTGGGTCTTCGAGTGACCAGGCGATGGCCAAGACTTCGGCCAAGGTTTCGGCGGCCTCGATGCGGGCCTTGAGCACGCGCGCGCGTGCGTGAATGGCGCCCACCTGCAGGCCGATCTCGACGCCGGCCTGCCGCATTTGCGGCCCGTCCAATTCGACCTCGCTGTCGTCGGCCAGGGTGAAGGCGACGGCGAATGGCTGGGCAGCGTCGGCCGCCTCGCGGGCGAGCTGCACGGCGCCGGCGATGAAGCTGCGGCTGTCCAGATCGCTGTCGAACACGCCGAAGCTGGTGGGCAGGCCGCCGTTGATTGCCGCATCGCGGCCGGCGTTTACGAGCGCGCGCTGCCGCACCCGCGCCGAGGCCAGATCCGGGATTAGCGGATCGTTGAACTCGCTGGCCTCGGCCGTGAGCCCGGTGAGGTCGTAGGCCGACAGGTCAGCGTCATCGGGCAGGCGCTGAACCACATTACCGAGGCCGTCTTTCAGGGCGATCATGCCGGCATCCACGAAACAATGCCCTCGCTGCCGAGGGCGCTCAGCGCATCGCCGGTCAGCCTGCCCCTGACGCGGTATTCCTGGTTGGCGACCGAGCCGGGGCCGGCGATATCCCGCACGATGGTCACGGAACCAAAAGTGACCGGGCCGGGCTCGCCGGGCGAGATATCAGGCCCCCGCGTGGCGTCTGTGCCGACCTGCGTGGAGCCGATCTGTGTCCAGCCGCCCGTTCCAGGAACCGGCCGCCAATCGATGGCGAATTCAAGTGCGCCGGAGGCGGCTCCTGACGAGCCGGATGGCGCATAGCCCATTGTCGCGCTGATCTGCACGTTGCCATTAGGGCCTACGCCGAGCGTGGCGACACCGATCTGCGCGAAGGTGCCCGATCCTGGCATGGACAGCGCAAAGCTGGTGCGGGCGTTGGCGATGAATTCCAACTGCACCTCCCAGATGGTACCGGCCGCGTTCAGCCGGCGCAGCCGCTGCTCGCCAGGGATTGCCCAATAGTCGCCGGGCTGAGCGCCGACCGGCGTCGAGGCGCCGGTCCACGTCCGATTCTTTGAATTCGCCGTAGTCTGGGCGGTGGCGATGTTGCCGTTGACGGTCGCGGCCGGAACGCCGGCGACCGCGGCAGTATCGGCCGCGATGTTGGTGGAGGTTTTGTCAGCCAGCGGATCCGCGTCGCCCTTCTGGTATGGCGGCAGCTCGGTCTGGCCGGGCGGTAGGAGGCCAATCCCTGGCTCGGTCATGAAGATATAGGGATCTGGCTCGCTGGTGGAGAGCATGCGCCACATCAGCTGCGCGCTGACCGCGAGGGAATTTGAAACCAGGTGGGTGCCGCCGACCACATCGAAGTTGGCAGGGTCGCCGCCGCCGGCGCCGCCCACCCGCCCTCCGGTCCAGCTTGGCGCCTCGAGCAAATTGCCGTCTTTGTCATAGATCAGCAGATAAAGCCGTGTGACGCAGCGGTGGCGGGCGAGCAGGCAGCGGGCATAAACCGTGTCGCCGGCCTTCACCGGCAGGCCGAACTGGCGCTGCTCAGTCATGCCGCCGCCGATCCACCGGCCGCTCGTTGTGAAGGGGTCGGCCTCGCCGGCAGCGTTCCAGTTGGCGCCGCTGGTGGCCACAGACGCCCAGAGCACGTTCTTGATGCCGGACCAGGCCGCGCTCAAATTGACGCCGCCGTTCACCGGCAACAGCGGGCCGGCGAAGGTGTTAAGGCTGAACTCAAATCCATAGGTGCTGCGGGTGAACTCGCTGTTCACCACGGCGTTGCCGCTCAGCGATTCCCGGTCGATCCGGTGCAGGGTGATGCGATCGGTGATGCCGCCCAGCGTGGCCTCGATCGTGACCTGGCGATTGCTGCCGAAGTTGGCCTCCGAGAGCGTGCGGGTGTTGCCGCTGCCGCCGAGGGTCACCGCCGGCGAGCTGCTCCAGGCCGCGGTGCCGGCGATGTTGGTGAGCAGCGCGGTGAGCGTGATCAGCTGACTGGCCGGGCTGGCGGCGCCATAGGCAAAGGTGAAAGCCTGGCCATCGGCCACCAGCTTCACATTCGGGCCGTCGACGCCCTGCAGGCTCTTGGCGACGGTATAGGTGCGGTCGTAATTCACGCCGCCCACAGTGGCGCGCAGCGTGGCGGTGCCGAGGGAGGCACCGGGATCGGCGATGGTATAAACGCCGGTGCCGGCATCGATGGTGGCCCAGCCAGTGTTGGGCGACTGTGCCGCGATGCTGAAGGTGGGCGCCAGCACCACCGCGCCGCGCCGCAGGATCATCGTGCCGCCGGCCGTGCCATAACTGCCGCCGCTGCCGTTGGGCGCGGTGGGCACGACATGGGCTTCGTTGGTGACGATGACGCTGATGCCCTCCAGGCCATCGGCGCCAGCCGGGCCGCTGCCGGCCGCGGCGGTGAGCACCCAGCGCGAAGCATCCGGCGGCGGGTTGCCGGTGCTGCTGGGGACGATCAGGCGATAGCTGCTGCCGCTGAAAATGACCTCGTCGCCGCGCACATAGGCCGTGGCATTGTCATAGGTGCCGCGCGCCACGTTGCGGGTGCTGCCGGCGTCGCCGGGCTTGAGCGCCTCGATCAGGGTGCCGTCTGCATAGGCCAGCTCGGTCGCCAGCAGGATCCGCGCGATATCGCCCTCGGAGTGGACCTTGTTGTTGCGGGCATAGCCGAGTTGGCGGCGGGCGGTCGGCAAGATGGTCTGCAGGCGGATCGGCGCGTGGCGACGGTGCGCGGCATAAGTGGCGACCGGCGCCGACCAGGCCAGCCGGAATGCTGTCACCTTGCCATCCCGGCGCACCTTCCAGCAGATGCCCAGGCCGCCGAGCAGCCGGTCGACAGCCTCCGCGACGGTGGCCTCGTCGTCGATATAGAGGCCGCAATCGCCCAGGCCGAGTGCCGAGAGCGCGGCGGCGTCGCCGGTTTGGATGGGAAGCCGGCCGCCGATCAGCGTCGTCAACACATCGCCCAGCGCCGCGCTGCCGAAGGTGGCGTCGGCAGTGAAGGGATAGACCGGGCGATCGGCCGGCCGGGCCAGCAGCAGCCCGCCGGCGTTCAAGCACCAATCGACCGTGCCGGCGACAGGCGAGGCCGCCTGTAGCGCGGCCAGGCTGGCGCGCGCGGTGCCCAAAGTGAACGGCACGCCGCCGTCATAGAAAGCCTGGATGCTGGTCGCCGGCTGGGCGGCGAAGAGCCAGACGTTGTTGGCGCGGTCGATCAGCAGGCCGGGCAGCGTGAGCACACGGCCGAAGGCCACCGGCACCACCGCGCCGGCCTGGCGATCGCGCGCGGCTGCGGCGGCATCGAGCACGGCGATGCCCGACGATCCATAGCGCAGCGGCGCGATCGGCACGCGCAGTAGCGCGCCGCGATCCAGCAGTTCGACCTGGGCGACGCCGTCCGAAGCGCTGAAGGCGATCGCGGTGAATACCATCGCATCGCCAAAGGCAGCGTCGGCCGGGTTGCTGCCGTCGATCGGCCAATCGGCCTGGCGGATGGTCACTGGCGCATCGCGCCACACCCAGCCGGCGGCCTCGCGGATATCGGGCGCCAGGGCGAAGCTCAGCGCGCCAATCTGTGGGCTGGGCAGCGAGCCGACCAGCTGGCCGTCAAAGCCGATGGCGGTCTCAAAGCCCGGCAGCTCGGTGATGTAGGGCAGCCATTGTGCGCCAAAATAGGCGGCGGCGCGCGGCGAGCGATCGACCAGGCGCAGCGTTTTGACCGTGCCATCGGGCAGGCGCGGCTGGATCTCGATCAAGGTCACCCGGCTCACGGTCAGCTCCGCGCGACGGTGTTGGCCAGCAGGAATTCCGACCGGGCGCCGCCACCGCCGAGCCCGGCCTGGATGCCCTGCAGCGCGGCGAGCTGCTGCTGGCTCAGCTTGAACATATCCTCGAGCGTGCCGTCCATCGACTGCAGGGTGGCGGTCTGGGTTTCGGCGGCCTTGCGCGCCTCCTCGGCTGCGGCGCGCACGCGGGCCTCGGTCGCGTCCACCAGCTCCTGCAGCAGCGCGGTCGACGATGCCCGGCCGCCGGCGGCCTCGCCGGTGGCGCCAAAGGCCTCGCGCTGCAGATCGTCGATCTGGCTGAGCACGCTGGTCAACGCATCCAGGCTGCCACCATCGCCGCCACGCACCAGGCCGGCCAGCCGGTCGCGCTCGCCGCCCAGCGCGCCGAGCTGTTCACGGATCGAGCCGCTGGCCCGGCTGCCGAATCGGAAATCATCGAGCAGCGCCCGCGCCGAGCCGGTGGCCCGCGAGAGCGTGTCGCGGATCAGCGCCGATCGCTGCTCAGCGTTGATCTTCTCGATCTCGACCACTTCGAAGCCGTATTTGCGCGCCGCATCGAGCCGCTGGGCGGCCTGGCGTTCGAAGTCTTTGAAGGCCGAGAGGAACGGGTTGCCGCGGGCCTCCAGCAGCTGCTCGAGGTCTTTGACCTTCAGGGCCTCGACCACCGCCATATTCACGTCGCTGGCATAGCGCTGAAGCACCGCCTGGACGCGCGGGCTGGCAGTGACCGCGCCGCTGCCCAGCGCGCTGGCCACCGCGGCGGCGACCGCCTCCTCCGGCTTCTGGAATCGCTGGTTGCCGGCGGCTTTGAAATCGCCGCCGGTAGGGTTGAAATAATACTGGTCGCCGGAAAAGCCGATCGCGCCGAGATTGATGCCGGCCTTGATTTCGGCACCGAGCGCGCTGGCGATCGCCTGCAGCTGGTTGCCGACCGTGCCGGCGATCGACGAGCCCTGCTCGGCCGAGTCGGCGCCGCGCTGGTTGAAGATGCTGGACGAGACACCGGTGGCGGTGGTGGTGATCTTGGCATCAGCAAACGGATTTTTGCCCTTGAACAGGCCGCCGACCAGCGAGCCGAACACCGAGCCGATCAGCGCGCCGCCAGGAATTCCGGTGGCTGCGCCAATGGCGCCGCCGACCTGCCCGCCGATCGAGGCGCCTTTCTTGTTTTTCGAGATGCCCAGGCCGTTGAAAACGTCGGAGATGGCAGCGCCGACCGCGGCGCCGCCGGCGGCTTTGCCGAGCACCTTGGTCAATTTGCCATCGCCGCCGAAAATCTTCTCAAGGCCGTCTTTGAGCGGCTTAAATCCCTTTTGGATGGCCTCGCCCGATGCCTGCTGAAACAAGCCGCCCGATCCCGGCACCAGGTTTTCCAGGATCCCGGCGATGGCGTTGGAGCGTTGCAGCGCGCGTCCGAAGCCACCAGCCAGGCCGTCGCCGATCAATTGCGACAGCTCCAACGCCTTTTTGCCGAAGTCGCTGCCGATCTTGATCCCCAGATCTTTGCCGATCTTGTCAACGACCGCCTCAAGCTCCCTGGCCTGATCGCCCGCAAAAACCTGTGCGCCCAGGCTGTCGCCCAGCGCGCCGGCGCCGGCCAACTGAATCGGCGCCGCTGGCGTGGCGCCCAATGCCTTCAGACGGGACTGGCGCAGCTTCTCGGCCGCGGCGAGGCGGGCTTCGGCAGCCAGCCCCACAGTGGCGATCCCGCGCGTCTCCGCCTTGGCGATATCGTCCAGCGACTTCTTGTACTCCTGCTGGGCGGCGAGGAGCGGATTGTAAGCCTCGGTCAGCTTTTGGTTTTCAGCGGCAAGGTCTTTGGCCGCTTTGCCCTGCCCCCGCGCTGCATCTTCCGAAGCCTTCTTCTGTTGCATCAGCGCGGCGATTTCGGCGGTGGCGGTCGCCCGATCGATCAGACCGGCCTTGGCCTTGGCCCGGATGGCGTCCAAGGCTTCGTCATACCGGATCGCCGCTGCTCGCGCGGCGTTGGTTTTGATCTCTGCATCCCGGAAGGCAGCAGCGAACGCATCCCCGCCGCCCCGTTCGGTGCGCAACTTGCCGACCTCACCACTGAGTTCAGCGATGGCCTTGCGCTCGCGTTCAACATCGCGATTAGCATTCTGCTGAACATAATTGATGCCGAAGTTGCCCGCACGGCCGATGCCCGCATTGTCCTTCGGGCGGTCGGCCTCAACGGCGGCCAGACGAGCTTTGGCCAAAGTGAGATTGCTCTCGGCCGCGTCCAGCGCCTTTTCTTTCTCGTCAATCAGAAGGCTGATCTTTTCCCGTGCTGCAGCCACTGCTTCACGGTTCGACTGCGCCGCCAGGCCGCTGGCGCGGCGGAATGTCTCCAGCGCCTCAGCGACATCTTTTTCCGCCTTGGACTGCTTTTCCGCTGCGCCGGCGGCGTCATCGTGGCCGCGCGATAGGCTGCCCAGCACAATGGCCCCGCCCAGAAGCGCCGCGCCCCATGGGCCAGACAAGAACGTCGCGACACGGCCCAAGACGCCGCCCATGCCGGACATGGCGAACGCCACCTGGCCGCCCTGCTGCGCCAGGATGGTGAAGGCCGACGTGCCGAGTGCGATGCCCTGCGCTATATCGCCGACCTGCTGGCCGAGGTTGGCCATCGAGGCGCGGGCCTGGCCGGTGCTGCCAGCAAGGTTCTGGGCCGCCCGGCCTTGCGTGTTCATGGCCGCTGCGGCCAGAACATGCTCGCGGGTCGCCAGCGCCTCGGCCGTGCGGGCGGCAACCAACGCGTCGCGCAGCCGGTCGATCGCAGCTGCGTCTTCAGTGGCGGCCCGTGTCTGGACTTTCAGAGCGTCGGCGGCGACCCGGCTGGCAAGCTGTGCCTCCACCATTGCCTGCTTGGTGGCACCGATATTGCCGGCGAGCTTCTTCAGCTCGGCCGAGGCTTGTTTGCCATCGGCCGACACCGTTGCCTGGAGGTTCAGATCGCTCATCCGCGCGCCATCACGGTCAGGGCCTCGGCCTCGATCAGCTGCAGATCGGCGAACATCTGGCGGTCGACGGTCAGGCCCAGGGCAGCGGCGACCACCGGGATCGCTTCATAGCGAAGCCCGGTGGCCATCCTGCTGATCACGCCCACCGCTCCGACCACACTATAACTCCATTGGGTCGCCAGGCCCTGAAACAGCCGCACCGCGCGGCCTTCGTCTTCATCCTCGATCTCGATCAGCCGCTCGACCGGTCGCTCCATCTTGGCCAGCTCGCGCTCGATCACATCGGGCGGCACGCCGGCCTCCTGCAGCGTCGCCCTCAGGCTGTCGTGCCATGCAGTGGATCGTGAGTCGCTTCGCCCGCCGCCGGCCCACCAGCGAGCGAAGCTGGCGAGTTTTTTACTCGCTCGTCCGCCAGGCCTCCGACCATCTTCCAGAACGCCAGCTCAAATGCTCCAAGGAAGCCGGGCGCATCGGCCAGCAGCGCCAGGTTGTCGGGCGTGAAGGCCAGCGGTCCGGCCGAAGTCGACGGCGGATCCCAGTCCAGGATGACGCGGGTGGCCAGCTCGGGCAGCTGCAGCGTGCCGGCCTTGATATCACTATCGATCTGGACCGCCTCGGCCAGGCCCACCCGGCGAAACTTGATGCTGATTTCCTGGGTCTCGACGCCGCCGTTATCGACCGCCTCTTCCCAGCGCACCGGCCGCCAGACGCCGGCGCCGGTCTTGATCACATATCCCACAGCCGGATCCTCACTTGGTGACGAGCGACAGCTCGTTGTTGCCGGTACCGCCGCTGGGGACGAGCACGCCCTCCATCGTGGCCATGGTGCGGTTATCGACCTCGTCGATCGTGAAGCTCTCGATCTGGGCCGAGGGCGTGCCGGCGACGGTGCCAATCTCGATGATGTTGCCGGCGGCGGTGCCGTGCACGATCGTGAAGGCCAAGAAGGTGCCGGCCTGGATGGCGGTGGCATAATTCTTGGAGGCCAGATCGGGCAGCTCAAAGACCACGCGGAAGCGCGCGGCGCGCTTGTCGCCATCGGCATCCTTGGTGAAGACGATCGATTCCTCGCCGGTGGTCGAATAGCGGCCGGTCTTCATGTTGAGCGTGATCGTCGCCTCGCGCACGCCCAGGGTGAAGGCGTCGAGCCGGATCAGGGTGTTGACCAGGTTCACCTCGATTGGCGCCGGATAGGTCGGCAGGCTGATGCCGGTCAGGTCCGCGACCGTCTGGATGACGCCGGCGGTGCGGAACAGCGCCAGGCCTTCAAAGCTGGCCTTCGGCAGCTGCTTTTCGACGAAGCTGAAGGTGATGGTGCCGCGCATCATCCGCGATTCGTGCGCGAAGGGCCCCATGACCGCGATCGCCGACAGCGCGTCGCCGTCGCCGGCGGAGGTGAGCGGATAGTTGACCAGGGCGCCGGCCGGCGCGCCGGCGCCGAACATGGCGGCGCGCAGGAAGCGGCCCCAGATCACTGGCGTGTTGGCGACGCCGCTGCCGGACAGCTCCCAATCAAACGCGATGCCGCGGTGCACCTGGCTGGGCGCAGACGGGCGGGCGCCGGCGTAGGGCAGATCGATTTCGCGGCGCAGCGTCTGCGAATTGAACGGCGTGATGCGCAGGTTCTGCACCGGGAACGCATCGGTGGCCCAGGCGGGCGTGGTCCAGGTACCAGGGACGGTTTCGACCTTGGTGGCGATAAGTTTAACGGCGCCGGCCATGCGGGCTTACTCCTGTTCGGCTGCCGGCGCGGCCGGCAGGGTTTCGGTGGCGGCGGGCGCGGCGATCGCAGCGCGCGCAGCGGCGTTGGCGGGCAGGCCGTCCTCGGCCAGCAGGTCGCCGGTCGCGGCCAGCACGATGCCGCGCGGCTCGATGCGGTGCAGTTTGGCATCATACCAGGCCGGCAATTCCAGGTCGGCTTCGGCCGGTGCGGCAGCGGGCTTTTTGGCCATCAGATGACTCCTGTTTTGCGGATGTGCGAGACGGTGCGATAGCGGGTGACGTAGCTGGCCCGGCCGCCGCCAACGCCGAGCAGGCGGCCGGCCTCGGGCACCAGCGGACGCCAGACCGTGCCATCCGGCGTCCAGCCGAACAGCTGGTCGCGGATGGCTTGCGAAAAGGCGAGCAGGTCGTTTTGGCGGCGGCCGATCACGCGGGCGCCGTCCACCATCACCACCACGTCAATGCGCTCGGTCAGCTCGATATCGATCAGGCCGGAGCCTTCCTGGGTCGGGCGATAGTCTTCGGCCGCCGGCAGCACGAAGCAGGCCGGTCGCGCCACAGAGACGGTTTCCAGATCGGCCAGCTGTTCGATCGACTCGATGGCTTTCAAGCCCAGCTCGCCGGCGCGCAGCCGGGCGGTGACATAATCGAGCAGCAGCGTCATGCGCCGGCTCCCAGCGCGGTGGCCAGGTGGTCGGTCAGGATGGCTTCGATCTCGGCGCTGTCGGCCGGGCTGAAGCCCAGGAAGGGTCGGGCCGGCATCGTCACGCTGGTGCGCGGTCCGAACGGCGTGCGCAGCGCGCGCTTGCCACCGCCGGCGCCGCCCTTGGCGCGGATGGTGCCGCCAAACTGGTGGATGGCGGCATAGATCAAATTGGTGCCGGCGATGGCGCTGGTGGCGTCGCTGGCGGCGGTGATGGATCCGAGCAGGTTTTCCCGGTCGATCAGCGTGCGGCCGCCCTTGTCGATCGCGCGCCGCGACGGCGTCCACTTCTTACCGTCCGGTCCCTGCTGGTCGTTGAACCGCTCGACCGTGCTGGACCGCATATAATCGGCGATCGCCCGCATCGGCACGCTGAAGTCCACCATGGCCTTGGCGGCCTTGTCCAGCAGGCCAGAAAGCGTCTCCGAGAAGGTGAATTCCAGCATCTCAGAGGCCTCTGAGCTGGCGGCTGGAGAGCGTCGGCGCTCTGGCGCCGGGCTGATAGAGCACCGGCTGCGGCTGGGAATCGGCGGCGGCCGGCGCGGTGCCGGCGGGCGCGGCAATGCGGCCTTCGGCGATCATCTTGAGCTGGCCGCGCGCCGAGGAGGAGGCGGCAGTCACGCTGGGCGGTGCGTCGCCGCGGCCCTGCCACAGCCGGGCCATCGCCAGATCATAGGCGATCGTGGTCAGCAGCGGCCAAGGCTGCGCGATCGGCAGCGCAAAGCGCGCGGCCACAAAGCCGTCAATCTCGGCAGCCGCGTCGGCCAGGGCATTGGCCAGCCGGGCGCTGTCGATCCGGCCCAGGCCGTCTTCATCGGTGAGGCGGGTGACCAGATCGAGCCCGGCGCGCTCGATCAGCGCGGTCGGCGCGAGATAGGCACCGGTGGCCGGCAGCTCAAAGCCGAACTCGATCACCGCCACTTCGATATCGCGCTCGCGGGTTTCGCCGCCGGGCGTGCTGGCGCGCGCGGTCACCTGGTACCGCTCGCCATCGGTGCCGCCAGCGAGGGCGAAGGTGACGGCAGTGCCGGCGATCGCCTGGCCGGAAACCACCGGCAGCACGCTGCCATCGACCAGCCCGCGGCTGGTGACGGTCACGCTCAACACGGCAGCGAGCGCCAGCCCGAAGGCGACGCTCAGCTGGCGGGTTTCTGAAGGCTGCTTGATCAGCATCAGGCGGTGATGCCCTTCGTGGCCCACATCACGGCTTCTTCAATCTTGGTTTTGGCCAGCGCCAAACAGCGGCCATCGCCGTGCACGCCCGAAAGCGCCACAAGGAAATATTCGCCTTGCTGCTTGATAACGGCCATATCCTCGACCTCGCTCTCGGTAAGCTTGCGATCAGTTTGGCGGGACACGTCGGCCATCGGGGTATTCCTGAAAAGTGCACGGAGACGGGGGCGATCCGGGCGAGACGCTGCCCGGTAAGCCACCCCCTGCTCTCGGGGTTTATTTCTTGCCGCTGCGCTTGCCGGCGGGCGGCGTGTCAGCCTGTTGCGGATCGACCGGCGCGGCAGTCTCGGTCTGGGCGGCCGGATCGGCGGCGCCGGCGTCGACGGGCGGCGCGGCGGCCGGGGCGGCGGAGGAATCGCCCGCCGATCCCTCCGCCTTCTGGTCCTGGCCTTCACCGCCAGCCGCTGCCTCTTGCGGAGCAACGTTGACGACCGGGTCGGCCTGGGTATCGGTTGCGGCGTCGCCGACCTTTTCGTCATCGCCGCCAGGCAACAGCGCATCGCGGTCCTGCTCGGCGGCCAGCCGGTGATAATCGGCGAGCACGTCTTCGGTGCCGCGGGCGCCAAGGCTGGCGATCGCATCCTCGATCTCCTGCACCTGGCGGGCCAGGTCCAGCTCGTCGAGCACCGGGAAAAAGGCGGCCTCCTGGCCGTCGATCACCAGGCCGACCGAGACGTCGATCCGCGGATCGGCAAACAGCTCGCGCAGCTGGTCGACGCTGAAGTCGTCGTGCGGCTGCACCACCACGCCGAAGATGCGGACCGGCCCGCGCCCGAAGCGCAGACCGGCCACAGCATAAGGCGCAACGCAGCAGATGAGGCGGAGCGCGATGTGCATCACGCGGCCAGCCAGGGCGAGACCTGCAGGCGCGCGGTGCCCTGCCACTCGTTGGTTTCGCCGCCAACGCCGTTCTCGGAGTTGACGATCTTGCGGCCGGCGCTTTCGTTGCTGCCGCCGACCAGCAGCAGATCGGGCACCAGGCCCAGCGGCCGGCCATGATCGCCCTTCAGCGTCATGATCGAGGCGCGGGCCAGCGCATAGTTGGCGGCGTTGAGCGGCGCCTTGCTGCCGACGATGCCCTGCCACAGCCCAGGCGCAGCCGCCCGGCGGGCATCGGCGCCATAGATGAACTGCTTGCGCATGAACACGTTGGGATCGTCGGGGTTGTCGAGCGCGGCGAAGCGGGTGTCGGTCCGGGTCTGCAGGATGATCGGCCGCACCAGAGCCGCGCTGGCAATCAGGAACCAGGGCGCGCCAGCGCCGGCCTGCAGGTTGGAAACCGGCTGCATGCTGCCGTTGGCATCGAGCACCGGGTGATCAGCGGCAAACAGGAATTTGCCGTCATAGCAGATGGTGGTGAAGCCGTTGACCAGCGCGGCATAGGACAGCTCGCAGGGGTGGGCGCCAGCGGCACGGCCGAGCGCCGTCATCGGCGTGGCATAAACGCCGTAGCGGTCATCCTCGATCGCGTTGCGCGGCACCTGGACGCTGTCTTCAAAATCCTCGTTGCGGATCTTGAAGCCATATTCCTTGAGGTTGTTGAGCACGCGATCGCCCACCCACTTTCGCATGCCCGGCATCTCACCCAGCCAGGGATACTCCTCGTCCGCGGTGGTCGAGTTGGTGGCGGTGATGAAGCTTTCGTGGTCGGTCGGCGCGGTGCCCAGGCCGGCCATGAAATTGGCCTGATAGCCGATGCTGAGTGCGCGCAGATTGGGGGAATTGATGATCATCAGGATCTCCGGATTTAAGAGGGATCAGCCGCCGACCTGGCCGCCGGCGAAACGGACCCAGACGCCCTGGGCGTCGACGTCCTCGATGCGGCCGGCGATGGAGCGGGTGGCGCCGCCACTGGTCTTGGCGACCGTCTGATCGTCGACGCCGTAGCAATCGGTGCCGATATCGGCCCGAGTGATCAGGTCGCCGGCGGCGCTGTTGTCGAAGCGGTAAACGCCGCGCTCGACCTCGCAGAGCACCTCGCCGTTGACGGCGGTGCCAGTGACGGTCTGCTGGGCGACGCCATCGGCCTTGAGCGTGGTGGAGACCGAGAACGGCACCAGGAAGCCGGCGGCATTCAGTGCGACCATGGCGCCGGCCTGGATGGCGGCGGCAGCGGCAACGCCGCGGGAAAAGGCGGCGCCGGAGCGCTGCTTGGTGTCACGAGGACCGGTGAGAGCTGCCATGGTGTCAGGCCTTCTTGGCTGCGGCGAAGGCTTCGAGCGTGACGCCCGTCGCCGACGCGACTTGGATTTCGGTGGCGGTCAGGCCGAACGCGTTGTCGCCCTCGGGCTGGCCGGTGAGGTCGGCGCCGGCCGTGACGATCGCGGGCGCCTGGGCGAGCCAGGCTTCGAAGCCGGCCTCGTCCTTTTTGATGAAGCCTTCAGCCCAGGGCCGGAGTGCCGGGGTGATCTTTCCGGCGGCGGCGGCGGCGGTGATGATGCGGCCGCGGCGCTCGTCTTCCAGGGTGGCCAGGCGGGCCTGCGTGTCGGTCAACGCAGCGACCGGCACGAACTTGGCCGGATCGGGCGTGGCAGCAGCTGCGGCGGCCGTGAAAATCTGGTCGGCCGTGGCATCCGCGCCCAGGCCGAGCGCAGCGGCGGCGGTGGCCATCGATGCCGGCATTTGCGGCGCGCCGCCCATCTGAGCGATGGCGGCCAGGATAGCCTCCATCGTGGCGTCGGCCGCGAGGCCGAGCGCCAGTGCGATTTCTTTCATGTTGGGGTTCTCCGGTTGAAAGGCAGCCGCGACCGCCGGCAGATCCGTGATCGCCGGGTAATTCACGAGACTGAGGTGGGCGATGAGCGCCAGGCGGCCGTCCTTGGCCGCAAAGAAGGAGGGCGAGACGTAGCGATACTCGCGGGCGGCCAGCCGATCGGCGGCGGCCTGTGTCCATTGCACGTCGGCCCAGATGCCGGCGGCGTCGACCGTCAGGCTGGCTGGATCGATCCAGCCGGCTGCAGGCGCTTGACCGCCAACGCCCTTCTGGGCGCCGAAGACCAGCTGGTGATCATAGTCGACCGGGATGTTGGCGGCGCCGGCGTGGCGCACGCTGGCCGCGATAACCTCGCGGGCGTGCGCTTCATCGACCAGGCGGACGCTGCGGCCATGGCCGCGCAGGGCAGTCTCGCCCATCGGGAACAGCAGCACGCGGGCGCTGGTGCCATCGCCGGCCTCGGCGATCGCGCTGCAGGTCAACACCTCGCCGGCCGCCGATGCGGCAACGAAGCTGGCTGCCGAAAGCACGGCGAGGAGCTTGGAGAGGGAGGTTTTGAACGTCACCCGGCCGGGATAGCGGCGGCGGGATTTGGGCTTACCGTCCCACGCGGGACAGGACGTTCTGGCAGTCTGCCCAGGCCCTTATGGCGTTACAGGCGGGGAAAGAAAAGGGGCGGCCCGGCCGTGACCAAGCCGCCCCTGAAGGCGCGGGGTCAGCCTCGGGCCGTTAGGGCTTCGGTTGAGGCTTTGGCAACGCGGCGATCTCGGCATCGGTTAGGAACTTCACCGCCAAACCGCTTGCGCGCTGGCCATAGCTGGTGCCTTCGAACATCGGATTTGCGGCTGCGTCGAAGTCTTGCCTCACATATCTGGCCTGGATGACGGCATCTGCCCCCATTTTGCTGCCTCGCTCCCAGAGCTCTTTGAAAACCTTCTCGCGCGGAGGGGCCTTGCTGAACACCGTGGCCTTGCGAACCGTTGTCTCGATCCGGCCGATCACCCTGTATGGCCGATCCGTGATATCCACATCGGTGACCGGCGGCTTCTGCAACATCAGATTGCTATAGCCCAGCATGGCCTCGACATTTTGTGCCGCAGCCGGCGCAGCTCCTGCAACCACAGCAGCCAGAATAGCGACTCGTACAATCTTCATTTCAATTCCCCTGTTGCGACGACCCTGTGGCGCAGTTTTGGCAGACGCGTGTCGTCTGTCCAGCCCCGGCCTTACTGGGGCAAGCCCAGCAGCTCGGCCAGCAGCGCTGCCAGAGAGCGCCAGGCACTTCTCGATCTTCGCCATCAAAGCGCGGTGTGCGGCTGTCATGTTCTCTCCTTGAAAATCCGGATGGTTGCGGGCATATCGATTGAACCGGCGCATCCGTGGCCATCACTACCGCTTCTGCGGCAAATGCCTGGGCGTACGATCCAGGGCCGGTTTCACTCCCTCAGCAAAATTGCCCTGCGCGCGATGCCCGCCATGTTCTTGGCATCTGTCGGCCGCAGCGAATTCAGATAGAGCTCGCCTGCCGCCGTTGGCTTCAGCACGGCGTGCCAATCCTGCCCGTCCATCCGATAGTGGGCGACCACGGCCGAGCCGTCCCGGTAGAGGCGGCCACTGGCGAACATCTCCGGCGCCCGCCGATAATGAACGGGCATGACCGCCGGGCGTTTGAACAGTTGCTTGGCAGCATCCTCGGCCGATAGCCGGATCGGTCCGGCCGGAGCCCCGATCAGACGGGCCGTTCGGCGGTCCAGCGTGCCGATCACCACAAAACGGCCGCGCTTCCCTTTCGCCAGATCGCGATAGTCAAGGCCGCCCAGTTGCCATTGATCTGCCTCGTCAGCAAAACGCCCGCCGGCATCGCGCGTCCGCCGCGCGGCCAGCGCGCTCAGCCTTGCCGAGATTGGTTTCCCGCCGCGCCTCCCGCCCCTCGCGGCCGTCTGGATATCGCCCGCCTCGCTGGCCGCCGTCACCACGCCCAGCAGCTCGGCCAGCTTGGCGGCCAGTTCCTTGATCTTGCCGGCGCGCGCCAGGGTCACCATCGCCTCGATCGCGGCCCTGGCCGGCGGGCCGCCGGGCAGCGTCTCGATGATATCGGCCAGCGCGACTTCGACCAGGCCGGGCACGTCGGCCGCGCGCGCCAGGCTGTCAGCGGCCTTCTCCAGCGTGAGCGTGGCGCGAGCGGTGCCCGGATTATAGGCGAAACCCGGGTCGATGCCGCGCGGCACGAATTCCGGCGTGAAGCTGCCGGATCGAAAGAAGGCCGAGGGCGGGCCTTCGGGCGGATCCGCGCTCACCTTCAGCCCGCGGCGCGCCAGCATCCGATCGTTCATCTGGACCACCGTGCAGCGGCAATTCCAGCCGTTGGGGGGAAAGTGGGTGCGCCACCAGGGATGATCGACCGGCAGGACGATATCGTGCCAGGCGCGGTGCTGCGGCCGGGTGCGGCCGTCCATCACCGCCGAGTAACGCAGATAGGGCATGGCCGCCTTGCCCGCCTCGATCCGGCCCCACAGCGCGGTGGCGCGCGCCATGCGCAGGTTGGTGTCGTAAATGGTGCGTAGCCGGCGCGGGCCGACGATGACGGTGCGGCCGGTGCCAGTCAGCTCCGGATTGACCACGCGGCCCCACCAGCCGGCCTCGACCAGCTTTGGCTGCAGCTCGTCCTTCCAGCTTTCAAAGGTCTGGCCCTTGGCCATGGCATCGATCAGCGAGACATGGATTTCGCGCAGCAGGTCGATCTTGGCGACTTTGGCGACCGTGAAGGCGCTGGCGTGCTCGTCCTGCCAGGTATCGGTCCAGCTGACTGAGACCCTATATCCCTTCGCATCGAGGAATTGGATGGCCTCTTCGGGCGGCAGGTTCACTGCCTGGCGGACATCGACCTTCACTGCGGCAAGCCCAGCGCCCACCAAGAGACGAGCAGGCAGCCGGCGGCGCCGAGCAGCAGGCTATAATCATCGACCGCAACGGCGCCCATGATGAAGGCGAGGCAGCCGATCAGGGCCAGCGCGGAGAACACCAGGCTCTTCATGACAGTGCGGCAAAGACCAGGGCCAGGCAGCCGGCCGCGGCCAGCAGCAGCCAAGGCGATGGCGCCCATATTGTAGCGGCCAAGAAACCAACGGCGCCGGCCAGGGCCAGCGCGGCGATCAAGAGTTGATTGAATTCGTTCACGGCGGTTTCTCCTCGATCGCGATCAGGCCATCGCCGCGCCGATTGCCGCGCCAATCACCACGCCGGCGAGCAGCACCCAGCGGTGTTCCTGGAAAACCTCGACCGCCCAATAATAGAGGCAAAGCACCAGCAGGGCCGGCCAGAGCCAGAGGAGCTTCTTCATGGCGCGGGCTCCGCCGCCGGCGCGCTGGCGGCCTCGGCCCGCACGGCAAAGGCGCCGGCGAGCAGGCGGCGGGCCAGCTCGCCCGAATCCATCGCCGCCAGCGCCGGCGTGAGCGCGGCCACCGCCTCCTCAAAGGTCGCCGCGGCATCGATGGCGGCGAGAAGCGGATCCAGGATCGGCGCCATTACCGGCTGCCAGCCGGCATCGAGCATTGCCTGGGTAGCGGCGTCGATATCGTCGCCAACGGGCACGCCGGCGCCACCGGCGGCTGTCGCCGGGGGCGGATTGGCCCCGTAAGAAGGAATAAGAGGCGTAAGAAGGCCCGTGGCGGCTGTTTGCGGGGGAACACCGGGGCCGGGGGCCGGCGCGGCGCTGGCAAGGGCGTTTTCGGCCGGCATCGGATTCGCCGGCTGCGGGGCCGTGAGCACCGCCTCGCCGGCGGCCGGATCGGGCAGCTGCAGCTTGTCCCGAACGACTGAAATCCCGACACGGCCGCCGAGCTTCACGAAGCGCTCAACGCCGCTCATGAAGGCGTCGATATCCTCTTCCTCTGGCCGGCCAATCTTGAGGCGCGGATATTTGGCGCCGGGCAGCGCCGGAAAATTGAGGTCGATGATCGGGCGCACCAGGTCTCGGTTGATGGTGGCCGCCAGCAGCTTGGCATCGGCGCGCTCGATATCGCCGCGCACGTCGTTGTGCTCTTTGCCGGATCCGCCCAGGCCACCGCCTTCGCTATCGGTGGTTGCGGTCTGGCCCAGCACCGCTTTGGAAATCTGGCCGTCGAGATACTCGCACAGCCGCGAGAACACGTCCGGGCCGGCGGAGCCGTTGGCCTGGATGAAGTCCATGGTCATGGAGCTGGGCACGACGGCCGCGGCGTCGCGGCTGATTTGCGCGACCGCGCGCAGCAGCGTACGGATCTGATCGTCGGTGGCGCCGGGCTGATATTTGCCCACCCGGATCGGCAGGCCATAGACTTCGGCGAATTCCACCCAATCCTTGAGGCTGAAGCTTTTGAACAGGAATGCCCAGGCGATCGACCGCGCCAGGCCGCCGCGCACCGCCAAGCCGGATTTGGCCTGGTGGACGTGCGCGATGAACTTGTATTTCGGCAGCGGCGTCGGAGCGCCGGCGCCGCGGAGCAGCGGCGTGGCACCGTCGACCCGTTCGAATTCAAACCACCGAGGATCGCGCCAGATTAGTTTTTCCGGCAGCCATGCGCCGGTGCCGTTCCATTCCGGCCAGACAATCTCGGTAAAGCTGAAGCCTTTGCCGATGGCGTCGAGGATCTCGAAAAACTCCGGCTCCAGCGTGTCGCGCTGCAGCCACTCGCGGATCAGATCGGCCTTGGCCTGGTCCACCTGATCGTCGCTGGCGGCTTCGACCGTGACGTCGAGCTGGCTCACCTGGCGTTTGCGGGTGCCTAGGACCGAGAGATAGTGCAGGTCGCGCTCCTCGAGCTGCTCCGCCAGCTCGAGATAATCCACCATGTTGCCGGACTCGGCGCCGAGCAGGATCGATGCCAGTCGGGCAGGATCCAGGCCGGCGGCCGGGTTGCCCGACAGGATCGAGCGCTGGCTGGTCATCGCCGGCGCCGCGATCTCGCGGGTCATCAGATCGCGCAGCGGCGTGACGCCGTCCGGGCCGACGAGATCAGGGCGGGTGGCCATGGCTATTGTCCTCAGTAAATGCCGCGCCGGCCGGGCTGCCAGTCGCTGGAATGATCGGGCCGCATGGTGAAGCGGCCATGGCTGCCGGTCGGCGCTGATGGCGGGTGCACCGGGTGATAGGCATATTCCATCGGGCCGACGTCAGCAGCGCGCGACGCGAGCGCCGCTGCCCAGAAGCGGTCGGCGTGGACATCGCCTTCCGGATCGTCGGCGACACGGTAACCGACGCCGCTTTTGTTGGGGACTTTGTGGATAGCCAGAAGATCGGCACGGATGATCGGATCGGCCGGAATGCGGATCAGCCCGCGCTGGAAACGATCCTGCAGGCCGAGCGCCAGGTCGATGCGGTTCTGGCCGATCAGAAATTGCCCGCTCACCCGGCTCTCGCCGTAAAGGCGGAGGGCCTCTTCCACCGGCTGCTCGCCAAGTCCGCCCTGGTCGATCCAGTAGGCCATCATCCGCCGGCGCTCGATCATCGCCGCCGCGGCCGCCGATTGGGCGGCGAACGTCTCGCCATTCGCCTCCCACCGGTCGCGCAGCCAGAGCACGTCGCCAACCATTTCGAAGCCCCAGATGATCTGGCCATCGGTGCGAGCGGCAACGTCGCGGCCGATGTAGAACAGTCCGCCCTGGTAAAGCTCCGGTCGGCCGGCGTCGGCTGACTGGCAGGCCACCAAGTCTTCCACGGCGATCAGGCTGCCGCCGCCTTCCTTCGGGATGACGTCAAGCTCTTCGCCAGCGTTGTCGCCATAGAAGCCGCGGATGTTCGCGATCCACTCCTCCTTCGAGGGTGCCTGCTTGCCACGGATCGCCGCCACCTCGGCAATGCGCTCGTAAAGCCCGTCGTCCACTGCATCGTCGAACGTGATTCTAACGACTTGGCCTTTTTGCTTGCCGGCGCGGATTTGATCGATCAGCTGGTTGAACGGATTGGCGACGCCGTTGTGGGTCGAGATGATCACCACCTGGCCGAGCCACATCAGCAGTGCCAGGGCAGACTTGATTTTTTCGTCTAGCTGGCTGTGGAACGCCGCTTCATCGATAATCACCACACCCTGCTTGCCGCGGAACGCCCGCGGCATCGATGACAGCGCGACGATCTTGAACCCGCTGGCGAACTCGACCCGGAACGCCTTGATTGCCTTGGTGTTGCCGTCGGCGTCGAGATCTTCGAACACGTCCTCGCCCACCGCGCCAGCGGCGATGCCGTAAGCCTTGGCCCACATCCCGCACGCATCGATGAACTCGCGGGCCATCTCCTGCTCGTAACCCATGTAGAACACGTTATCGCCGCCCGCACTGGGCTGGGCGGCCGCTGTCAGCGCGGCAAAGGCAGCGACGCCCCAAGTCAGGCCAATACGACGGGACTTTTCCACGACCACCAAACCGGTCGATCCGCGCAGATCGACCAGCGTTGAAGCCTGATAGCCCAGCAGCAGCCGGCCAGGCGGCAGATCCTCGAACAGGCGGATCGCGGCATCGCGGTCGGCCTGTCGCTCCTCGGTGCTGGCAGTGCCCGCGATCACCGGCGCTTCACCAGCTCGGCCGACACGGTGGCGCCACCACCATCGGCAAATTCGATATCAACTGTGTTGCTGCGCAGGCCGCGATGGTACCAGGCGCCGGGCAGCACGCGGCATGGCCGGCCTTCATAAACCCGGTCAAGCGCTTCGGCAGGCGGGCACGGCGCCGGCACCAGCCGCGACGACAGGCCGTTGCGACTGGTCAGCCGGTCGGCGATCATAGCCGCCTCGGCCTCGAAGTTGAACGGCCCGGCTGCCTTCAGCCACACCAGCTCGCCGAGCCCGCTCCTGGCCTGCTGCTCAACGATCCAGGCCACGGCGCGCCTCCTGCCGCCAATTGAGCCAGCGCGCCTTCAGCCATACTGCCAGGCCATAGATCCATAGCGTGAGGATGTTCGTTTTGACGATGATGACCTCCCCGCCCTCGATCCATGCGCCACGCTGAATAGCGCGCAGATGTTCCTCGGCCTCTTCGAGGGTGGCAGGGCCCTCGAGGATGAAGCAGTAGTGCCGCCCATCGGGCAGCAAATAATCCGCCACGAAAGGGCCGGTGAGAGGCGCGCCGGCCGTCAAGATTGGACGCCCAGAACAGCGTGGTAAATCTTATCGACCGTTTCCTTGGTCAGCCCAGAGCCTGGCTTCTTGGCCATCTCCGTCAGCTTGGCTTTCATCTTGTCGGCCGCGCGCTTATCGGCACGCTCTTCGATTTGCTGAAGGCGCGCAGTCGCAGCGGCCGCCTTTTCGATGGCCACGGCGATGGCCATCAATTTGCCAGCTTCCATCGGCTTGCCGTCCCGGATGGCCGTCTGCAGCTGAAAAATGCCCGAGTAGAGCAGCTCGATGTTAAGCCGCGCCAGCCTGTCGTCTTCGCCATGCGGCACGTTCTTGGCCAGCACAGTGGCCGTCTCATAAGCGTATCGAAGCTCCGCGCCGACCTCTTCTTCGGTCTTGATGTGGCGCCGCAGGGCAGACCAGCTGACCGGCTTGCCCATCTCCACGAGGCGCAGGCGGATATCTTCGATCGTCCACTGCTTTTCAGGATCTGCCAGCAGATCGGCGATCAGCCGTTTGACCTCCTGGCCCAGCTTGTCGATCGATGACGGGGGGTGCCGGCGGCGCTTGATGACCATTACAGCGCCTTCGGGGTCGGGCGCTGGACGCCGGGCACGGTGGCGCGGCCGGTGGCGACGTCGCTGCCGCGCTCGGTCAGGGTGGCCACGATCAGCCCGCCGGGCAGCTCGTCAGACGTAGCGAGGCCCTGTTCGGCCAGCCAGGCAATCTCGCTGCGCACCTGGTCGCGGCTCGCGGCCAGGCCGAGCGCGCCCAGCGCGTCGACCAAGATCGAGCTGTTCAGCGCGTATCCGGGCGATTCCGCCAGCAGGCGCAGGATGGCGAGCCGCAGGTGCGACTGGAAATGGGTTTTGTAGTTCATACGTCGCTCGCGTTCATGAGAAGCTGCTCGATCCGCACGACGCCCGACGCGGCCGCGCGGGCATCGCCGCGCACGCCGTCAAGCTCGGCCTTCAGCGCCCCCAGGTTGCCCTTCAGCTCGGCAATGTCGGCCTTGGTGGCCAGGTTCTCGAGCCGGGTTTCCAGCTTGGTCAGGCGCTCGGCGTGCAGGCTCAGCGTCTTGCCGTTTTCCTTCCAGGCATCGCTCTTCCGCCAGTCGCCTGAGCGAACGAAGGTAAACAGGGCCACGCTCGCAGCTATGGCTGCGATGAAGACGGCCAACAGGCCCAAATTCACGTCGATGGTCATCACGCTGTTCACAGGTCCTTCTCCCGGCGACGTTGGCCGTCGCGGCGTTCCACCCGGCTCTGGCAGTCGATGCAGCGGCAGGCCGAGGGCAGCGCGGCGCGGCGGCTCGGCTCGATCTCGTCGCCGCAGCCGATGCATTCGGCGGTGCCGGGCTCGGCCAGGGCGCCGGCGGCGCGCGCGATCGCGGCGGCGCGGGTGCGCTCGATCACCAGCGTGGCCTCGTCGACGATGTCCACGGCCGCGATCACTTGCCGGTTGCCGAAGGGCTTGGCGGACAGGCAGCGCGCGCGTCGGTCAGCCACTGCCACAGATCGGCCGCGGCGCGGGCGATCGCGCCTACCCAGGCCAGCGTGGCCGGATCGCCTTCCAGCGCGCCGCCGGCCGGCCTGGCGGGCAGCGCGGCCGGCGCTTCGGCCAGCTCGGCCGGGCAGACGCGCTCGATCTTCACGCGGGCTTCCACCACCGGGTCGCGGTCGGCGGCCAGCGGCTTACTGGCCCGTGAGGTCGCGCAGGCACTGATCATCACAGCGCTGGCGACCAGCACCAGCAGCGGGCGCACGAACGAGGGCAGAACGGGCATTGTCTTCCTTTCGGGCAGAGGTGGCGGCGCGCGCGGTGGCGCGGGCGATGGCGGCGGCCTGGCCGGCCTTCAGATCGGCCAGGGCAGTTTTCAGGGAATCGGCCTCGGCCGCGGCGGCCGTGGCTTCGGCGTCGCGGCGCTTCACCGCCTCGGAGCAGCCGGCGCGTACGCGATAGGCGTCGCCCTCCTTCAGCCCGGCATCGCAGAGCAGATAGCGGCGTGCGCGGGTGACGGCGTCGGACAAGTTTTGCGGGCACGACGTGGTGGCATCGCTGCCGTCCTTCACGCTCTTTTCGCAGACCTTGAAGTCGCGCTCGACGCCTTCCAGCCGGTCCTTCTCTCGCAGTTGGGCGGTTAGCCAGAAGCCTGCCGCGAACACGGCCAGGAGGCCGCCGATTTTGAGGTAGCTGATCATGCCGGCTCCAATTCGAGCGTGAAGGTTTTTTCCACGATTTCGCCGGTGGAAATCTTCTTGCCTTTGAAGGTGACGGTGCGGCTGCCGGCCATCTTCTGATAGGACCGGACCGTTGGCGCGCCCTTGGCGGCGACGGGCACGCCGCCCTGGCCGGTGCCGACCGCCGGCACGTTGCAGAGCGCGGCGCCGCGCGGCACGGCCAGGTTGGTGGCGCCGCGGAACGTCTGCAGGTCATAGAGCAGCCCGCGCAGCATGACTTCGGCGTTGGCCTCGTCCGGCATTTCGGTCGGGCCGAACGGCCATTCGCGGCACCAATCCACGCGCAGGCCGGTTTCCGGCCAAGCGCCGCTGGCGCGATCAAGGAACACGAACCAGCCACTGGCGTGCAGGGTGGCCGTGACAGCCACCACGTTGTCAGGCGCTTGGCCGGCGAAACCGGCCGTGCCCCAGGCAGTGCCGTTGTTGAGGCTAAAGCTGAACCGGTTGGAGAGCGCGGTCGGCAGGCCCGAGACGGGATCGATCAGCGTCCGCATCTGCCGCGGCAGCTGGACCACCACTCTGGTGCGGCCAGGATTGCCAAACCAGGCGCCAACGATCGGGTGACCGGACGGCTTGATCTTGCGGTTGTAGGCCCGCGCAATTTCCCGGCCGATGGTGATGCCAATGCTGGCCTGGCCCCATTTGTTGGCGTCGCTGACCGGGCCGCCGCCGGGTCCGAAAGGCCCCTCCGATGCGCTGTGCAAGCTTTCAGTGTTGTCCGACACGAAATCAGGCAGGCAGGGCGCCAGCACGCCGTTGGGGCCGCATTCATCAGCCTCAGTGGCGAAAAGCATGCTGCTGGCGCGGTTGTTGACCGTGGCGTTGCCATCCGGCGGCTCGCGGTGGCCGCGCCAGGGCGGGAACACGATCTGCAGCGGGTTAGGATTGGCGTCGTAATAATTGGCCAGGTGGCCCAGCCAGGCCTGCCGGCCGGCCTTGGTATCCTCGATGCCGGTCCACATGGTGATGAAGCCGTCGACATAGCCGCCGGTCAGCCGCGAGCTGTATCCCATGATGCCGGCGCCATCGGCCGCCAACGGACCAGGCACCGCGCCCTTGGTGCCGCGGTATTTCCACGAGGCCGAAAAGACGCTGCCAAATTTCACGAAGGCATCGGCGTTCCAGCTATCCATGCCGATGCCGTTGACCGCCGAAATCTTGAGGATGAGCGGCATCCGCGGGAAATGCCGGCTAAACTCCTTCACGCACTCAACCAGGCCATGGCCGACATTGGGCGTCGTGCCGGGCAGCATAATGCTGCTGGTCGCCGGCGGCGGCGTCGGCTGCAAATAGCTGGCGCCGTTGGCCTCGTTGTTGTTCAGCACGAAGGCATAGCCCAGGGCGTCGGCCGGCAACGCCACGCCCAGATTGTTCGGCCCCAGCGGCAGGTTGGCGGCGTTGGTGAGCATCGCCAGGCGGGCGCCGGATTGGCCTTCCACCTCGAAAGACAGGCCCACCACGAGCTTGCCCAGCGGCGCGGACATGACCAGATTGTCGTTGGCGTCGCGCCATTCCAGCACGTAGGGGCCGCCGTACGGAATCTGGATATTGCAGATGGCAACCCCGCCCTCGAGCACCATCCCGGCGGTGGACCAGTTAAAGCCCGGCACCACGGCGCCGGCCACCGCCCCTTCGTTCACCGGGCTGGTGTCATAGGTCAGCCGGCGCTGCAGGGCGGTGGTGTTCAGCAGATCATAGGTGCCGGAGAACGAAAGCGTGCGCGTGCCGGCGCCGCCGAAACCGCGAAGCTGCGGATCGTTGATGGACGGCGCGGTGGTGCCCGGCGTCCAGTGCGGCGGCGCGATCAGCGGCGTCGAGGCCACGAAGCCATCGGTCAGACCGTTGTAATCGGCCTTCTGCAGCGTGTTGGCCGGTCCGGTGCCTTGATTGGTCAGGTCGGCAATGCTGCGAAGCGGCACATAGAAAATCATCTCGGAGCGGCCGTTGCGCGGGTTGCTGGCATCGCCGTTGCTGCGCTGGTTGGCATAGGGCAGCGTGCCGGCATTCTGCTGCGCGATCAGCTCGGCATAGGTGCGGAACGGGTGAATGCCGCTGCCCGCCAGCGCGGCGATGGCATCGTGGTGCGGGCGGTTGTTGAGGCTGTCCCACGGGAAATCGCCGTCGATATAGGCGACATGCTCATACTCGAAGCCCACCGGCGTGCGGGCCGAAGCGGCGCCGGCGATCGCGGAGCCGATGTTCGCCAGCATGGCCGTGGTGGAGCTGGACGTGTGCGCGCTGATATGGGTGAACACCGCGCTCTCCGGCGTGCCGCCCACTGGGCAGAAGGCGATGAACTCGCGCCAGTCCGGCGTGCCGTTGCTGCCAGCATTGGCCGTGCCCCAGCCCATCAGATAGCCAGTGCCATCGGCAAACTGCGACATGGAATCGCTGTTTCGGTTGCTGGTGCCGATCCGCCACCGCATTCGGCGCGTGCTGTTGGCCGACGAAGGTCCACCAATCACCAGGCCGGTCTGGCCGGTTACGTTGATCAGGCCGTTGCGGTCGAAGTCGCCGCCCATGATGTTGAAAAGCTGGTTGCCGGTGAACGGGGACGGCAGCTTGATGAACGCCCATTGCGATGCGCCGGCCACCTGCCCGCTGGCGCCGCCAAGCGCGATCGGCAGGGTGAAATTGCGCTTGGTGATGGTGGTGGCCGGCTGCAGCTCGGTCGCGTTGGCGGCTTGGATTTTCGCAGACATCAGCCGTTCACTCCGACCAGGCCGGTGTCGTCGCCAAACAGCCCTGGGGTTTCCACGATCTCCAGCTCGAAATCATCCGCATCGATGCCGATGAGCAGCACCGTGGCGATGGTATTCAGCCCCCAGCTGGTGACGCCAGCCAGCGTGTCCAGGGTGAAATCGAAGGAGCCGCCAGGCGGCGCGGGCACCGCCACGCCGCTGCCCAGAAAGCCGCGCTGCGCCGGGCCGGCGAGGCCAGGAAAGGCGGAGGCGTAGATCACTGCGAAATGCGGGCCTGGAAGCCAGCGCCGGCGCCGCCGGTGCGGCGCAGCCTGTGAGACACCCCAGGTTCGCGGTTGAAGATCACCTCGGTGCAGGGCGCGGTGAGCGTGACGACGGTGCCGAGATTGCTGAGCGGCAGCCAGGTTGCGCCGGCATCGAAGCTCTTTTCAACCACTGCCGTGCCGGTCGCACCACCGGTCACAGCCAGAGCGACATTGGCGGTGCCGGTGAAGACCAACGGCTGAGTGGTCGCGCCGATTGCGGCCAGCGCGGCTTCGACCTTGCGGTCGGCCAGATCGTCGCCGTCCAGAGTCAGTTTTCCCATCAGGCAATTCCTTTTGCGCGCTCGTAGGAGCGGGTGACGAAGAGCACGGCGGCCATGGCGGCGAGCGCGGTCCAGTCGGTGGTTTCGACGGTGTCGCCGCGGGCGAGCTGGACGAGCGGCACGGCGACGGAGCGGGCCAGCAGCAGCCCGATCATCCAGCCGCAGAACGGCCGCCAGGCGCGGATGAAGAAGGCCCAGAGCGAGCGCGGCGGGCAGCTGGTGCCGGAATTGCTGGCCGCCGTCTCGCCGGCGCTGGCGGCCGTCGCTGCCGCCTCCACCAGTTCGGCCGCGTGGGCTTTTGCGGCGGCGATGGCCGCGCCGATCAGGCTGCCGGCCATCAGACGTCCCCCAGCGCGGCAGCGCGGTTCAGCCAGCCCTTCAGGAACTTGGCCTGGCTGGGGTTGGCGTCGACGATGGCGACATAGCGCTCGGCCGCAACGGCGCGGAAGGCAGCGCGTAGCGGCAGGAACGGCACTTTGCGCGCCGCGTCGAGCGTGCGCTGGCCAATCTGGCCATCTTCCAGAACCGAAACGACGCGATTGCCGGCGCGGTTGATCGCCCGCTGCAGCAGGCGGATGCCGGTGGTGCGGCCGCCGTTCACCGCCTGATCGAACACCATGCCGTCCACACCGTACGGCAGACGATCACAGTGAGAGGGCGCCCAGAAGCACCAGAGATAGATCTGCGCGGCGGTTTCGGCGCCCAGCGCGCGGATGGTGTCGGCCGTCACTGGGCCAGGCGGCAGCAGGCCACGCACCTTGGCGTTCATCGCCGCCTCGCCCTGCAGGAAGCGCAGCGAGATGCCGAAATTGGTGGCGCCGCCGCGATCGGCCTTCAGATTGTTGAAGCCGCCTTCGTGAGCGAACAGCCGTTCCAGGCAGATGGAGAAACGATCACCGGCATCGCGCCCGGCCCAGCCGACCGCCGCTGGGCGGCGGAAATTGGGCACGGTTTCAGGGCGGGTGGCGCTGGACATGATCCCGGCTTACCCGCGCGGGCGGCGGCAACTCCTGTCCCGCGCGGGACGAGAGATTGGGTCAGTCGGAAAGTCCGGGCAACGCCATCTGGCGGCTGTCGGCGCGCGCGCCGCGATCGGCGATCTGCGCGTTTGCCAGCTCCCGATAAACCGAAGAGCGGGGCAGGCGCAACTGGCGGGCGATTTCGTCGCCGGAACAGCCTTGCCGCTTCAGCGCCCAGATGGCGCGGCGGCGATATTCGGCCACGGGCAGGGTGATCTGCATGCCGTGGAAATTCTGTGCCAGCGCGCCGGCCAGATCGGCGCCGATGGCACGGGTGAGCGGATGATCCGGGCCAACACTGCGCGGCACATAAAACAGCGCGCCGCCCATCGCTTCGGCCAGCCGCAAATACCCGTCCGCGCCGATCAGCGCGATCAGATCATCGACCAGTTCAAAGCGACGGGCGGCGGCCATCAGGGCGCGCCGGCTTTCAGGCGGGCGCCAAGCGCGGCGGCCAGCTGCTCGAGCTGGCGTTCGTCGAGCGTCATCACCGGGCCGCCGGTGGCGAGGATTTCGCCCGCCAGCGTCGCCAGCGCCGTGCCCGGCGGCTCGATGCCTGCCGCGACCAGGCGGGCCACAATGGCCTCGCACAGGCGCAGCTTCAGCGTCCACACAGGATCGGCCAGGCCTTCGGTGGACTGATTCCAGCCGTTGCGATTGGCGATGGCCTTCAGCGCCTCGATCAGTTTGTAGACCTGGCTCTGATCGGCCCACGACAGTCGATCGACGCCGATCTGGCGGCGGGCGAAGGCGTTCAGCGCCTGCTCGCTCGAATTGCGGATCACGCCCATCAGGCCGAGCGAGATCAGCATCGCGCGGGCCTTGTTGGCGGCCGGATTGGACGCACGGCCGCTGGCGGGTTTTGCCTGCCAGCCCAGCCGCTTCATCTCCTTCAGGGCCGCGTCCAGCTGGGCGGCCGACAGATCCGCCGCGCTGCGCTGGCCGGTCACCCGGTGCAGGACGACGCGATAATCCTCGTCGTCCAGCGCCAGCTCCTTCTTGGCCAGGTGCAGCTTGGCGATCATCGTGCGCCGGTGCGGATCAGGCGCGAACCTGGCCGGCCGGGCGGTCCGCTGGGCGCGGGCGGCGGCGGTCATGCTTTACCCTCCGCCTTGTCAGCGGCCGCGGTGAGCAGAGCGGCCAGTTTGCGCGCGCCGGCGACGTCCGTCACGATTTCGTCACCGCAGAAGTCGCTGGGGTCGACTGGCTCGCCCCCATTGCTGGCTTCGTCGAGCGCCTCGATGTCATCGCGATCAAGCTGAACGACGCGGACATGGTTCTCCACGAGGTTGCCGTTGTAGCGATGGCCGGCATCGACGATCACTGCGATCTTGTCGTGGTCGCTCCACCCGGTGATTTCCCCGATCGGGTTGTCGATCAGGCCGTAGAAGATCGGCGCGCTCATGCCGCCACCTGCTCGGTCGGATCGGCGACCGTTTCGGTGGGCTTGGCCGGATCGGCCAGGCGGGCGATGAAGAATTCCTCCTTCTGGGAGACGTAGAAGCCGAGCGCCTGCAGCGTGTCGCAGAGATCCAGCGCGGCTTCGTTCTCGGTGAGATCGTCCGCCAAGCCCGGCTGGTAGGCCAGCGCCTTCATGATCGCCGGCTTGTCCAATTCCTCCTTCACGCGCAGCAGCGCCTGCCAGCCGTGGCCCTTGATCAGCTCGATCGCCACGTCTTCCGGCTTCGGATGGGCCAGCGCCGGGTTGGAAAGGCGCTCGCCGATCGAGCAGCCGGCCAGCTCGACGCTCTTTTTCTTGCCGTCGGTCAGCTGCTGGCCGTTGGCGGCCCACCAGGGCTTGGCGGCGGCCAGGATCGCCTTCATCTCGGCGGCCAGCGGCTGCTGCAGTTCGGCCTTGGCGGCCTTCAGTTCGGCAATGGCGACGGCGGTATCGGCTTCCAGCCGCTCGATCTCGGCCGACAGCACGGCGAAGCGGCCGACGCGGGCGGTGAGTTCTTCCAGGCTGGTGATGGCCAGCACGGCCGGGGTTTTCATGCGCTTGGGCATTGCAGTTCTCCTTGAAGGTGGGTGAGGCCATCGACCTCGGCGATGATCAGGGCGGTGGCGCAGGTGGCGCACTCGGCGGTGACGCGGCCGACGTTCCATTGCTGCTGGCCGCAGCCAGGGCAGTGGCAGCCGGAGTGCCAGAGCAGGCCGGGCGCGATGGCGCGGGTGGGCCGGGCGAAGCTGGCGCGCGCGGTCATTGGCCGGGCTCCGCTTCCGGCTCAGCCGGCGTAGCGGACGGCGCGCGCAGAGCGCGGCCGATCTGCAGCAGCTGGTCGCTGAAGGTCTTGAAATCCGGCGTTGAAGTGCGCCAGCCGTGGACGCGCTGGCAGGCATGACGCACGGCGGTGTGATCGGCATAGCCGGTCAGCTGGGCGACCTGCGGATAGCTGGCCTTGGCGATTTCCTTCACCAGCCACACCCACAAAAAGCGCGGCTTGGTGAAACGCGGGTGGCGATAGGAACCGCGCAGCTCAGTGACGTCGATGCCATATTCGAACACCACCAGCTCGGCGAGGCGGTCGATCCAGACGCGCGGGAACAGCGCCGCGCCGGGGCGCGCCATATCGCCAAGCACGGCCGCCTCCAGCAAATTCAGCTGCGCGCGCAGTTCGGCAATGGCGGCGAGGTGGCCGGCCATCTGAGCGGCGTCATCGCTCAGCCGCTGGAACGTGACGGCGTTCATGCCGCGCGCTCCAGCCGGAGCGGATGCTCGCCGCTGGCGATCAAATCGCGGTGGACCTCGATGCCATACCAGATCAGCCGTTCCATCGCGGCGGTGGCGGTTTGCCCGCTTTCCAGGGCGATATCGCGCACGCGCTCCGCCGTCTGCGGCGCCAGAAGGGCCAGTAGCTCGATCCCGGCCCGGTGGGACACGTGCTTCGGCAGCGGGGCCTGCGGCAGCTTGGCCGGCTCCGCCGTTGGCGGCTCGGGGTCCACCGTGCCGGCCTGGCGCAGTCGATAGCCGCGGCCGCGCTCGCCCTCGACGACCAGGCCGGGCCGCTTCAGCATGATGTGCTTGGCGATCCGCCCGAGTTCAGACGGATAGATGCCCAGCGGATCAGCCAGCACCTTGCCCGACACGAATTCGCCGGCGGCGGCCTCCAGCATCGCCAGCATCTTCTCGCCGTTGCGCGAAAGCGGTGGCTCGGCCGGCGGTGCCGGCGACATCGTGTCGGGCGGCAGCCGCCAGCCGACAGCGCGGATCGGGTGGGTTTCGATCGGGTAACCCAGCTGGCTGCGCGCCTCCGAAACGGCGGCCGAAACCTGCGGCTTGCCGATGCCCAGCGCCTTGGCCAGCGTGTCGCTGTCCATCCACTTGCCCTTGGCCAGCGTCAGCTGCGCCACGATCTGATTGGCTCGGGCCGTCATGCCGCGTCTCCCGAGTTGGTGACCACCTGCAGGTGGTGGCGGCCGGCGGCCTGGCGGGCGACGGTGGCGCGGCCTTCGGTCACCACGTCGTGAAGGGTGAGGATCGGCAGCGTGGCGACGTCTGCCGGCGCGGTGAGCGCTGCGATCGCATCGCAGTGGCGCTCCACCGCGTTCAACGCGGCCACCATGTCGGCGCGGGTCAGGTTGTCCTGCGCCTGCTGGGCAGACAGCAGCGAAAGGGCGGTGCGGATTTCCGCCAGATGGTTGCTAACGGTCATTGAAAGGCCCTCCAGAGGGCGCCAGCGGCCGGCACGGCCACGCTGGCGATGAAGTGATAAGCGGCGATCAGCAGGCACCAGCCCACAAAGATGCCGGCGGCCCAGACAGCGAGGAGCGGCAGGCCGGTGGCCTTTTCCTCCAGCTCGGGATCGGTTTCGTCGAACATGGCGATCACGCCGCCAGCCGGCGCGCAGAAAGCTGCGCGTAGGCGTCCTGCAGGTGGGGCAGCGCGAGGCCCTGATCGTCGTTGACGGCCAGGAACATCGCCAGTTCGATCACCTGGGCGACCAGGCGCAGGCCGCCGGGCTGCTGCGACAGGGTGGCGAGCCAGCCGAGCATCCGCTCATCCTCGATGCCCCAGGCGCGGCCGAGCTGCTCGGCGTCTTCCGGATAGGCCTTGATCTCGACGATCCGGATGCCGATCCGGCTGAACAACTGGGCGTGGGAAACGGCGCGGGTGCCGCCTTCCAGCGTTTCCATCAGCCCGGCGTTGCCGAACAGCGCCACGCCGACGCTGGTGACATCGTGGATGCCGCGCAGTTCATCGAGCGCCTTGGGCGAAAGGTGCTGGGCGTCGTCGAGCGCGATCACCGCGCTGGCGGCTGCCACCCGTTCCTTGATCCGATCCGACAGCATCTGCGGGCTGCCGCGCACTTCGCGCTCGCCCATCGCCTTCAGGATCGCGGTGAGCATCGGCTGCACCCCGGCGGTGCTGGGCGCCATCGTGACCAGGAAGACGTTGGGCACATCGGCCGCGAACTGGCGCAGCGCGCTCGTCTTGCCAAAACCGGGCGAGGTGGCAGCGGCCGCCATCTTGCCGCGCCGGGCGTAGTGGAGGACGTTGTAGAGCTTCCGCGCGGCGCGCGTGACCTGGAAGGCCGGAGCCTCGATCACCTGGTTGCGGCGCAGATTGATCTGCTCGTTTTCGGCGGCGAAAAAGCGATCGACCTGGGCGGCGATCTTGGCGTTGTCGCCGGTGTAGCTGCCACCGCCGAAGCCGCTGAGCGTGCCGGCCGGCAGGCCGACCTTCGCTGATGCCGCCGCCCACGACAGATTGTTCCGGTCTTTCCAGTCCAACAGACGCCGGCGCGCGCCTTCGACATCGGCGCCAGAATCGGACCTTTCCTGCGGTTTCGAAGCCATGCTATCCACTCCTTCTCCAAGCTGGGCAAAAGCGCCCGGTACCGGCGGCCGGCGGGCTCCACCCCGCCGGCCGCCATTCATTTGACCACCCGAAGGCCAGGCCCTTCCGACATCGCGGCAAGGCCGGCTCCGAGCCGGTCGATCACGTCATTTTCAGCCACCACCGCAGCAGCTGCGCCGCCGCGCGAGGAGCGCACGGGGCGCAACACGCGCGGGCTGGGCGTTTCGGTGGCAGGCGGCGCGCCGGGCATCGTGCGGGCCAGTTCGTCGGCGGTGAGCAGCTGCTCGGCGTCGACGGCGGCGCGGACCTTCTTCTTCCAGCTGGATTTCAGCGCTGCCTGGCGTTTGGCGGCGGGCAAATTGTCGAAGCCGACAGCATCCAGCACCGGCAGTTCCGCGATGAACTTGCCTTCGATGTCATAGGCGAACACGGATCCGTGCAGATCGTCCGGGTCGAAGCGCAGCACGACCCGCTTGCCGGCATAGGCGCCCATGCCATCGGTCCAGTACCGGTTGCCGGCGAATGTGACGGCGCCTGATTTGCGATCGGTGGACACCATCTCGCTGGTCAGCAGCGCCATGCGCAGCTGCTCGGGGCTTGCCCGGCCAACCGGCGCGCCAGCGGCGATCGAGCGCTCGAATGCCTGGTCGAAGCTGCCGCCGCGCGCCATTTCCGTGCGGCGACCCATCTTCGCGTTGAGCAGCGCGATCTGCTGATCGACCAGCGCGCTGAATTCGGCCAGCGGCATGGTCCGGTCGCCATAATTGTGCGGTTTTTCCTGTGTGTTGGGGCCGAGATAGGCGCCCATGCAGGCCGGATGGCGGGCGATGTGCTCGCAATAATCCTTCCAGGTGCGCTCGATCGGCTTGGCCTGGCCGTGGAATGGGGTGACGAACGTGACTTCGATGCCCATGGCCACCAGCAGGCCCTCAGGCAGATCGTTGCGCATCTTGAAGCGGAACCGCGTTTTGGTGCCGTTGGAGATGCCGTAAGAGGCAAAAGCCCGGCCGTTATCCAGATAAGCGCGGCGCGGCACGCCCCAGCGCTTGAACAGGTCGGCAAAAACCAGCCGGACGACGGCTTCGTTCTCCGTCTTGTCGATGCGCCAGGCCAGCATTTTGCGGCTGAAAAGGTCCTGGACGCCGATCAGCATTGGCCGATCGATGGAGCCATCGGGCCACTGCACGCGGACGTCGAAACGGTGGCCATCGATGTTGACCGAATGCAGGGCATGCAGGTGCGCGACCGAGCGCTCTTGCGCGGGCATCATCTCCACCACCCGGTCCATGCCTTCGCGCTTTGCGAGCACCACTTCGGGCGGAATTTCCTTCTCAAACCGGCGCTGGAAGGTCTTGGCGTGCGGGATCTCGATGCCGGCGGCCTCGGCCCACAATTGGGTGCGCCAATAGCAGGCGGCATGGGTCGGCCGCGATGGGCTGAGATAGTCGGAAACGTAGCGCTGCCAGGCGTCGGCATCGATCTCCGCCTGGGCGCCGCCGCCGCGACGTTCGGGCGCCAGGAATGCCAGCCGATCGGCGCGCGACACGCCGGCGACGGCGGCGAACCAGTTGTTGATCGTGGCGGCCGACACGCCGTGTTGGGTGCCAACGATCTGAATGGCGCGGGTTTTCGTGGTGCCGGCGGCCTGGGTTGCCTCGATAGCAGCCAGAACGGCCAGCCTGCGAGCGGCTTCATCCTTGGCGGCCTGGGGCAGACGTTCAAATTGCGCCCATTGGCTGGCCGCACGCTCGCTGGTACCGCGGGCGGGCGCCAGCGTAACAATACGGGAGGTGGTTTCCACTGGAGCCGCGATCAATCCACGCTTCACGAGCGCAAGACGGGACCGTTCGGGCAGCAGCGAGCTGTGCCATTCAAAGCCGCCGCCGCGGCCGGCGCGCTTGCGATGGAGAGGTTGACCGTCGCTGCCGGCGCACATCGCCCACCGGTCGCGCGCGATCATCTCGTTGACCTTGCGCTTGTCGCTCGGCACGTCGGGCAGGCCCGATTCCGCGATCTCTTGCGCTGTCATCCAAAGGGAGCAGGCCAGCATTAAGTCATGCTCCGCGCGAAGGGCCGAGCGCCTTTTTTCAGCTCTTTCAGGCGCTCCTGCAGTTCGCCGATCTGTGCCTGGACGTGGCCCAGCTCAGCGGCACGGATTTCGTCACCAGAAAGCAAGCGTGCGCCTGTGCGCGCGGCGATCGCGTCGGCAATATCCCAGCGGCCGGTGACCGCGATCAGTGCCCACCAGCGGTGCGCTGGAATATTATGGTCCCCGCGGGACTCGCTGGCATATGCGTCCAGCGTTAGTTTCGACACATGCTCACCCAAGACGGCAGACATGGCGGAAGCGATATCGGTGCGGGGCCGACCCGCTTCGCGGCAGGCGCGGGCGACGCTGGCGGCCAGCATCGGACCGAAACCAGCGAGATCGCCGGCCTCAGTCGCTGCCGCCGGCACGTCAAAGCTGAAGGCCATCTGCAGGTCGGACAATGCGGGCCGGCGCTTGGGCATCAGAGCTTGCTCCAAACCCCGCCGGTTTGCCGGCGCCAAGCCCGGTCGGCAGCGGCAACCCCGCGATAATCTGTGGTGAGGCCGGATGCGCTCAACCACCGGTAAATCGTGCGTTCGGATGGACCATGGTCCAGCATCGAAATGACACGCCACACCGCATGGGTTCGGCGAAGCCGCCGGGCCTGGTAGCTTGCCACCATCGCCAGCACGGCAGCCCGGTATGCCTCATTGAAGCTGTCGCACCGGCTCATTCGGCGTCGCCCCCGGTGATTTCCCGGTGGAGCTGGCGCAACAGGTTGATCAGCTCTGACAGCTGGCGCGGCTGCCAAGTCCTGGCTTGCTCCAGGACCTTGGCCTTCTGCTTATCAAATTTGTTCACGGGGCCCGGCGCGACCAGAGCCAGCGCCTCGGCGATGGTGGGCTTTTCCGACGTGTCGATGTGGCCCCATGCCACGGCAAACTGATCTGCCGGCAGAGCCGCCAAGCGGAGCAGCGGCATCAAGTCTCGGGCGATGCCCTTTTCGCGCAGGATCTTCCTCTGCGCGGCATCGAAATTTCGGCTTAGCCGCAGGTAGAGCATCACCGTTTCGCGGCTGACACCAAGGTCGTTGGCCACTCCTAGGTCCCAGCGCAGGGCTTGTGTAATCATTACACAAGCCTCGTCGCCGTCGGCCGGTTCGACAGTGCCGGCCTTGGCAAGATCAACCATCGCCGCGACCTGGGCGGCCTTATCGAATGCGTCGTGATCTGCACGCGCCCAGGCGCTCATCGCCTCTTGCCGGAGGCGCGACGTCCTGTTGGCCTCGACCACGCGCGCTTCAATGTCGGTCAACCCAGCGCTTCGGCAGCCCTCCAGCCGGTGCAGGCCGTCGACCAGGACATAACCCGTCTGGCCGGGCAGGCGCGCAATGCTGATCGGGTCATACTGGCGATCGGCGGCGATGGCGGCTCCAATCGCGGCGGCCTGTTCAGGCTTAAGCGTGCGAAGCCGGTCAGTCGGAACATCGATCTGATCGATAAAAACGCGGATGATCGGCCGGGCGGCCAGCTGCGGGAGCTCGGCCATATTAAGCGGCCTTACGATTTATACGGTGCGCAGGTGCGCGTTTGGCGGTATCAGTCGAAAATTCTGATGGCTTGGGGAGCACAGTGGCCCGTTCCAGAACCATGACAGCGTCCAGCGCCTGGCCGATCCGCGCGCTCGTCGCGCCGCGCAGCACTGCCGAAACGCTTTTCGGCGGGAAGCCATGCTCTTCCTCGAATTTCGTCAATGAACCAAAGCGCTTGCGGATCGCCGCCTTCACGTCTTCAGCGTGGAAGGAGTGGTAGCTCATGCGAGACATTCCGATGATTTGATTGGCATGACGTCTAAAAACACGAAACTTCTTGCTGATGCAAGCGAGAAATCGCTGACGCCTTGGGGCGAGCGCATCTTTGCGCGCCTGAATGGCAAGCCGCTGGCCACCTTTGCTCGTGAGGCAGGCGTCAATGCGGGGACGCTGCGCGATATCGTGCACAAGGTTTCACCCGGCGCCGAACCGGCAGTGAAAATTGCCCAAGCGCTTGATGTTTCAGTCGAATGGCTGATTACGGGCAGGGAAAGCCGGAACCGCAACCCGCTGCGCAGCGCCGATGATTCAGAGTGGGTCGAGCTGCCCCGCTACGACCTTCACGCCTTCACGGACGAGGGCAAGCCAGAACCTATCGAAGTGGTTCCGATCCGTCGCGACTGGCTTTACAGCCACGTCCGGCGTTCTAAGCGGCTGTGGCTGGCCGAACTTCCCACCAGCCAATACACCGACCTGGGCATCGAGGGTGATCTGATCCTCTGCGAGGACACCGCCGAGTGGGTCGCTCAGGGTTATTACCTGTGGTTCCTCGACGGAAAGCCGCTCGTGCGCCACTTCACCGGCGACGAGCCACCGCCCGGCGTGACCGTGACAGACGAAGATGGTCCGGGCCTCCGGGTGGCCGCCCGAATCCTCGGCACCTTCGGATTGAAGCCGGTTTGAAATGTGCCCAATTTGCCACTCTGTTACCGATCGGCCACGGGCCCAGTTCCAGCCGGTCCCGGACGCGCAGATGCAGCGCTAGAAAGGCCTGATTTGACCGCAAATACAGATAGTTATGGCCTGTTAGCGAGCCTCACTGGAACTGGGCGAATTAGAGTCCCAGTTCCGCATGCTGAAATCGGCCTCTCACAGCCGCCTCAGAGGGCTCCCAGTGGCCGTTTTACCGTGGATAAGAAGCGTCTGAGAAGCCAATCGGGTCAAAGCGGAGACTCCAAAAGGTCTTGTCCCAAAACCCCCGAAATCGCCCCACACTCCAGACAGTCTCAATTTTTCCGCCGCCTGGATGAGCGCCCTCCAAGTGCCTAATTTCCGGCCACAATCGCCAGAGTTAGCCGCCGATAGCCGGAGATATCCGGACTCCAATCAGTCTTGTCCCCTTACAACCGGCGCTGCCAACCGGATCATCGGCATGATCCAGCCGAAGGCGCCCCAAGGAAGCAGAGGCGGTGATCCGCCGCCGCTCTACAAGGTCGGCTGCCTCGGCCGGATCACCGAATATCGCGAAACCGACGATGGCCGCATCCTTGTCACGTTGGTCGGCGTCAGCCGCTTCCAGGTGGGCGCCGAACTGGAGCGCGACACGCTCTATCGCCAGGTGATGACCGATTATCACGGCTTTGCCGACGACAGGGCCGAGGAAGAATCGCTGGATGCCGCCAGCCGCGCCAGCCTGGAAGACGCGCTGCGCCCCTATCTTGATGCGCGCGGGCTCGCCGCCGATTGGGAGGCGGTGCAATCGGCTGACGATGAAGGGCTGGTGACGGCTCTGGCCGGCGCGCTGCCGTTCGATCCGCCCGAGAAGCAGGCGCTGCTTGAAGCCCCCACCCTGGCTGACCGCGCGCAAACGCTCAGCGCATTGATGAGCTTTGCCGTTGGGCCAGGCAGCGGCAGCAGTGGCCGCCTGCAATGAGCGGTGCCGCGCTCGATCCGCGCCTGCTCGCCCTGCTGGTTTGCCCGCAGACCAAGCAGCCGCTGCGCCATGATCGGGAACGACAGGAGCTGGTCAACGACACGGCCGGCATCGCTTATCCGATCCGCGACGGCGTGCCGATCCTGCTGGCCGAGGCCGCGCGCGAGTTCCTGCCCGCGACCGGCTAAGCGAAGTGCAGCCCCTTGAATTGCCCGTCTGACCGCCAGCCCTTCATGTAGCTGAAAAACGCGTTCGGCCCGGCCGGATAGCCCACCGCATATTTGGCGCGATCATCCATGGGCTGGCCTTCGTTGTTGTAATAGCCGGGCGTGCAGTCCGGGCTGTTGATCATCATGCCGGGGCCGGAGAGCAGCAGCTTCACCCAGTCCTCCTGGGCCTTTGCGTCCACGTCCACCGTCTTCAGGCCATGATCGGTCATGTGGCGCACGATGGCAGCGATGCTGGTGCCGGTTTCCATCCAGTTGTGCGGCACGTTGACGATGAAATTGGCCGCCTGCGCGAACTGGACGAGGAACAGGTTGGGAAAACCGGCGCTGTTGAGCCCGTGCAGCGTGCGCATGCCCGCTTCCCAAGCCTCGGAAAGCTTCTGGCCGCCATTGCCAACCGGATCGAAACCGGTGCGTTCTTCGGTGGGGGTGCCGACTTCGAACCCGGTGGAGTGGATGATGCAGTCCACTTCATAGTGCTCGCCGTCCACCCACAGGCCGGTTTCGTCGATGCGCTCGACACCCTTGCCATCGGTGTGAACCAAGGTGACGCTGGGCCGGTTGAAGGCCTGCAGATATTGATCATGGAAGC
>JAIXPM010000160.1 GCA_027486275.1 Sphingomonadales bacterium | reverse complement strand
GCACTTGCCGATTCGCCGCGCCTGTTGATCCGCGATGCCACCATGCGGCGTTGGCACGACATGATGAACGAAGGCCCGGCTGGATCGCAGCGCGCCATGGCCGAAATATTGGATGCGCGCGGCCGCAATGCTGTGCCCGAAGCCATGCTCAACGCCGATGGCGCCGCCAAACGCACAAAAAAAGTGTGGAACGCCAACGTGGATGCCGTCGAACGCTATAATGAACCCGGCACGTTCACTGCCTTCCACGGCTTTGAATATACGTTGATGCAGGGCGGCAACAATCTGCACCGCAACATCATCTTCCGCGACGGCGAAGACAAGGTGCGCACCGTGGTGCCGATCGACCCCACCTATAAGGCGACGCCAGACGAGATCTGGAACTATATGGATGCCTATGAGAAATCGACCGGCGGCCGGGTGCTGGCGATCCCGCACAACAGCAATCTTTCCAACGGCCTGATGTTTGAGCTGACCCAGCCCGGCGGCGGCCCGATGACGGCAGCCTATGCCAAGCGCCGCGCCCGCCTGGAGCCGGTGGTGGAGATCACCCAGATCAAGGGCGACAGCGAAGCCCATCCCTTCCTGTCGCCCAACGACGAGTTTTCCGGCTATGGCGTGGCCGGTTGGGAGATGAACAATCTCCTCTCTAACCAGCCCAAGGTGCCGTCCATGTATGCCGGCGAATATGTGCGCGAGGCACTGAAGCGCGGCCTGGCCCTGGAAGCGCAGACGGGGGTGAACCCCTACAAGTTCGGCCTGATCGGATCGACCGACAGCCACACCGCCCTTGCCACCGCCGATGAAGACCAATTCTTCGGCAAGCACAGCGGCACCGAACCGAGCGCGGCCCGGACCATGGCGCCGCAGAACCTGGGCACCCGCAAGGGTCGTTTCGGTTGGCATTATCTCGCCAGCGGCTATGCCGCCGTGTGGGCCAAAGCCAACACCCGCGCTGCCATCTTCGATGCGATGACGCGGCGCGAAGTCTATGCCAGCACCGGCCCGCGCATGACGGTGCGGGTTTTTGGCGGCTGGGATTTCACCGCCGATGATCTGAAGGGCGATTGGGTGCGTGCCGGCTATGCCCGTGGCGTGCCGATGGGCGGAGAGCTGAAGCCGGGCAAAGGCGGCGCGCCGCGGCTGCTCATCTCGGCCCTGAAAGACCCGGAGGGCGCCAACCTTGATCGCGTGCAGGTGGTGAAGGGCTGGATCGACAAGGCCGGCAAGACGCACGAGCAAGTGTTCGACGTGGCGTGGAGCGGTGACCGCAAGCCGGTTGCCGGCAAGCTGCCTTCGGTGGGAGATACGGTCAATGTCGCCACCGCCACCTACAAGAACAATATCGGCGCCGCTGCACTGACCACCGTTTGGACCGATCCCGCCTTCGATCCCGCGATCAGCAGCTTCTATTATCTGCGTGTGCTGGAAATCCCGACGCCCAGTTGGCCCGCTTATGATGCGGTGCGGTACAAGCTGAAACTGCCACCGGAAGTCCGGGTGAAGAGCCAGGAACGTGCCTATACCTCGCCAATCTGGTACACGCCCAATCAGAATTTGGACAAGAGCTGAGGCGCAGGCATGACGGCATGGCGAACCCGCGCAGCGGCACTACTGCGCGAGCCTCTGGTGCATTTCCTGGTGCTGGGCGCCCTGGTGTTCGTTGCGTTGTCGGGGCGGGCGCCCGATCTGGGCGAGCGCCGGATCATCGTTGATGAGCCGGTGGTGGCCGGGCTCGTCAACCACCATGTCCGTGCCTTCCGGCGCCCGCCCACGGCCGAAGAGCTGGACGGGCTGATCAGCGATCATGTCCGCGGCGAAGTCTATTACCGCGAGGCGCTGCGCCTCGGCCTCGATGCCGACGACGAAGTGGTGAAGAAGCGGTTGCGCAACAAGATGTTGGCTATCGCCGGTGCCGAAGCCGAAGCCGCTCGGCCCAGTGATGCCGAACTGCAGGCGCTGCTTGATGCCGATCCAGCCCGTTATGCCGCGCCGCCACGTTATCGGCTGGAGCAGATCTATCTCGGCCCCGACGCCCCAGCGCTGCGGGCCGCCGCTGCCGCCGAGATAGGGCGCATACCCAAGGGCGCGCGACCCGGCATCACGACGCAGCCGCTGCCCCTGCCCGCCCGTTTCGACGATGCCAGCCAGACCGATCTGGCCGAACAAATGGGCGATGATTTCGCCACCGCCCTCGCGCGGCTGCCGGTGGGCACTTGGATGGGGCCAGTGGTTTCCGGGTTTGGCCTGCACCTGGTGCGCATCAATCAGCGGGTAAAGCCGCCGCCGCCGCGCCTGGCCGATGTGCGCCATCGGCTTGAAAATGATTGGCGCAGCGACGCCATCCGCAAGGCGCAGGACGCGCACCTGCAGCAACTGCTGGACAGTTACGAGGTGGAGATCAAGCGCCCATCATGATCGGCCTGCTGCTTCGCGCGCTGGCCCTGCTGGCGCTGTTGGCCGGTGCCCTGCCGGCCCGGGCTGATGAACTGCGTCCTGGCTATCTGGAGCTCACGCAGCGCAGCGCCAACGACTGGAAGATCGTGTGGAAGGCCCCCGTGCTGGGCGGGCTGGCGGCCAGCGCAACGCCATTGCTGCCGCCGTTCTGCCGGGTAACGATGGACGAAGCGCGGCTTTCGGTGGGGGCCCTGGTGGCAACCGGGCGCGCTGCCTGTTCCCGAACGCTGGATGGGGCGAGCGTCGGCCTTGCGGGGCTGGAACCCGGCTTCACCGACACGCTGCTGCGCATCGCGCCACTGGGCCGGCCGGTGCAGACCGAGCGGCTGCTGCCCGGCCGTGCCACCGCGACGGTTGCTGCCGTGCCCGACGCCCTGCAGGTGGCGCGCACCTATTTTACGATCGGTGTCGATCATATTATCGGCGGTTTCGATCATCTGCTGTTCGTGGTCGCCCTCGTGCTGCTGTTGCAACGCGGCTGGCCGGTGGTGGCGGCGGCCACCGCCTTCACCATCGCTCATTCGATCACACTGGCTGGCACCACACTCGGCCTGTTCGGCCTGCCGCAAGCGCCGGTGGAGGCGGTGATCGCGCTCTCCATCATCTTCCTCGCCGTGGAGATCGTGAAGGCAAAGCCCGGCCAGCCCCGCCTGTCGGAACGGCTGCCCTGGCTGGTCGCTTTCCTGTTCGGCCTGCTGCACGGCTTTGGCTTTGCCGGCGCCCTGCGCGAGATCGGCTTGCCCGAAACGGATCTGCCAATGGCGCTGCTAACCTTCAATCTGGGGGTGGAAGCCGGCCAGATGCTGATCATTGCCGCCACGCTCGCCGTGATCGCCGGGCTGCGTCGCCTCACACCCGCCGCGCTGCGCCCTGGAGTGCTGGCCAGCGCCTATGCCATCGGCAGCATCGCCAGCTTCTGGTTCATCGAACGCATCTGGGCCTAAAGCACGGCCCTGATCACCAGGTAGATCAGCGACGGCCCCAGCAGGCAGCCCAGCCCGGTGTAGAAGGTGGATGTCATCGCGCCGTACGGCACCAGCTTGGGATCAGTGGCAGCCAGCCCGCCGGTCACACCGCTGGTGGTGCCCATCAGCCCGCCATAGACCATCGCGCTGGCCGGGTTGTCGAGCCCGATGCGCCGCGCCACCAGCGGCGTCGCCACCATCACCAGCACCGCCTTCACCAGCCCCGCCGCGATGCTGAGCGATACGATCCGCGACGACACGCCCAGCGACGCGCCCGTCACCGGCCCGACGATATACGTTGCCGCACCGGCGCCAATAGTGGTGATCTCGGCCGGATCGGTGAGGCCGAACGCCAGCGCCACCGCTGCCCCCACAGCAAACGACAAGACCACGCCTATGGGCACGGAGAGCGCGCCAACCAGGCCGGCCTTGCGCAGATCTTCCAACCGCACGCCGAACGCGGTGGCGACGATGGCGAAATCGCGGAACATGTTGCCGCCCAGCACGCCGATCCCGGCCAGCAGCGGATAATCCGCCACGCCATTCTTGCCACCGGTATCGGCCCCCGCCCAGAAGGCGAGCAGCAGTCCCAGCGCAATGGCGATTGCCGATCCATGCACCTTTCCGCGCGCGACATGACGGGACAGGGAATAGGCCAGCACCATGATGACGCCAACGAAGACGAATGCCACCAGCAGACCGTTGTCGCCGGCGAATTTGAATATGCGCTCCATCACGGCCGCTGCGCCCAACGGCTGAGCACCGGCACCAGCGCGAACGCAGCCAGCACCGCCAACACGCCTGCCACTGCCGCCATCACCCCGCCCGAAACGGCCGCAAACACATTCTGTTTGGCTGCCATGGCAACAATGATCGGGATATACATCAGGCTCCAGAACTGCACGCCGTTGCCCGTTGGCGTTTCCGGCCCCAACCGTCGCCCCGGCAGATTGGTGAGCGCAATCAGCAGCAACATGGCGACACCCACGCCGCCAACATTCGCCTCCAGGCCCAGCGCCGCGCCGAGCAGATCACCGACAAACAACCCGGCAAGCGTGCAGGCGGCCAGCAGGGCCACACCCAAAATCGGCATGTCGCTTTCCCCTCAGGCCAGCGCCGGCGGCAGCCGGTCGATAACGGGCCGTGCCGCCTGTTCATAGGCGTGGGCGAGTTTCAGGCAGGCCAGTTCGGCACCGCGCCGGCCGATGATCTGGAAACCGGCCGGCAGGCCACCGGGCGAGAAGCCCGCCGGGGCTGCCAGCGCCGGCAGACCGGTCATCGTCACCAGGAACGTGCCGAGCATCCATTCATGATAGGTGCGCATCGTCTTGCCAGCGACCTCGGTCGGCCAGAATTGCTCCACCGGGAAGGGCAGCAGCTGCACTGCCGGCGCAACCAGAAAATCATGGTGTTCGAACAATTTGTCCACCGCCCGTGTCCATGTGCTGCGCACCGCCGACGCGTTCAGCACTTGGGCACCGGTGATGTTGCGGCTGTTGGCGATCTCCCAATGGGCCTGCGGGCCGATCAGGTCGCGCGTCGCCGGATCATCGGCCAGCCGCTGCAGGCCGGTGCCCGACATCCAGCTGCGCAGCAGCAGCAACGCCTGCCACACCGGCTCGATTTCGAAATCCACCTGCGCGGCATCGACCGTGCAGCCCATGGCGCGAAACGCCGGCAGCGCACCTTCGCAAATCTTCAGCACCGCCGGATCATGCGGCACACGCCCGCCCCAATTGCCGAGCCAACCGATCCGCACGCCCCTGTGATCAGCACCAAGCGGCCCGGCAAAGGCGCGGGCATCGACATCGATCGATTGCAGCGACCCAGGATGCTTGCCGGCCATCACCGACAGCACCAGGCCCAAATCGGCCGCATGCCGCGCCATCGGGCCCGATACGCCCATGCGGCCAATCCATTGGTCATTGCCTTCCGGCGGGATGACGCCGGTGCCGGTGCGAAACCCGAAGACATTGTTCCATGCCGCCGGGTTGCGCAGGCTGCCGCCAAAATCCGAACCATCGGCCAGGGGCAGAATCCTGAGGGCCAGCCCCACGCCTGCGCCGCCGCTGCTGCCCCCGGCCGAGCGGCTGGGGTCGAAGCTGTTCCGCGTAGGGCCATAGACGCGGTTGATCGTGTGGGAGCCAAAGCCGAATTCGGGCGCGTTGGTCTTGCCGATGAAGATTGTGCCTGCTGCGCGCAGCCGCTGCACCATGATGCCTTCGCTGGTGGGGATCCTATCCTTGTTCACCAGCGATCCGTCGGTGGAGCGGATGCCGATCACCTCGGCAAGATCCTTCACCGCCCACGGCAGACCAAACAGCGGCCCCGGCGTTTCGCCTGCGGCCAGCCGCGCATCCATCGCCCGTGCCTGCGCCAACAGCCGGTCACCATCCTGCAGCGCCACGATGGCATTGTGGGCCGGGTTGTGAGCGGCGATCTGCGCCAGCACGGCGCGCATCACCTCTTCCACGCTCGCCTTACGCTCCGCGATCAGGCCAGCGATGCGGCGACCGGGCAGAGCCAAAAGCGGATCAACGGGTGCGGCGGCCAATGCCGGAGCCGACGCCATCGCTCCCAATGCACCAGCACCCACGAAGAAATCCCGGCGAGTCGCCGAATCCTGCCCCATCCCCTGCTCCCCGATCGACAGAGACAGGTTTGTTGGGCGCTGCTGGCTTCGTCAATGCGGATTTCGCCATCACCATGCGGCACTGCCGACACAAAAGGCGCAAACTGTGGAGGCCCGACCGGGAATCGAACCCGGGTGCACGGATTTGCAGTC
>JAIXPM010000469.1 GCA_027486275.1 Sphingomonadales bacterium | reverse complement strand
TTGATCTGCGCTGGGCCTGGGTGTCGCCATCGGTGGAGAATGTCTACATGGTGGCCGGCGGCCTGCTGGCCCTGGCGGCGGCGGCCTTTGCCGGCAGCACCATCACCGGCGTCATCGAAAAGTGGCAGGGCACATTGGGCGGCATCATCACCGCCACCGGTGTGGCCATCAGCTTCCTGCGCGCGCCGATGCTGGGTGGCCGGCGCGCCGCCGAAAGCTTTGATGCGCTGCGCACCGACAGTTTCCGACCGTTCATCACCCTGTTCGACATGCTGGTGACGGAATGCCCATGCCCGGTGCTGATCGTGCTCGATGATTTGGATCGCTGCGATGCCGGCACCGTGACCGACCTGCTGGAAGGCATCCAGACCCTGTTTCGCGGCCAGCCCGTGGTGTTTCTGGCGGTGGCCGATCGGTACTGGATCACCGCCAGCTTTGCCCAGCGGTTCAGCCTGTTTGAAGACGGCGGCGACAAGGCGCGGCCGGTGGGCGATCTGTTTCTGGACAAGATGTTCCAGGTTTCTGTCACTATTCCGGCGCTGCCGGTGGCGGTGAAGCGCGCCTATCTCGGCCGGCTGCTGGGGGCCGCCGAAACCGATCTGCCGGAAGAGGCGCGTCTGCCTGAAACGGCGGTGCGCCACGAGGAGATCCAGGCCGCCATCGCCGCCGCACCCGAGGAGCAGCGGCCGGCCCTGCGTGCCCAGGCCGTGGCGCGCCTGTCCACCGCGGCGGCGGACAGGGTGGTAGAGCATCGCCTGCTGCGCTGGGTTTCCTATATCGAGCCCAACCCGCGCGGCATGAAGCGGCTGGTCAATGCCATTGGTATGACTCAGGCGCGCAGCCTGCTGGAAGGGCGCAGCGTCGATTTCGATGCGATCGTGCTGTGGACCATCCTGGAACTGCGCTGGCCGCGCGCGGCAGCGGCGATTACCGCCGATCCCGCACTGATCGATGCCGAAGGCCAGGGACCGGAAACGCTGCAAGCGGCATGGCGCGATCCGCTGTTCCAGAAAATCGCTGGCGAACTGGATGAAGTGCAGGTGCGTGCGCTGATTGGCACGGCCGACGAGGATGACGAAGACGCCGAAACAGCGGCCTAGATGCCCCGCTTCGGCGCAGCGAACACCCGGCGGATTTCCGGTTCAAAGCTTTCGAGGCTGTCCACGTCGTAATCCGGATCAAACGCCGGCGCGTCCCAGCGGTCGACGATCTTTTCGGCCATCTCGAACCACGGTTCACCGCGATATTTCTCGCGGGCGTTCGGGTCCTTGCCCAGGTGCTCGTAATAGTAACGGCCCTGGAAATCCTGGTGGTGGACGATGGCGTGGTAGATCTCGTCGGCCACATAGGGTTTGAGCATTTCACCGGCGATGGCGCCGTGGTTGGGGATGCTGAACAATTTGCCGATGTCGTGGCACAATGCTGCGACCACCTCCTCGTCGTTGGCACCGTCGCGGCGGGCCAGGGTGGCGGTCATCAGGCTATGGACCAATTGATTGGCGCCGAAACCGACCTCGATGGCTTCGAGGCGCTTCAGGGAGTCGATGATCTGATCGGCGGCGGCGGATTGCTGATGCTTCATGTGCTCGGACGCAATATGCATCCAGTCGTCCTTGGTGCCTTCCAGCATTGTGGTGAACATTGGTCGTCTCCCGACTCAGCCAAATAGACTCAGGCCGCGTTTGCGGCCCACGCTGCACGATACTGCTTTCTCAGCGTCACCTTGTCGATCTTGGCCGATCCCAGCTTGGGCAGCTGATCGGCGCTCATCCACAGCTTGGCCGGTATCTTGTAGGCGGCCATCCCGGCTTTCAGGAAATCGATCAGCGCATCGGGATCGAGATGCTCGCCCGGTTTGGCATGGACAACGGCGCCCACGATCTCGCCCAGCCGTTCATCGGGCAGGCCGAACACACTCACTTCGGCCACCGCCGGGTGCGCATAGATCGCCGATTCCACTTCCTGGCAGCTGATATTCTCGCCGCCGCGGATGATGATGTCCTTCTTGCGATCGACGATGAACAGATAGCCTTCGTCATCCAGATAGCCGAGATCGCCGCTGCGGAACCAGCCATCGCCAACGAACGCCGCGGCAGTGGCTTCGGGCTTATTCCAGTAACCCCGGCAGTTGCACACCGAACGCAGGCAGACTTCACCCACCGCTCCGGCCGGCAGCGCATCGCCCACGGGGCCATCGCCGGCGGCGATGCGGATTTCCATCAGCGGCGGCGCGGCGCGGCCGGTGCTGGCCGGTTTGTTGCGGTAATTCTCGCGGATATTGCCGGCGCCTACGCCGTTGGTTTCGGTGAGGCCATAACCCTGCACCGGGTGCTTGCCTTCAAATTCATGTGCCAGCCGCTCGACATGTTCGGGCGGGCGCGGAGCGCCGCCAGAGGCGATATCAACCAACGTCGACAGGTTATATTTGTGCCGGTCCGGATGCTGCATCAGCTCCAGGCTCATGGTCGGCACGCCAACGAAATAGGTGCAGCGTTCCTTCTCGATCAGCCGCAGCGCTTCACCTGCATCCCATTTGTGCATGATGATCATCTTGCGGCCGATGGCCATGGAAACCAGCAGCACCGGCACCAGCCCCGTGATGTGGAACAGCGGCACGTTCAGCAACATTACCTGCTGTTCGGCCGGGGCTGCGCCAGTGCGGGCCGAAAGCTCAAGCAGGGCAAGGCCGGTCACCAGATAGTTCATGGCTGAAGACACCTGGGCTCGGTGCGTCGAAACCGCCCCCTTTGGCGACCCGGTGGAGCCGGAGGTATACATGATCGTGCAATCATCTTCCGGCAGCAGTTCCGGCAGATACCACATGGTGTCGGGGCTGGCGGCCAGCTCATCTTCGGCGCGGACAAAGCCCAGTTGGCTGGCGACTTCGTTCGAGGTGCGCACGGTGATGACGCTGGCGCTGCACGAAAGCGTGGCCAGCCGGCGGGCGCGTTCTTCATCGGCGATCACCAGGCGGGCGCCGCTGTCAGCGATGCCGTAGCCCATTTCCTCGGCTGTCCACCAGGCGTTCATCGGGATGCACACCGCGCCCATGTGGACGATGGCGATATAGGCGATCACCCATTCGGGATAGTTGCGCATGGCAACCCCAACCCGGTCACCCTTGGCGATGCCGTGGCGGTGCTGCAGCATGGCGGCGAACTTCATCGCCTTGGCGTAGACAGCGGCGAAGGTCATCCGCTCCTCGCCGAACACCAGGAATTCCTTTTCGGCCTGGCCGGCGAAGAAGAAGGCCATATATTCGCGCATCGTCGGCGGCGCGGCGGAAAACACCGGCAGGGTGACACCGTGCACGCTGGCCGAACCCACACCCAGCGCGCCGCCCGGGGCCGTGATGCCGGCAACAACTTCGTCAAGGGCGGCATCGAGCGCGGATATGGTCACAGGTCAGTCTCCCAAGGCTGGTGCGGCCGCTGGCTGCGGCTCATTACAGTCTCTTCATGTCATGCCGGGCGTTGCTTGCAAGTGCAAGCACCGGCAGCGGCATCAATAACCCAGCGTCCGCGCAATCCGGTCGCTGTGGAAGGCGGCGTCACCAAATGTCTCTTGGGCGGCGCGGGCGCGTTTCATGAAGAAGCCGATGTCATATTCGTCGGTCATGCCGATGCCGCCGTGCATCTGCACGCCTTCATTGCTGGCGAGAATCGCGACCTCGCCGGCCTTGGCCTTGGCGAGGGACACATACATCGGGGCTCGGTCGCTGCCTTCGTCCAGCGCCTGCAGCGCCTTCAGCGTGGCGGATCGCGCCAGTTCCACTTCGCAGAACAGATGCGCGGCGCGGTGCTGCAGGGCCTGGAAACTGCCGATCTTCTGCCCGAACTGCTCGCGCTGCTTCAGATAATCCACGGTCATGGTGAAGCTGGTGCCCGACACGCCGAGCATTTCGGCGGCGAGGCAAGCGCGGCCGGCATCGAGCATCTTTTCGAGGATGGCAAAGCCTTCGCCCACGCCGCCCAG
>JAIXPM010000410.1 GCA_027486275.1 Sphingomonadales bacterium | reverse complement strand
GCAAGAAAAATCCAGCCCCGGAACCACCATCTGATGATCCGTCTGCATAACACCGCTGCCCGCGCCAAGCAGGAACTGGTGCCGATCAATCCGGATCGGGTGACGATGTATGTCTGCGGACCTACCGTCTATGGCCGGGCGCATATCGGCAATTTCCGTCCCGCCGTGGTGTTCGACGTGCTGCAGCGCCTGCTGCGCCACACCTATGGCCCGGACAAGGTGATTTACGCCCGCAACATTACCGATATCGACGACAAGATCATGGACAAGGCGCGCGCCGAAGGCGTGAGCATCGACGTGATCACTGAGCGGTACGAGACACTCTATCTGGAAGACGCGGCCACCTTGGGCGTGGAACGTCCCGATCTGCACCCGCACGCTACCACCAGCATCCCGGCGATGGTGGCGATGATCGAACTGCTGATCGCCAAGGGCCATGCCTATGCGGCGGAAGGCCATGTGCTGTTCGATGTGGCCAGCCACGGCGATTACGGCAGGCTGTCGCGCCGGCCGCTGGACGAGATGATCGCCGGCGCCCGCGTGGAAGTGGCGCCGTACAAGAAGAACGCCGCCGATTTCGTGCTGTGGAAGCCGTCGAGCAAGGACCAGGCCGGCTGGCCCAGCCCATGGGGCCGCGGCCGGCCAGGTTGGCACATCGAATGCTCGGCGATGATTGCCGAAAGCCTGGGGCAAACCATCGATATCCACGGCGGTGGCATCGATCTCACCTTCCCGCACCACGAGAATGAGTGCGCGCAGAGCGCCTGCGCCCATGATGGTGCGCCACTGGCCAACATCTGGATGCACAACGGTTTCCTGAACTTCGGCGGAGCTGAGAAGATGTCCAAGTCGCTCGGAAATGTGCTGAGCGTCGGCGAACTGGTGGAGGCCGGCTGGACGGGTGACGAACTGCGCCTCGGCCTGCTGTCCGCCCAATATCGCCAGCCGCTGCTGTGGGATGAGGCGCTGCTCGGCCAGATGCGCGGCCGGCTGGACAAGTGGCTGCGCAAGCTGGGCGACGTGCCCAAGGGCGTGCGCCCGCCGCCGCCGGCTGCGGTGGTCGAAGCCTTGTCGGACGATCTCAACACGCCCGCCGCGCTGGCAGCCATCGCTGGCATTGAGCAGGACCGTGAGGCGCTGCTCGGTGCGCTCGCGTTCTTGGGCCTGCCGTCGCTCAGCCCGGAAAAGAGCCGCCATGCCAGCGAGCAGCGCAGCGCTGATCCGGATGCGGCCCGCATCGATGCGATGGTCGCCGAACGTGTGGCGGCACGGAAGGCGAAGAACTGGGCAGAATCCGATCGCATTCGCGACGCGTTGGTGGCTGAAGGCGTGATCCTGGAAGACAGCCCGGCCGGAACGATCTGGCGGCGGACCTGAAGGGCGGCATTTTCCCGCCTATCCATATCGGCAGCCGGGCGGCTAAGGTGCAACGCATGTCCGAAGCCCTCTACAATGCGGCGATTCTGCGCCTGAAACTGGCGGGCGAGGTTGCGCACCGGTTGGCGGCGGCGGACGGCAGCGCCACGCGGGTCTCGCCTGTGTGTGGCAGCAAGATCATCGCCGATGTGGCGTTGGATCCTGATGGTCATATCGCGGCAGCAGGACTGGACGCGACCAAGGCCTGCACGTTGGGCCAGGCCAGCGCCGCCGTGGTGATGGAGCGCGTTCCAGGCATGGACGCTGCCGCCCTTTCCCTTACCCGCACTGCGCTGGCCGATTTTCTGGCCGGCCGCGCCGAAACCGCCCCCGATGGCTGGGCGATGTTCGCCCCCGCCCGTGCTCACCGCGCCCGGCATCCTTCGATCCTGCTGGCGCTTGATGCCGTGCTGGCCGCTCTGACCCAAGCCGGGCAGGTCGCTGCCTGATGGAGCATGGCTCCACCCTGCTGCGCGATATCGTCGTCTATCTGGCGGCGGCGGTGGTGCTGGTGCCATTGTTCATTCGCTTCAAGCTGGGGGCGGTGCTGGGCTATCTCGCTGCAGGTATCCTGATCGGGCCGGCGGTGCTGGGCCTCGTTGGCAATGCCGAACAGACTCTGCAATTCGCCGAGTTCGGTATCGTGCTGCTGCTGTTCGTGATCGGCCTGGAATTGCAGCCGTCGCGGCTGTGGGCACTTCGGCGCGATATCTTCGGCCTTGGGTTGGCGCAGGTGCTGCTGTGCGGGCTTGGGCTCACGGGGCTGCTGCTCGCCCTCACTAGTTTCACGTGGGAGGCGGCGCTGGTCGTCGGCCTGCCGCTCGGCCTCTCGTCCACCGCGCTGGTGATTCAGTTGCTCAACGAGCGCCAGATGGCTGCGACGCCCTTTGGCGAGCGCAGCTTTGCCATGCTGCTGTTCCAGGATCTGGCCATCGTGCCGATGCTCACCATCGTCGGCGCCCTCAGCCGCGCGCCGCGCGCCGATCCGGTGCCGGGCTGGCAGACCGCGCTGATGACAGCGGGCGCGCTGGTCTTTCTCGTGCTGGTCGGCCGCTATGCCCTGCCGCGCCTGTTCCGCATCATCGGATCGCTGGGCGCCCGCGAAGCCTTCGTGGCCGCCGCCCTTCTCTGCGTGATGGGAAGCGCGTTGCTGATGGCCAGCCTGGGGCTTTCGATGGCGTTGGGCGCGTTCGTCGCCGGCGTCATGCTGGCCGAATCCCCCTATCGCCACGCTCTGGAGGCCGACATCGAGCCGTTTCGCGGCCTGATGCTCGGCCTGTTCTTCATCGCCATCGGCATGAGCCTTGATCTCAATATCGTCGCCGCCAATTGGGCACTGGTGCTGGCACTGGTGGTGGG
>JAIXPM010000157.1 GCA_027486275.1 Sphingomonadales bacterium | reverse complement strand
TCGCCTTGCGCTTTCGAGTCATCGGCTTCGCCGTGGGCCGATTGCACCAGCCGGTCAAGCCTTTGGCCGCAACAGGGCTGGACTTCGCACGCCCAAGGCCGGAAAACAGCGCCCATGGATCATCTTGCTGCCATCCGCGCTGCCGGGGCATCCCCGGTCGATATTCGTGCCCTTTTCGCGGGTGAGCCTGATCGGCTGGCCCGCCTGTCGGCCAGCGCCTGCGGGCTGCACATGGATCTGTCGCGCCTTGCCCTGCCGCTGCCGGTGCTGGATCAACTGCTCGCCGCCTGCACCGCTGCCGATCTGCCGGGCTGGCGGGCGCGGCTGCTGGCGGGCGAGGCCGTGAACCTATCGGAAGGCCGCGCCGCCACTCACACCGCCGAGCGCGGCATCGGCAGCCCGGCTGATGTGGCGGTGGCCGAGGCCGCCGCCAAAGACGTGGCGCGCATCGCCGATCAGCTGCGCGCCGAGGGCGTGAGCGACGTGATCCTGATCGGCATCGGCGGTTCGGCATTGGGGCCGGCGCTGCTGAACGATGCGCTGGGCCGTGGAGGGGATGGGCCCACGATTCATGTCGTCTCCAACATCGATGGCGAGGCGCTGCACCGCGCACTGGCCGCCTGCCAGCCGGCGACAACGCGGCTGGTCATCATCTCGAAAACCTTCACCACCGCTGAAACCATGACTAACGCCGAAAGCGCGCTGGCGCGGCTGGCCGGTCGCCGCTCCGACTGCATCGCCATCACCGCCCGCCCGGATCGTGCCGCCGCGTGGGGTGCCGGCCATGTGCTGCCCTTCGCCGAAAGCGTGGGCGGGCGTTACTCGCTGTGGTCTGCCGTCGGCCTGCCGCTCGCCATTCGCTGCGGACCCGACGCGCTCAGCCAGTTGCGCGCCGGCGCCGCCGCCATGGACACGCATTTCCGCGACACCCCGTTGCCGCACAATCTGCCGGTGCTGGCCGCGCTTGCCGATGTGTGGGCCGCCCACGGCCAGGGCCAGCAGACGCGCGGCGTGTTCGCCTATGATGAGCGGTTGCGGCTGCTGCCACCCTATCTGCAGCAGCTGGAAATGGAATCGAACGGCAAGGGCGTTGCCCGTGATGGCAGCCCGCTGGCCGGGCCAACCGCCGCCATCACCTGGGGCGGCACCGGCACGGATGCCCAGCATGCCGTGTTCCAGCTCATCCACCAGGGCACCTGCGTGGGCCCGGTGGAGCTCGTCGTTGTGCTGGAGCCTGCGCACGATCTGCCCGCCACCCACCATCGCCAGCTGCTGGCCAATTGCTTCGCGCAAGGCGCCGCGCTGCTGAAGGGGCGCAGTTTCGAAGCGGCGCTGGCGCTGTCCGGCGGCGATGCCGCGCTGGCCCGCGCCAAGACATTCAGCGGCAACCGGCCATCCGCCACCCTGCTGCTCGATCGCCTTGATCCGGCCACGCTGGGCGCGGCTCTGGCCTTCTACGAACACCGGACGTTCGTGGCCGCCGTCCTGCTCGGCATCAACCCGTTCGATCAATGGGGCGTGGAACTGGGCAAGGAACTGGCGAATGCCCTGCTGGCCGGCGAAGATCTGGGCTTCGATCCCTCCACCGCGCGGCTGGTGGCGCGGGCCGGGCTCTGAACGAAAAACGGCGGCCACCCTGGGTCTGGGTGGCCGCCGCAAGACCAGCCGGCGGGAGGGCGCCGGCTGGCGGGTTTCAACGACGCTCGGCGAACTGCACGTTGCTGGCGAGCTGGGTGCGGGCCTGGGCGAACTTCTTCGCGGCTTCGTGGCTGTTGCCTTCCGCGCAGATCTTCTCGGCGATCTTGATCGAACGCAGCGCCTTGGCGGCATCCTGCGGGTTGGCGCTGGCGGCCTCGGTGCGCAGCTGCTCGGCCTGCACGGCGCACTGGGCGGTGCCGGCGTGCACCGGGGTCAGTGCAGCGAAGGGCAGGATGGCGGTCAGCGCCAGGGCAGCGATGGTCAGGCGGTCGGTGAAGAAGCGGGTGATGGTCATGAGTCTGTCCTTTCAGCGTTCGGCGGGAGGTGGCTTGCCGATGACTGGGTTTTAAGTCACACTCAGACCCAAGTTAATCCACGCAATGATTGTCGGCCCATGAAGAACAGCTACACAATCCCGCGCAATCTGCTTGATGGCCTCGAAGCCTTCCTGCGCGTGGCGGAGCGACGCTCCTTCCGTGAAGCCGCCGAGGATCTGGGTGTCTCGCCGTCGGCCATCAGCCAGACAGTGCGCCAGCTGGAAGACCGCATCGGCGTGCCGCTGTTCATCCGCACCACGCGATCGGTGGGCCTCACCGAAGCCGGCGCGCTGTTCCACGCTCAGGCCGCCCCCGCCTTCGCCAGCCTGGTGAACGCCTGGGAAGGCGCGCGCACCTATGGCGGGCGCCCGGCCGGGCTGCTCCGGCTCAACATGCCGCGCTCCGTGGTGCCGATCCTGATCGAACCGATCATCGCTGATTTCTGCGCCCGCTATCCTGATGTGGACGTGGAAGTGACCGGCGAAGATGCGTTGATCGATCTGGCCGCCAGCGGGCACGATGCTGGCATCAGGGTGGGCGAACTGCTGGAGGCCGACATGATCAGCGTGCGCCTGTCGCCTGCCTTCCGCTTCGTCACCGTGGCGTCACCTGCCTATCTCGCGGCACATGGTCGGCCCCAGGCCCCGGTCGATCTGAAACAGCATAATTGCATCCGCCAGCGCATCTCCAGCGGCGCCATGATGCCGTGGCGCCTGATCGACGGTAACCGCAGCATCGAAGTGGCGGTGAAAGGCCGGGTCATCGTCAATGATATGGCGTCGGTGGTGTCGCTCGCGCAGCGGGGCATGGGCCTGGCGCAGGTCAGCGAGCCGCTCGTCCTCGGACAGCTGCGCGATGGCGAACTGGAAGTCGTGCTGGGCGATATGGCCACCTCCAGTCCCGGCCTCTTCCTCCATTACCCCGGCCACGCCCAGGTGCTTCCCAAGCTGCGCGCCTTCATCGATCATGTGAAAGCAGCCGTGGCGTCTGGCATGCTGGACCGGCTGATTCCGCCTGTTTGAACCCGCCTTCAATACACCGGGCGCACATCCGCTTCGCGGGCCCAGATGCGGCCGGCGCTGGCGGTTTCGATGAAGACGCCGGCACCGGAGTCGAGATCACAAATGCCTTCATTTTCCGTGATGCCAGCGGCCGCAAGCAAGGGCAGGGCGGCCTGTGTCACGCCGATCACTTTCAGGTGGGCGAACGCATCGTGCACCCAGGCCACCGCGGCGGCATCGCCGAGCAGGGCGGTGGTGCCGGTTTCGGAGGCGATGATCGCTACAGCGTCGAACAGCACGGAAGGGCCGCCGGCGAGTTGGTGATCGGCTTTCAGGCGGGTGCCATCGTCCAACGCCACGCCGCCGATGGTGGGGCAGATGATTTTCACGTTGGCGCCGGCGCCGCGGGCGGCCTTCAGCAATGATGTTATGGCGCCAGCGGCGGCACCGTCTGTCACAAGCGCGCCGATCTGGCGGCCGGTGAGCGGTGGCACACCGCGCGCCAGCATGCTGAGGCTGGGAGCGGAGGCGAGATCGGTGCGCGGGGCCACGGCAGGGATGGCGGCGGTGATGGGCTCGCTGTGGCCCAGGCCGGCGGCGACGCGGTTGCCCAGATCGGCATCGATCACCACCAGATGGCCCAGCATGGCTTCGCGCACGATATCAGCCTCCACCTTGGAAAGCTCGAACACCAGGGCGGCGACCATATGATCCTGTTCCGGCACGCTCTGGCTTTCGAAGAACAGGCGGGCCTGGCTGTAGTGATCGCTGAATGTGGCAGAGCGTTCGCGTTGCTTGGTGCCCATCATGGCGGCGGGAAAGCTGCGAAAGCCCTTTGTGGGGCTTTCGCGCGGGCCGGACGGATCGAGCAGGCTGGGCGTGTAGGTGACGCGCTGCGGGTGGACCTGCATCTGCATATGGCCGTCGCGCTGCATGTTGGCGAACGGGCATTTCGGCGCGTTGATCGGGATCTGGTGGAAATTGGTCGAGCCCAGCCGGCTGAGCTGGGTGTCGAGATAGGAGAAGTTGCGACCGTGCAGCAGCGGATCGTCAGAGAAATCGAGGCCCGGCACGAGATTCTGGGTGCAGAAGGCCACCTGTTCGGTTTCATCGAACACATTGGCCGGATTGCGATCCAGCACCAGCCGGCCGACCACGCGCAGCGGCACGATTTCTTCCGGGATCAGCTTGGTGGCGTCGAGATGATCGAAATCGAAGCCAGCAGCGTCTTCCTCGCTGAACAGCTGCACGCCCAGTTCCCATTCGGGAAAATCGCCTGATTCAATGGCATTGTACAGGTCGCGGCGGTGGTAATCCGGATCGGCACCGTTGATCTTCACCGCCTCATCCCACACCACCGATTGCAGGCCCAATTTGGGCGTCCAATGGAATTTGACGAAGGTGGATTGGCCGGCAGCATTGACCAACCGGAAACTGTGCACGCCAAATCCCTGCATCATCCGCACCGATCGCGGGATGGTGCGATCAGACATCTGCCACATCACCATGTGCATGGCTTCGGGCGTCATGGCGATCCAGTCCCAGAAGGTATCATGCGCCGAAGCGGCCTGTGGAAAGCCGCGATCAGGCTCTTCCTTCACGGCGTGGGCCAGATCGGGGAATTTCATCGCATCCTGGATGAAGAACACCGGGATGTTGTTGCCCACCAGATCCCAATTGCCTTCCTTGGTGTAGAATTTCACCGCAAAGCCCCGCACATCGCGCGCCAGATCGGCCGAGCCGCGATTGCCGGCCACCGTGGAAAAACGCACGAACACTGGGGTGCGGTGGCCCACCTCGCCCAGCACCTGTGCCATGGTCAGTTCGGCCAGGCTGTCGGTCAGCTCGAAATAGCCGTGCGCCGCCAACCCACGGGCGTGGACAACGCGCTCAGGAATACGCTCGTGATCGAAATGGAAGATCTTTTCGCGCAGCACCATGTCTTCCAGCAACAGCGCCCCACGCGGGCCGGCGCGCAGGCTGTTGTGATCATCGGAAATCATCATGCCGTGATTGGTGGTCAGCACCGGCTGGCCGGAAGCGGCAATCTGGTGCGCTTCACCACCCGTGCCGGTTCTGATGGCGGGCGGCGAGGAACTGGTGGGCTTGGACATGTCAACAGACTTTCTGCAGGGGCGCTGTGTGGACAACGCGTGCTGCAGGCTGATGTTCCCGCGAGGGAGAAATAAGGCGCTGGTGACGGGGATGCTGGACCGGCTGATTCCGCACGGGTGAGAAGGTAGGGGGCCTCCGGCGGGCAGGGCCTGAGGCCCTGCACCCACTTTCGTTTTCTAGCAGTACAATCAAATCGTTTCCCTGCATTTGACATGGGTCACGGCTTGACTTTGCATTCTGCTATATCTTCAAATATATAAAATTATTTATTGGTTGTTATGATATAAATCATCTCAATTGAACAATAAAACTAAAACAAATAAGCCAAACATTATTGAAATTACCCATGCCCAGTCAGGTAAATTTATTGGTTCATTATCAGGAATTTTCGCTTCAAAATTAAAATTACTAATTGTATCTTTCTTTAGATAATTAGGAGATTCCTCCTCGTAATCGACAGCATGAGTTTCTTCTTCATAGTTCACGGTGACGGCTATTTTAATATGTTTGACGCCATCGACATCAAAAATCGTTTCTATTTCAGCTTCTACGCTTCCGTCTTCTTCAAAAGCGATTCGATGTACGAAACTTCCTGCTGGCAGATAGCCGATGGTTGCTTCCGTCTCGCTATGCTTGACCACTAATGCCCTAGCATCATGCGGGTTGCCCACTTCAATAAGAACGTCGACTAAATCACCTTCCTCAGTAGCTGAGATAGCAGGCTGGTAAAATTGTTCACCGACAAGGTTCATTGTGTAAGTGCGTCCCATTTTTAGACAGTAGCGCGGCAACAGCCGCGCTGAAATCAAAAAATTGTAATTCGCGACTGACAAATCTCGCTGTGAGTAGGGCATGTGCCCTCTCTCATGACTGGTTCAAAGTGACTTCAGTTCTGAAGTTTGGCAGGTCGCCTGTCAGGCAGCGCGTGACGGTTGAAGATTGTGACGCTCAAAAAACGAAAGTGGGTGCAGGGGCTCAGCCCCTGCCCGCCGGAGGCCCCTTCTACTCCACTTCCCGCCACTGGCCGCCGATCAGCGCCTCCACCGGGCGGAACTTCGTCTTGTAGGCCATGCGGCTGCAGCCTTCGATCCAGTAGCCCAGATACACATAGGCCAGCCCGGCGCGGGCGGCGCGGGTGATGTGGTCCATGATGATGAAATTGCCCATGCCGGGCCGCGATTCCAGGTCGGGATCGTAGAAGCTGTAGATCATGGAGAGGCCGTCGGTTTGCTTGTCAGTGAGGCAGCAGCCAATGAGGCGGCCGAGGCGGCCATCGGTGGTGCGCTCGCGATATTCCACCATCACGGTATCAACGGGCGATTGTTCCACCATGTCGGAGAAATCATGGGCGTCCAT
>JAIXPM010000193.1 GCA_027486275.1 Sphingomonadales bacterium | reverse complement strand
ATCGAGTTCCTCGAAGCACTGGGCCCGGATACGCACATGCTGGCGGTGTGCCAGCCGTCGGTACCGGCGCTGGCCGCCGTGGCGCTGATGAACGAGGATGATCATCCCTGCACCCCGCCGAGCCTGACGATGATGGGCGGACCAGTGGACACGCGCAAGGCGCCGACATCGGTGAATGATCTGGCCTTCAAACGGCCCTTCGCATGGTTTGAACATACGGTGATCCAGGACGTGCCGCCAATTTATCCGGGGGCGGGTCGGAAAGTGTATCCCGGCTATCTGCAATTGTCGGGCTTCATGTCCATGAATCTCGCCAACCACATGAAATCGCACTGGGAAATGTTCAAGCATCTGGTGGATGGCGACGAGGAGTCAGCGGATTCCACCAAGGCCTTCTATGACGAATATCGCGCCGTCTGCGACATGACCGCGGAATTCTACCTGCAGACCATCGATCTGGTATTCCAGCGTCAGGCGCTGGCCACGGGCCAGTTCGAACATCGCGGCCGCATCGCCGATCCGGCCAAGATCACCCGCACGGCGCTGCTGGCCATCGAAGGGGAGCGCGACGATATCTCGGGCATCGGCCAGACGCGGGCGGCGCTGGACCTGGCGGTGAACCTGCCCGACGCCAAGAAGCAATATCACATGGCTGTTGGCGCCGGCCATTATGGCATCTTCAACGGCCGCAAGTGGCGCGAGGTGGTTGCGCCGGTGATGGAGCAGTTCGTGCGCGCGCACGACACCCGCCGTGTGGCCCCGGCTCCGTTGCGGGTTGTTCTGCCCAGCCATATCGAGCCGGACGTGCCGCCGGGCGTTGAAGTCGCCTGAGATGGAGCTTGCTGGCCGGCTGCCGCTTCAGCCTGCCAGCTGCTCTTCCATCTGCGCCAATTCCAGCCAGCGCAGTTCCGCTGCTTCCAGCGTTTCGCGCAGGCCATCCAGTTCGGTGGTGAGCGCGGCAAAACGCGGCGGGTTCTTCGCGTAGAGATCGGGATCGGCCAGCGCCGTCTCGCGAGCGGCGATATCCTTGCCCAACGCAGCGATGCGGGCAGGCAGTTCGGCCAGTTCGCGGGCGTCCTTGTAACTCAGCTTGCCGGCCTTGCGGGGCGCGCTGGCTGGGGTTGCGGCGCTGATCCGGCCGCCCTTGGTTGCTGCCGCTGCCGGTGCCTGACGTGCCACCCAGTCGCTCCAGCCGCCCACGCTCACTTCGACCTTGCCGGTGCCATCGAGCGCAACAATCATGGTCACCACCCGATCCAGGAAGGCGCGATCGTGGCTGACCAGCACCACGGTGCCGGCATAATCGCCGATCACCTCCTCGATCAGATCAAGCGTTTCCATGTCGAGATCGTTGGTCGGCTCATCGAGCACCATCAGGTTCGATGGCGTTGCGAACTCGCGTGCCAGCAAAAGGCGTGACTGTTCGCCGCCTGACAGGGTTTCGGCCGCTGCATCGATCACGCCGGGATCGAACAGATATTCCTTCAGATAGCCGGCGATATGCTTTTTGGAACCATTCACCTCGATCCACTCGCCGCCATCGGCCAGCACTTCGCGCACTGTGCGGCCTTTCAACCGCTGGCGATGCTGATCGATGATGGTGGGAGCCAGCGCGGCGCTGCGGGTTATGGTGCCGCTGTCGGGTGCGATCTGCCCGAGCAGCAGCTTGATCAGGGTGGATTTGCCGGCACCGTTGGGGCCGACGATGCCGATTCGATCACCCTTGCGGATGCGCAAGGAGAAATCATTGAGGATGGCGCGATCACCGAACGCCAGCGATATGCCCTTGGCGTCGATCAGGATCTTTGAGCCGGGATCGCTGGATTCGGTGGCGATCCGCGCTGATGTCGGCCCACGATCCAGGCTGCGGCGGGTTTCGCGCAGGTCCATCAGCTTGGAAAGCCGGCCCATGTTGCGCTTGCGCCGGGCGGTCACGCCGCGCTGCAGCCAATGTTCTTCGGCGCGCAATTTCGTGTCGAGCCGCTGGGCGGTGCGCTCTTCCTCGGCGGCCACCGCTTCGGACCAGGCATCGAACCCACCAAAACCCACTTCGGCGCGGCGCAGCATGCCGCGATCAAGCCACAGGCAATTCTTTGTCAACCGGGTGAGGAAGGCGCGATCATGGCTGATGACGACCAGTGCGCAACGGCTGCGATCAAGCCAGTTCTCCAGCCATTCGATGGCGCCGATATCCAGATGATTGGTCGGCTCATCCAGCAGCAGCAGGTCGGGCGCTTCGGCCAGCACACGAACTAGCGCGGCGCGGCGACGTTCGCCGCCCGATGCCGTGGCAGCGGGGCGGGCGAGATCGAGCCCGATCTGATCGGCCAGCGCCGCCACTTCGTGCGGCTGCGCGCCGCCGGCCAGCACATAGTCTTCCAGGGCTTCGAAATCGCCCATCGGCGGATCCTGTTCCAGCCGGCCGATCTTCAGCCGGCCGGCGAGGGCGCGCCGGCCCTGATCCGGTTCGATACTGCCGTCGATGATCTTCAGCAGCGTGGATTTGCCGGCGCCGTTGCGGCCGATCAGGGCGACACGGTCGCGTGCATCAAGGGTGAGCGACAGGCCTTGGAACAGCCAACCGGCGCCGTTCTTCAGTCCGATCGATTCAAGAGTGAAAATGGGTTCGGGCCGGGGAGGGGACATGGGGGAGGCAGTGGCCTGTCCTGCCGCGGCTGGCAAGAGGCAGCGGTTGCACTGATGGCGGCGATGCGGCACAAGATCACCAGATGCGGTCGGTCAGAACCCTGTTTATGTTCAGGGCGGGTTCAATCGGCAGCGGGCAGATGGGTGTTGTCGGAACCGGCGCTGAAGCCTGTTCAGCGCGGTTGATAAACGGGATCATGCGTGTGCGTAACCTCTTGTTCTTCTTGTCAGGCTTGGCCCTGTTGACTGCGGCACCGGCCTTCGCTGGCCCCAATGACGTGCACAATATGGTGCGGGCCGGGGAGATCATGCCGCTGGAACCGATCCAGCGCCGTGTGATGCAGGAAAACCGGGGTGAGTATGTTGGCGTGCAGTTTGATCAGTCCAGCCGCACGTACCGGTTTCGGTTCTTGAAGGATGGCAATCTGATCAATGTTGATGTGGATGCCCGTACTGGCGCCCCCGTGCGGCGCCGGCAGAGTTTTTGAGAACCGCCAGGGAGGCGCGGGCAGCGCCGCCAACCGGACAGGAGCCGGTTTGATCGTGCCAAGCATTTTCGTGGACAGGGGCCAATGCGAATACTGATCGTCGAAGACGAACCCAATCTGCGTCGCCAGCTGAAAAATGCGCTGGAACAAGCGGGCTATGCCGTGGACGCCGCCGGTGACGGCGAAGAGGGTCACTATCTGGGCGCCAACGAAGCCTATGACGCGGTGATCCTCGATCTGGGCCTGCCGGGCCTTGACGGGTTGACTGTGCTTGACCGCTGGCGCCGCGAAGGCCGGGTGATGCCCGTTCTGGTGCTGACCGCGCGCGACAGCTGGTCAGACAAGGTGGCGGGGCTGGATGCTGGGGCCGATGATTATCTGGCCAAGCCGTTCCAGATCGAGGAACTGGTCGCCAGACTGCGCGCGATTATCCGGCGGGCGGCAGGGCAGGCGACGTCGGAACTGACCGCCGGCGGCGTGCGCCTGGATGGTCGCTCGGGTCGGGTGACGCTGAACGGCGAACCGGTGAAGTTGACCGCGCAGGAATTCAAGCTGCTTTCCTACCTGATGCACCACAAGGGCAAGGTGGTGAGCCGCACCGAACTGATCGAACATATCTATGACCAGGATTTCGATCGCGATTCCAACACGATCGAAGTGTTCATCACCCGCATCCGCAAGAAACTGGGTGCCGATCTGATCATGACCACGCGCGGCCTTGGCTACAGTCTCAACGATCAGCTCTGAGCCGGCAGCGGTGAGCACGCGCCGCTCGTTGCAGCGGCGCATGGTGCTGATCGCTGCGGTGTGGATCACCATGTTGTTGGGTGTGGGCGGTCTGGCACTGGTGCAGGTGCTGGATGATACGCTCACCGCCAGCTTCGACGAGCAGCTGGCCAATAACCTCAATGCGATGATCAATGCGGCCGAGCTGGACGAAGTGGGCGATGTGCGCCTGCTACGTCCGCTGGGCGATCAGAGGTTTGCGGAGCCTTATTCCGGGCTTTACTGGCAGGTATCGGGCGGCGGCCATGCGCCGTTTCCATCGCGCAGCCTGTGGGATCGCCAGTTGGCGCTGCCGCCGGGCAATCAGGATTGCCGCACGCCCTGCAAGTTTGAAAGCACGCAGTTCCCCAGCGAGACGCTGCGGGTAATTGCGCGCAGCGTGCGTCTGCCCGGCGCCGCGCAACCCTTCCTGTTCCAGGTGGCCCAGTCCAGCCGCGATCTCGATCGGCAGAAGGCGCGCACCCGCACCGTTGTCGGCTGGAGCCTGGGGGTGCTCGGCATCGGCCTGATCGTCATGGTCGGCCTCCAATCCATCTATGGCCTGGCGCCGCTCCGGCGGGTGTCAAAGGCGATTGCCGCCATCCGTTCCGGCGAGGCGCGGCGGGTTGAAGCGCAATTCCCGGTGGAGGTGGAACCGCTGGTGGCGGAAATCAACGAGTTGCTGGCGCATGGCGAAGCCCAGTCGGAAGCGGCGCGCCGCCATGCCGGCAATCTTGCCCATGCGCTGAAAACGCCGATGAGCGTGCTGATCGGCGAAGCGCGTGGCCGCGATGATCCGCTGGCCCGCACCATCGAAGCCCAGGTTCAGGTGATGCGCCGCCATGTTGATCACCAGCTGGCCCGCGCCCGCGCCGCTGGCCGTCGCGCCGCCTCCACTGCCCGCACGCCCGTGTGGCCGTCGCTGGAAGCCATCGCGCGCACCGTGGGGCGCATCCACCAAGGCAAGGTCCTGATCGATCTGGCCGGCGACCGCGAGGCATCCTTTCGCGGTGAACAGCAAGACCTTGAGGAAATGCTGGGCAATCTGATCGACAATGCCGCCCTGTATGGCGGCGGCCGGGTGTTCATCACCGTGGAGGCCAACGCCGATCAGGTGCGGGTGCTGGTGGAAGATGACGGCATGGGCATTGCACCCGACCAGCGCAGCCGCCTGTTCGAGCGCGGCGAGCGGCTGGACACCGACAAGCCGGGCACCGGCCTGGGCCTTGCCATCGTCAAGGATGTCGCCGAACTTTATGGCGGCAGCGTTGCGCTCGACAGTTCGGAGGATCTGGGCGGTCTGTTGGTGACGCTCACCCTGCCGCTTGCCGCCTGAGCCGGCGTCAGGCCCGCGCCGCCTGATGGTGGCGGATCACCTCGTCGATGACAAAGCGCAGGAATTTCTCGGAAAACTCTGGATCCAGATTGGCGCTGGCGGCGAGCGCACGCAGGCGGGCAATCTGCTCGGTCTCGCGGCCGGGATCGGCGGGCGGCAAGCCGGTTTCCGCCTTGTAGCGGCCCACTGACTGGGTGATCTTGAAGCGTTCGGCCAGCATGAACACCAGGGCGGCATCGATATTGTCGATGCTTTCACGATAAGCCTGCAACACCGGATCGCTCACGCTGTGTCCCCCATCTGGCCCGTAATGGCCACATCGTCCTTTTGCGGCACAGCAGCGCGGGGAGCAAGGCCGCGCTTGCACGAGCCGTTACTTGCGTTAAGGAAAACGCCGTGACAGCCACCGTCCATACCCTCCGCCGCGATCCGTCGATCCAGGCGTTGATGAACCTGACCGCGCCGGGTCTCAACGCGGTAAATCATGTGATCCTCGATCGCATGCAATCGCCAGTGGCGCTGATTCCGGAACTGGCCGGCCACCTGATTGCCGGCGGGGGCAAGCGGCTGCGGCCGATGCTCACCCTGGGCTGCGCCAGCCTGCTGGGTTATGAAGGCACCCGCCATTACAAGCTGGCGGCCGCTGTCGAGTTCATCCACACCGCAACGTTGCTGCATGATGATGTGGTTGATGCGTCAGGGCTTCGGCGCGGCAAGGTCACGGCCAATTCGCTTTATGGCAATCCGGCCAGCGTGCTGGTGGGCGATTTCCTGTTCAGCCGCGCGTTTGAACTCATGGTCGAAGATGGGTCGCTCAGGGTGCTCAAGATCCTTTCGCGTGCATCGGCCGTGATTGCGGAAGGCGAGGTGGCCCAGCTCACCGCCGCGCGCGATGTGACCACCACCGAAGATCGTTACCTCGATATCATCAGCGCCAAGACGGCCGCGTTGTTCGCCGCCGCCTGTCAGATTGCCGGCGTGGTTGCCGAGCGTGATGAAAAGGGCGAGGAGGCACTGGCCAGCTATGGCCGCTATCTCGGTATCGCCTTCCAGCTGGTTGATGATGCGATCGATTATGTGTCGGACGCGGAAACCATGGGCAAGAATGCCGGCGATGATTTCCGCGACGGCAAGATCACCCTGCCGGTGATTCTGGCCTATGCCCGCGGCAACGAGGAAGATCGCGAATTCTGGCGCCGCGCCATGACCGGTAGAGCCAATGGCGATGTGGAACTGATCCGCGCCGGCGAACTGCTGCGCACCACTAATGCCGTGGCCGACACCATGGCCCGCGCCCGCCATTATGGGCAGCGCGCGATCGATGTGCTGGGCAGCTTTGCCAAGGGCCCGGCGCGCGACGCGCTCACCGAAACAGTCGAGTTCGCGATCCACCGCGCCTACTGAGGCACCCGCCCCCTCTTGCCTGCCGGCGCTGGCAGGCGCAAAAGGGCGGCCATGCACGCTCGTCTTTATCAACGCCCCAAGCCTGCCACCCAGTCCGGACGCGCCCACACCGGCGAATGGCTGCTGGAATTCGAACGCGATGATCGCATGCGCGCCGATCCGCTCACGGGCTGGACCGGCAGCGGCTTCACCGCCGGTCAGGTGCAGCTGCGCTTTGCCAGCCAGGACGCGGCGCTGGCCTATGCTAAGGCCAATGGGCTGGAGGTGGAAATCCTGCCGCTGGGCCCGCGCCGGCTGAAGATCCAGGCCTACGCCGACAATTTCCGCTGATGCGTTCCACCTTCGCCACGGCGACGGTGCGGCTCTACCGGCTTGATGAGGGCGATCCGGTGGCCGAAACCCTGTTCTATGGCCCGCTGGCCGACGCCTTGGCCATCGCCGCCGCCCAGAGCGACGACGTACAAGCCAGCCTGTGGATCGCCACCGACAACGACGTCGCCCCCTATCTTGATCTGGCGGACGAGTAACGCTGGATTTTCCCGGCTTTCCGCTGCAATTGCAGCGCCACGCGCCCGTAGCTCAACTGGATAGAGCACGTGGCTTCTACCCTCGGGGTTGCAGGTTCGAGTCCTGCCGGGCGCGCCAACATCATGTTCCCAGTGCCCGCCAGCCGACATAAAGTGCAGTAACGATCACCATCGCCGCAAACAGCCGGCGCGCCAGCAGGGCATGTCCGGCAAGACGCGGCGCCAGCCGGCGGGCGGCAAGCACGCCGATCAGGCCGCCGGCCAGCATCGCCAGCAGGGCAGGGACGTCCACGCGCCCGGCCGCCGCATAAGTGGCAGAGGTGGCGAGACCGAAAAGCAGCACCGACACCAGCGACGATGCCGCGGCATTGGCCAGCGTCATCCCTGTCGCCGCCATCAGGCCCGGCACGATCAGGAAACCGCCGCCAATGCCGAAAAAGCCTGCGGCCAGCCCGACCAGCAATCCGGCCGGGACCAGCTTCAGCGTCATCGCTGCATCCAGCCGCACGGCCGGATCACCGGCATCACGCGGCGGCCGCAGCATGGCCAGACCAACGGCAAGCATCGCCAACGCAAAGCCGCCCATCAGCGCTGTGCCATCAACGCGTTGGGCCAGCGCCGCGCCAGCCAGCGAACCGGCAAGACCGGCGCCGGCGAAGCTCAGGGCGCAAGGCCATTTCACCGTGCCGGCCCGCGCTTGCAGCGCCAGATTGGCCCCGGCGTTCAGCGCCACGGCCGCAGCACCAGTGCCGATCGCCACGTGCGGATCGGCAATGCCAACGGCATAGAGCAGCCACGGCGTGGCCAGCACAGAACCGCCGCCGCCAAACAGGCCAAGCAGCATGGCGATGATCGCCCCGCCCAAGGCAGCCAGCAAGGTTGCGGTCATCGGATCACGCCGGTTGCCGGTTCCAGGGCATCATGCCGAGCAACTGGGCCATGCCGCACCAGCCGGTCATGCCGGCAAAGCTGAGCCCGGCGCCGACGAAGCCGGCTAGCGCAATCCACAGCGGAGCCACGAAGATGCTCAGCATTACGCCGGTCAGCACCAGCAGCCCGGCCGCAATCTGTACCTGGCGCATGATCGGCAGTGCTTTCGCCGCTTCCCGGCCGGCGACGGGCAAGCCGGCCTTGGCCCAGGCGTCTACGCCGCCATCCAACATAAAGGCGCTGCCGCCGGGCACGCGGGCCAGCAACCGCCCGCTGTTGGCATTGGTGCGCCGGCCGGTCTGGCAGGTGAAGATCAGGCTGCTGTCCATGCCGCAGGCCAGCGGGCCATTGTCGGGCAAGCTGAGCGGTAGCGAAAGCGAACCGGGGATATGACGGGAGGCGAATTCATCTGCTTCGCGCACGTCGACCAGCAGCGCATGGCCAGCATCGACCAGCGACGCCGCTTCAGAGGGTGACAAGATTTTCAGCATGATGGGTCTCCGCAAGTTCGGCCGGTTCAGGTGATGGGGGGCAATAGGTGCCGGCCAGGGTGGTGATCACGGCCTTCACAGCGGGATTGGCGAGGCGATAGAAGATCGCCTGGCCGTCGCGGCGGGTGGCGACCAAGCCTTCGGTGCGCAGCACGGCCAGATGCTGCGACAGCGCCGATTGCGACAGGCGCGTGGCAAATTGGCCGGCCTGCATTTCGCCATCCACCAACTGGCACAACACCAGCAGCCGCGAGTCATGCGCCATCGCTTTCAACAGACGGGAAGCGACCGCCGCGGATTGTTCGAACAGGGAAATGTCGGTCGGGATCATGGAGGGAATATATCAGTTGAATCTAATTTAACAAGTGATAATATGATTGCGAAGGAGAGTTCCCATGAGCGTCATAGCCAATCACCCTTATGTCACCCCATTCTTCGATCCCGCCACCAACACTTGGACCTATCTCGTGGCCGATCCTGCCACCGGCCATGCCGCCATCATCGATGCCGTGTTGGATTATGAACCGAAGGGCGCCGTGGTTTCCCACGCCGGGCTGGAGCGCCTGCTCGCCACCGTGCGGCAGCGCCAGTTGCAACTGAAGTATGTGATGGAAACCCATGCTCATGCCGATCATCTGGCCGGTGGCCACTGGCTGCGCGACAAGAGCGGCGCACCTTTGGTGATCGGTGCCCGAATCGGGGACGTGCAGCGCGTGTTTGCACCGCGCTTTGCCATGGATGATCTGGCCACCGATGGCCGCCAGTTCGACATGCTGTTGGAGGAAGGGGCGACTCTGCCGTTGGGTAATCTCACCATCCGTGTGCTGCACACGCCAGGACATACGCCGGCTTGTGTCACCTATCTGATCGGCGATGCGGCCTTCGTGGGCGATACGCTGTTCATGCCGGATTATGGCACGGCGCGCTGCGATTTCCCCGGTGGCGACGCGGCGATGTTGCACGCTTCCATCCAGAAAATCCTGGCGCTGCCGCCGGAAATCCGCATCTTTGTTGGCCATGATTATCTGCCCGCCGGCCGCAGCGACTATGCCTGCGAAACCAGTGTGGCCGCGCAGAAGGCCGGCAACATCCACGTGCATGATGGCGTTTCGGCAGATGATTTCATCGCCATGCGCCGTGCCCGCGATGCCACGCTGGCGCCGCCGCTGCTGATCCTGCCCAGCCTACAGGTGAATATCGCTGGCGGTGAACTGCCGCCCGCCGATGCGAAAGGCCGCCGTTTCCTGCGTTTGCCGTTGCAGGGGGTTTAAGCGCGGCACTGCAGCCACTGGCCGGCGACTGTGGCCAGGCTATGCTGCATCTATGATTCGCCGCTCCATCATCGCTGCCGCGCTTGCCGGCTTGTCGCTGCCCCTGTCCGCGCAGGAGGCGGCTGCACCACCGTCGCCGCCTGTCGAACCGGCGACAGTGAAGGTGGTGATGACCACCGAGCTTGGCCCGATCACCATTGCGCTCGAAACCGAGCGCGCGCCGGTCACTGCCGGCTATATCCTCAAACATGTCGATGAAAAACGGCTCGATGGCGCTGCCTTCTATCGGGCCTACAAGATCACGCCTGATGGCAGCATTGGCCTGGTGCAAGCTGGCATCCAGGATGGCCGCAAGCTGCTGCCGCCGGTGGCGCATGAGCCGACGACCACCACGGGCCTCACCCATGATGAAGGTGCCGTCAGCCT
>JAIXPM010000323.1 GCA_027486275.1 Sphingomonadales bacterium | reverse complement strand
GGGCGATTTTGCTGGCGAAGTCGCCCGCGCTGCGCAGCGCCACAGCGCCACACGCATCGTCAGCGTGGCCGGTGGCGAATGGCGCGTGGTGGAAAGCCAGCGCCAATGGGCCGAACGTACCGGCCTGCCGCTCACCATCCTCGACGATGATCGCTTCCTCTGCACCATCGAACAGTTCGCTGCCTGGGCCAAGGGCCGCAAACGCATGATCATGGAGGATTTCTACCGCATCATGCGCCGGCAAACCGGCCTGTTGATGGGCGGTGATCAGCCGGTGGGCGGCCAGTGGAATTACGATCAGGAAAACCGCAAATCCGTGCCGAAAGGCCACCGCTTCACAGCCCCGCTGCGTTTCGCCCCCGATGCCACCACCACCGAGGTGATGTCCTTGGTCGCCGGCCGTTTCGGCAACCATTTCGGCAGCATCGACGGTTTCAGCTGGGCCGTGACCCGCGAACAGGCCTTGGCTGCCCTCGCTGATTTCGTCACCCACCGCCTTGCCGGCTTCGGTGATTATCAGGACGCGATGGTGACCGGCGAAGACGTGCTCAATCACAGCCTGCTCGCCCCCGCGCTCAACCTCGGCCTGCTCTCCCCCCTCGAAGTCTGCCAGGCCGCCGAAGCCGCGTACCACGCCGGCACCGCGCCGCTGAACGCCGTGGAAGGCTTCATCCGCCAGATCCTCGGCTGGCGCGAGTATGTGCGCGGACTCTACTGGTTCGCCGGGCCGGATTACACCGCGCGCAACCACCTCGGCGCCACCCGCCCCCTGCCCGCCCTGTTCTGGGGCGCGCCCACCGATCTGAAATGCCTGTCCGAAGCCGTGGACGCCACCCGCCGGAACGCCATGGCCCACCATATCCAGCGCCTGATGATCCTGGGCAATTTCGCCATGCTGGTCGGCACCGATCCCGCCGAAGTCCACCGCTGGTACCTCGCCGTCTATGCCGACGCGCTGGAATGGGTCGAAGCCCCCAACGTCATCGGCATGAGCCAGTTCGCCGACGGCGGCCTGATGGCCACCAAACCCTACGCCGCCGGCGGCGCCTATGTGAACCGCATGAGCGACCACTGCAAACACTGCCGCTACGACGTCAAACAACGCACCGGCCCCAAGGCCTGCCCGCTGAACGCCCTCTATTGGGACTTCCTCGCCCGCCACGAAGAGACGCTGAAAAACAACCAACGCCTGTGGCGCATGTACGACGGCTGGCGGCGCTTCTCAGCCGAGGAGCAGACGCGGATCAGGGAACAGGCGGCGGGGTTTCTGACGGGGCTGGCTTGATGCCAGCGCTTGCCGCAAGCCGCCTCAATGCCCCATGCCTGCCGGCATCGGCGGAATGATTCCATAACCGCGCAGCCCGAGCGCCATGATTTCGATCGCGAGACCGGCAAGCAGCAGCGCCACCACGCGCAGCAGGATCGCCGAGAACCCCGGGCCCTTCTTGGCGCCACTGCTGCTGCCGCCAAATTGCGCCAGCAGCAGCATGATGACCAGATTCCCGGCAAGGATGGCGCCCAAAGCCAGCCACAGCGGCCCGCGGTTGCCTGGGCCAAGGGTGGTGGAGGCGATGGTGATGGCAACGATGGCCTGCGGCGAAGCCAGCAGCGGCATGCCGAGCGGATAGATTGCCATGCTCGCAGCCGATGCTGGCGGGGTGTCGTCGTGCGAATGCTCTTCGCCAAGCACCAGACCGATCGCGAACAGCAACAGGATCAGCCCCCCCGCGACCTCAAGGCCAGAGATCGAGACATGGAAAAAGGCAAGGATATTTGGTCCACGCGCGGCGAAAATACACAGGATCAACGCCTGGATTCCCACCGACTTGATGGCGACCGAACGCCGTTCGGCCAGTGTCATGTGACCGGCCTGCGCGGCAAAGAAGGCCGCTGCCTTGGTCACGCCGGCGGTAATCAGCAGAATGATGAAGATGTCGTTGAAATTCACGGCCGCCCCCCCGGTCAAGGCGCAATCGCCGCCGACGGCTTGCCCCCACCGCCATGACTAGCAGCGGGAAAGTTTCTCGGCTAGGTCGAACATAGGGAGGGCAGCGTGGGAACTGAAACAACAGAACCAGCAGTTACTGCTGGCGTTACGCGGCCGCCGCGCGATCCAGTGCGGCACTGGACCTATATCGTTGGCACGCTGCTCCTTGCCATACTGGCCTTCAATATTGCGTCTGATCGGTTGGCACCGCTCACCTTCCAGACCACTGCAGAAACCTTGGTCGTACCGGTGGCCCCCCAGGTCAGCGGCGAACTGATTGACGTGCCGGTGCGCGACAACAGCCGCGTCGTGGCGGGGCAGCTTCTGGCAGTTGTCGATCCCAGCAACTATCGCCTTGCCGTCGAAAGCGCGCGCGCTTCCTATGTTGCCGCGCAGCAGTCGATCGGCGCTGCCGCAGCTGCAGTTGCTTCGGCCCGCGCCGTCGTCACATCGGCCCGGGTGCAACTCGTGCAGGCCCAGCAGGACAATGATCGCACCGCCACACTGGTGGAGGCCGGCTATGCCACGCGTGCCAAGCTTGAAGTCACAAGGGCCACGCTGGCGTCCAAGCAAGCCGGGGTCGTTCAGGCGGAGGCCCAGCTTGCCGGCGCCCTCCAGCAGCTCGGGCCAGCTGGCACTGCCAATCCGCAACTGCGGGCCGCCGCCGCCGTTCTGGAGCAGGCCGAACGCAATCTCGGCTGGACGCGGATTATTGCCCCGGTTGGCGGCTATATCTCCAATTTGCAGATTGGCCGCGGCACCTATGCCAGAGCCGGCGCGCCGCTGATCAGCTTGATCGATGTGTCAAAGGCCGGTCTCATCGGCTATTTCCGCGAAAACCAGCTTGGCAATGTGGCGCTGGGCGATCCGGTGCTGATTGCGCTTGATATCTTCCCCGGCCGCATCTTCAGAGGGCGCGTTGTCGGGCTTGGCGGCGGCATCGCCACCCCCAATCAGAGCGCGCCCAGCGGCGCACTGGTCCAGGCGCCGAACGAGACGTGGCTGGCAAACGGCCAGCGGCTGCCGATCCGCGTTGCGTTTGATCCCGCAGGGCAGGTTCCGCCGGGTGTTCGCCTCGGCTCCCGGGCCAGCCTGATGATCGAAACCAGCGATTCCGGCTTCGTCGGCACACTCAGCCGCTGGGTGCTGACAGTGCGCTCCTATCTGTCCTATGTCGGCTAACGCCGAATCCGGGCACGTCCTGCGCCTGGCGTTCGCCGTCCCCGTCGCCGCGCTGCTTGCCGCCGGCTTCGGCCTGCCGCTCGCCTATGTCGCATCGGTGCTTGTCCTGACAGCGCTGGGTCCGCTCATCGCTGGCCTCACGCTGCAGCTGGCGCTGCTCACCCTCGTCCTCGTTACCACCGTGGCCGCCGGGCTCGCACTTATCCTCACCCCGGTCATCGGCAACCCGGTCGTATATCTTGTCGTGGTCGCCGGCCTGCTGTTCGCCGCGTATCGCCTGCAAGGAAGCAAGCTCTCGCCCGTCGCCGCGCTCGCCATCCCGCTCACCGTGCTTTACGGCCCTCTGGTGCCGCTCGCTGCGGGTTTCGCCGCCGGCCTCGCCGCTCTCCTCATCGCACTCACAGCCAGCGCTGTTCTGGCCGTCATCATCGCCTGGGTTGTCTTTCCCGGCCCGCGCAGCGACGCCGCAACGGAAACACCCATGCCCCGCAGTGGTGCCGATTGCGCCATCAGCGCCGCGATCATGACCCTTCTCATCGCCCTCACCCTCCAGCTTGATGCCCAGAGCGCGCTTCGACTGCTCATGATCGCCAGCGGCGTCATTGCCATCGCCGATCCCGGCGCCAGCACGCGCGGCGCCAGAGCGACCTTCGCTGCCACCATCGCCGGCGTCGGCGCGGCATTGCTGCTGCGCAATTTCAGCTTCATCGCCGCCACACCCGCACTATCCGCTCTGGCGCTGGCGCTCATCATCCTCGTTATCGGCTACCGCTTTGTCCGCCCTGCCACCGCTCCCATCGCAGCCACCGGCATGATGACCGTTGTCGTCCTGATGGGCGCAGGCACCGGTGTTACCACAGGCAAGCTGGTTGAGTTCACGCTCTACACCCTTGCCGGCATCGGTATCGCCATCGGCCTGCGCCACACGTTGCTCTGGCACTTTGGCGGCCGCAGCTACCGCGCCATGACATCGCCGACCACCGAGGCCTGAGGCGTCGGCAGCCAGCGGCCGGCGGCAGCCCGCGCCCTGACCGTCATGGACAGACCACGCCAGGCTGCAATCACGCGTGCGCTGTGCATGGCGGATCCCCCCTTCTTACGGTGCCAACAAGCAGAAGGGGCAGCCTTTACAGGCCGCCCCTTCCGTTTGCTGTGGTGACTTTTGACCACCCCCAAGGGGGTCGCGTTCAGTGTCCCGCAAGCGCTGCCAGCAGCAGCAGCGCCACGATGTTGGTGATCTTGATCATCGGGTTCACGGCGGGGCCGGCGGTGTCTTTGTAGGGGTCACCCACGGTGTCGCCGGTCACCGCCGCCTGGTGGGCCGGCGAGCCTTTGCCGCCGTAGGCGCCTTGTTCGATCACCTTCTTGGCGTTGTCCCACGCGCCGCCGCCGCTGGTCATGGAGATGGCGACGAACAGGCCTGAGATGATGACGCCCATCAGCAGGGCGCCCAGCGCGGCAAAGCCGTTGCCCTGGCCGGCCACGGCGGTGATGACGTAATAGACCACGACGGGCGCGAGCACTGGCAGCAGCGACGGCACGATCATTTCCTTGATCGCGCCGGCCGTGACCAGGCCCACGGTGCGGGCGTAATCGGGCTTCACTTCGCGGGTAGCGATGCCAGGGTTTTCGCGGAACTGGGCGCGGATGTCCTGCGCCACCGCCTGGGCCGTGCGGCCGACCGCTGTCATCGCCATGCCGCCGAACAGATAGGGCAGCAGCGCGCCGAGCAGCAGCCCGACGACCACGTATGGATTGGACAGGGAGAAATCGACCGGCACGTCCTTGAAGAACTGCGCCAGATCTTCGGTATAGGTGGCGAACAGCACCAGCGCCGCCAGACCGGCCGAACCGATGGCATAGCCCTTGGTGACGGCCTTGGTGGTGTTGCCCACCGCGTCGAGGGCATCGGTGCGCTGGCGCACTTCGCCATCAAGGCCGGCCATTTCGGCGATGCCGCCGGCATTGTCCGTAACGGGTCCATAGGCATCGAGCGCCACGATCATGCCGGCCAAGGCCAGCATGGCGGTGGCGGCAAAGGCGATGCCGATCAGGCCGCCCAGCTTGAAGGTGGCAATGATGCCGGCAACGATCACCAGTGTGGGCAGCGCGGTCGATTCCATCGACACGGCCAGGCCCTGGATGACGTTGGTGCCGTGGCCCGAGTCAGACGCCTTGGCGATGGATTGCACCGGGCGATAATCGGTGCCGGTGTAATATTCGGTGATCCAGACAATGAGGGCGGTGACGACCAGTCCGATGAGCATGCAGTAGAACAGCGCCCGACCAGTGAAGCCACCTTCGACGCCGGCCACCTTGAGGGCTTCGCCGGCCACCGCGCCATCAGCGCCGATCACGGCGTTCATGTCGGGGAAGATCGCCTGGGTGGCGAACCACAAAGCCGGCACCGACAACACGCCGGTGACGATCAGGCCCTTGTAGAGCGC
>JAIXPM010000392.1 GCA_027486275.1 Sphingomonadales bacterium | reverse complement strand
TTCAAGGGCAATATCTTCGTGGGCGGCCTGCGCGTGCAATCGCTGGTGCGGCTGGTGATGGACGGCGACAAGGTGGTGGGCGAGCAGCGCCTGTTGACTGACCGCAAGGAGCGCATCCGCGACGTGATCGAAGGGCCGGCCGGCGAGATGTATCTGCTCACCGACGCGGTGGACGGCAAGTTGCTGAAGGTCACGCCGACAAAGTGAGCCTTGATGCTTGACCGGAGTGGCGGGCTTCGCTAAGCGCGCCACTTCCAAACCCCATGCAGGGAACATATCCGGTGCGCGGCTCCCGCCACGCCCCCCCTGCAGCGGATCAACCGGAGGATGAATATTATGGCGGCTCCCGTCGTTTCCATGGCGAATCTGCTCGAAGCAGGCGCCCATTTCGGTCACCAGACGCATCGCTGGAACCCGAAGATGAAGCCCTACATCTTTGGTGAGCGCAACGGCGTCCACATCATCGATCTGTCGCAGACCGTGCCGCTGTTCGCTCGCGCGCTCGATTTCACCCGCGCCACCGTGCAGCACGGTGGCAAGGTGCTGTTCGTTGGCACCAAGCGCCAGGCGCAGGACCCGATCGCCGATGCCGCGCGTCGTTGCGGCCAGCATTATGTCAACCATCGCTGGCTGGGCGGCATGCTCACCAACTGGAAGACCATCTCGGGCTCGATCCGCAAGTTCAAGCAGCTGGAAGAAACCCTGTCGGGCGACACCACCGGCCTGACCAAGAAGGAAGTGCTCAAGCTCACCCGTGAGCGTGACAAGTTCCAGGCCTCGCTGGGCGGCATCCGCGACATGGGCGGCCTGCCGGAAGTGATCTTCATCATCGACGTCAACAAGGAAGAACTGGCGGTCAAGGAAGCCAATGTGCTGGGTATCCCGGTCGTGGCCATCCTCGATTCCAACACCGATCCGAGCGGTATCGCCTTCCCGGTTCCGGGCAATGATGACGCCAGCCGCGCCATCCAGCTGTATGTGAATGCCATTGCCGACGCCGTGATCGACGCCAAGCAGGGCCGCGCTGCCGATATGGGCGTGGATCTGGGCGCGATGGTCGAAGCTCCGGTCGAATATATCGCCCCGGAAGCTGAAGTGGTTGCCGACATCGCTCCTGAAGCGGTGATGGACGCCCCGGTCGAAGCCGAAGCCGAAGCACAGCCGGAAGCCTGAGGCTTCCCGTTTTCGAACCAACGGGAGGCTGGGCGCGAACCGCGTCCGGCCTCTTGTCACACATATTTCATGTTGGCCGGGCATGGCCCTGCCAACACCAAAAAGAGGAGCCTCGACATGGCTGATATCACCGCCGCGATGGTGAAGGACCTGCGCGAAAAGACCGGCGCAGGCATGATGGACTGCAAGAAGGCGCTTGGTGAAACCGCTGGCGACATGGAAGCCGCCGTCGATTGGCTGCGTGCCAAGGGCCTGGCTGCTGCCGCCAAGAAGGCCGGCCGCACCGCCGCTGAAGGCCTGGTGGGCGTTGCCGTTTCGGGCACCAAGGGCGCCGCTGTCGAAGTGAACAGCGAAACCGACTTCGTTGCCAAGAACGAAATCTTCCAGGCGTTCGTCACCACCGTAACCGGCCTGGCGCTGACCAGCGGTGCCGATGCCGACGCGCTGGGCGCGATGCCGTTCCCGGGCGGCGATGGCAGCGTGGCTGACAAGCTGACCGCGAATATCGCCACCATTGGTGAAAATCAGTCGCTTCGCCGCACGGCCATGCTGGAAGTGAGCCAGGGTGTCGTTGCGGCCTATGTGCACAACGCGATTGCGCCAGGTATGGGCCGTATCGGCGTGCTGGTTGGCCTGGAATCGGCCGCTGCAGCCGACGTGCTGGAGCCGCTGGCCAAGCAGATCGCCATGCACGTGGCTGCCGCAAGCCCGCTGGCGCTGGACGAAGCTGGCCTTGATCCGGCTCTGATCGAGCGAGAGCGCGCCATTGCCCGCGAAAAGGCTGCCACTTCAGGCAAGCCGGCCGAAATCATCGAAAAGATGATCGAAGGCGGCGTGCGCAAGTTTGCGCAGGAAGCCACGCTGGTGAACCAGATCTTCGTGATCGACGGCAAGTCGAAGGTGGCCGACGTTGTCGCCGCTGCTGCCAAGGCCGCCGGCACGCCGATCGCGCTGAAGGGCTTTGTCCGCATGCAGCTGGGCGAAGGCATCGAAAAGCAGCAGAGCGATTTCGCCGCTGAAGTCGCTGCTGCCGCCGGCCGTTAAACAACGTTGAAAACAGGAAGGGCAGGCCGATCATTGTCGGTCTGCCCTTTTTGTTGCCCGTTTCGGCAGCGCCCATCTTGGCTTGTCCACGCTTTTTCCGTGCGCGCCGCTTGGCAGCGCGGTCAAGCACCGCTAGTGACCTATCGTCCTGACACAGAGTGATCGCCGCCCCATGCCCGCCTTCAAGCGCATTCTCCTGAAACTGTCCGGCGAAGTGCTGATGGGGCAGGGCGCCTATGGCATCGATCCCGATCAGGCCGCCCGCATCGCCGGCGAAGTGAAAACGGTGCATGATACCGGCATTGAAACGTGCCTGGTGGTGGGCGGCGGCAATATCTTCCGCGGGCTGGCCGCTGCCGCCAAGGGATTTGATCGCGGCAGCGCCGATTACATGGGCATGTTGGCGACCGTGATGAACGCGCTGGCCATGCAGAATGCGCTGGAAAATATCGGCGTCGTCACCCGCGTGCAGTCGGCCATCCCGATGCCGAGCGTGTGCGAGCCCTACATCCGCCGCCGCGCCGAGCGCCATCTGGAAAAGGGCCGCGTGGTGATCTTCGCCGCCGGCACCGGCAACCCGTTCTTCACGACCGACACCGGCGCCGCCTTGCGTGCCGCCGAAATGAACTGCGATGCGCTGTTCAAGGGCACCAGCGTTGATGGCGTTTATGATGCCGATCCCAAGCAGGTGCCGGGCGCCCACCGATATGAAACGGTCAGCTATTCCAAGGTATTGGCCGACAATCTGAAGGTGATGGATGCCAGCGCGGTTTCCATGTGCCGCGACAATGATATTCCCATCATCGTGTTCAACATCCGCGAACCCGGCGCCTTGCTTGCCGTGCTGAACGGTGAGGGCATTTCGACGACAGTGACAGGAGACGCCAATGGCTGAATTCGAAGCCGGCCCGTTCAAGGCCGATCTGGAACGCCGCACCGCAGGCGCCGTGGAGGCGCTGAAGCATGATCTGGGTAGCTTGCGCACCGGCCGGGCCAACACCAGCCTGCTCGATACCGTGCATGTAGAAGTCTATGGCTCCGCGATGCCGCTGAGCCAGGTCGCCACCGTGACGGTGCCGGAACCACGCATGTTGAGCGTGCAGGTGTGGGATAAATCCAACGTGACCCCGGTGGAAAAGGCCATCCGCTCCGCCGGCCTGGGCCTCAATCCCATCACTGATGGCCAGACCCTGCGCCTGCCGATCCCGGACATGACCGAGGAACGCCGCAAGGAAATGGTCAAGCTGGCCGGCACCTATGCCGAAAAGGCCAAGATTGCCGCCCGCAACGTGCGCCGGGACGGCATGGAAGCGCTGAAGGCCGCCGAAAAGAAGGGCAAGATCAGCCAGGACGAACAGAAGCGCCTTGAGGCCGATGTGCAGAAGATCACCGACAAGGCGATGACCGACATCGATACGACCGTGGCCGCCAAGGAAAAGGAAATCCTCGGCAAGTGACCTTAGTTGCCGCCTCGGTGGGGGATGGCGGGGCCGGCGGCTGCCGGCATCTTGCCATCATCATGGATGGCAATGGCCGTTGGGCAAAGGCCAAGCGGCTGCCGCGCATTGCCGGTCACCGCGAAGGGGTGGAAGCGGTGCGCCGCGTGGTCGAAGCCGCACCCGGCCTTGGGCTGGAAATGCTGACACTTTACGCCTTTTCCAGCGAGAACTGGAAGCGTCCGGCTGATGAGGTGAGCGACCTGATGGGTCTGCTTCACCATTATGTGAAGAACGAGATCGACACGCTTCACAAGAACGGTGTCCGCCTCGATTTCATCGGGGACTGGCAGGCGCTGAAGCCCGATCTGGTGCGCCTGCTCGCCGCCGCACGCGACAGGACCAGCGCCAACACCGGGCTGCGGCTGATCATGGCGCTGAATTATGGCGGGCAGGGGGAGATCGTGCGGGCGACCCGCGCGCTGGCTACCGATGCAGCAGCCGGCCTGATTGCGCCGGACGACATCACTGCCGAGATGCTGGAAGCACGGCTCGACACGGCTGGCTTGCCGCCGCCCGATGCCGTGCTGCGCACGTCGGGCGAACTGCGCCTTTCGAACTTTCTGCTCTGGCAGACGGCCTATGCCGAATTTCTGGTGACCGAAACGCTGTGGCCTGATTTCGATGGCCCGGCGCTGGCAACGGCACTGGACGAATTTTCCCGCCGCGAACGCCGTTTCGGAGGGCGTTGAGAATGGCTGCAAGCCAGTTGGGCCAGCGCGTGGTGACCGGTGTCGTGCTGGTGGCGGTGGCGGTTGCCGCGTTGTGGCTGGGCGGGCCGGCCTTTGCGGTTCTGGCCGCCGCTGCCGTGCTGGTCATGTTTACCGAATGGACGGCGATGCACCGGCTGCCGCTGCTGCTGCGCCGTTTGGGGCTGGCAGTGCTGGGCCTAGTGGTGTGGATTGTGGCCGTGATGGGCAATCCGAATGAAGCACTGATGCTGCTGGGCGGCGGTGCCGGCCTGATCGGCCTGTTTGCGGCGCGGATGCAGAAAGGGCTGGGCCGGCCGATGATGCTGGGGCTGCTCTATTGCGGGCTGCCGGCGGTGGCGTTGATCTGGCTGCGCGCGACGCCGTGGGGCTTCTTTGCGACGCTGTTCGTGATGGCCGTGGTGTGGGGCGCTGATATCGCCGCCTATTTCACCGGCCGCGCGGTGGGTGGCCCGAAACTGGCGCCGGCGATCAGCCCAAACAAGACCTGGAGTGGCGCGGCGGGCGGCTTGGCGGGTTCCCTGCTGGTCGCCGCTGCGCTGGCGATGCTGTGGCCGGGCCATGCCAATCTGGCGGGGATTGGCCGGCTCGCCGTGCTGGCGTTGCCGCTGGCGGTGCTGTCGATCCTGGGGGATCTTTATGAAAGTGGGCTGAAGCGTCAGGCCGGCGTGAAAGACAGCGGCACGCTGCTGCCCGGCCACGGCGGCGTGATGGACCGCCTCGATGGCCTGGTGCCGGCCGCCGTTGCCGGGGCGGGGGCGTTTGCCATGACCGGGTGGGCGGGATGACGCGCAGTTTGACCATCCTGGGCGCGACTGGTTCGGTGGGCAGCCAGACGCTTGATCTGGTGGCGCGCAATCCCGGCCGTTGGCAGGTGGAGGCGCTGACCGC
>JAIXPM010000044.1 GCA_027486275.1 Sphingomonadales bacterium | reverse complement strand
TCAGGCGGTCTTGCCGATATCCCGCCGGAAATGGCCGCCGTGCCATCTTATCTTGCGAATAGCCGCATAGGCCAGCGCGCGCGCCTCGGAAATATCATGGCCCAGCGCCGTGATGTTGAGCACGCGGCCGCCAGCGGCCACCAGCCTTCCATCCTCGCTGCGCTTGGTGCCGGCGTGGAACACGTGGCAGCCCAGGGCTTCGGCCGCGCTGATCCCATCGATCACCGTGCCGGCCACAGGCCGCCACGGATAGCCCTTGGCGGCCATCACCACCGTCACCGCCGCATCCTTGCTCCACACCGGATCGACCGCGGCCAAGCTGCCGGTCGCGGCCGCCCACATCAGCTCGACGGCATCGGATTCCAGCCGCAGCATCAGCACCTGCGCTTCGGGATCACCCAGCCGCACATTATACTCGATCAGCATCGGGCCATCGGCCGTCAGCATCAGCCCGGCATAGAGGAAACCCTGAAACGGCGTCCCGCGCGCCTTCATCGCCGCCAGCGTCGGCAGCACGATGCGCTCCATCGCCTGGGCTTGCAGGGCCGGCGTCAGGCGCGGGGACGGCGAAATCGCGCCCATGCCGCCGGTGTTCGGGCCTTCATCACCATCGCGCAGCCGCTTGTGATCCTGCGCGGTGGGCAGCACCCGCACGGTTTCACCATCGGTGAGGATGAACAGGCTGGCTTCCGGCCCTTCAAGGCACTGCTCCACCACGACCGGGCCATGGATCTCGGCCAGCGCGGCGAGGCCTTCCTCGTTGGATTCGGCCACCGTCACGCCCTTGCCGCCGGCCAGGCCATCGGCCTTCACCACCACCGGCAGCGGGTGGACGGCGACATAATGATGGGCATCGGCCGCACTGGCGAAACGCCGGAAGCGGGCGGTGGGAATGTCGTGCTTGGCACACAGATCCTTGGTGAAGCCCTTGGAGGCCTCAAGCTCCGCCGCCGCCGCCGACGGCCCAACCACCGGCACACCGGCGCTGCGCAACGCATCGGCGACGCCGGCCACCAGCGGCGCTTCGGGGCCGACCACAACCAGCGCGATGCCATTGGCCGCGACGAAATCCACCACGGCCTTGGGGTTGGTCACGTCCAGCGCCACGCAACTCGCAACCTCGGCAATGCCGGCATTGCCCGGCGCGCACAGCAGCCGCCCACAGCGCGGTGACTGCCTCAGCTTCCAGCACAGCGCATGCTCGCGGCCACCGCCGCCCAGCACAAGGATATCAACAGATTCGGGGCATGCACTCATGGGCCCTTCCCTATCATGCCAAAATGTCGCGGCAAGGCAGTTTCCCGGTGGCCATCCAAGGTTTAAGGAAGCCAAGTGAACGAAATCCCCGACAACACCCCCGAATATAGCGTCAGCGAGATCGCCGGCGCCCTGAAGCGCACGGTGGAGACCGCCTTTGGCCAGGTGCGCGTACGTGGCGAGCTTTCGGGATTCCGCCGCCAATCCAGCGGGCATTGGTACGGCAGCCTGAAGGACGAACGGGCGCTGATTGATCTCGCCATGTGGCGCGGGCCGGCGGCAAACCTCTCTTTCCGCCCCGAAGATGGCCTGGAAGTCATCGTCACCGGCAAGCTCACCACCTATCCCGGCCGCTCCAAATATCAGCTGATCGTCGAATCGATGGAGCCGGCCGGCGTTGGCGCGCTGCTCGCCCAGATCGAGGCGCGGCGGCTGAAGCTGCAAGCCGAAGGCCTGTTCGATCCGGCCCGCAAGCAACAACTGCCGTGGCTGCCCGGTACAATTGGCGTCGTCACCAGCCCCACCGGCGCTGTGATTCGCGACATTTTGCACCGTCTGGCCGATCGTTTCCCGCGCCGCGTGCTGGTGTGGCCGGTGGCAGTGCAGGGCGAAGGCAGCGCCGCGCAGGTCGCCAATGCCATCGCCGGCTTCAACGCCATTCCCGCTGGCGGCCCGATTCCGCGCCCCGATCTGATCATCGTCGCGCGCGGCGGCGGCTCCATCGAAGATCTGGCGGCCTTCAACGAGGAAAATGTCGTGCGCGCCGCCGCCGCCAGCCAGATTCCGCTGATCAGCGCGGTCGGGCATGAGACTGATACGACCCTGATCGATTATGCGTCGGACTGGCGCGCGCCCACCCCCACCGCAGCCGCCGAACGCGCCGTGCCGGTGCGCGCCGAACTCGCGGCGTCGGTGGCCATGATGGCCGGGCGGCTCGATGCCGGCGTGGTCCGCGGCTGGAAACAGCGCCGCGAACGCAGTGTCGGCCTCGCCCGCCGGCTGCCGCAACCCAGGAACCTGATCGGGCTGGTGGCGCAGCGCATCGACGATCTGGCCGAACGTCTGCCCAACGCGCTCAATGCCCGCGCCGCCCAAGTGGCCTTGCGCCTGACCAACGCCGGCACCCGCCTGCGCCCGGCGCTGCTCACCGCCCGGCTGGAGCGCAGCCACGAACGGCTGGCCGGCGCCTCGGCGCGGCTGGCCCCGGCGCTGGCCCGGCCATTGAATGCGGACGCACAGAAACTCACCCGCATCGGCGCCGGCTTGCGGCCGTTCCTGATCGAATCGCGGCTGGCCACGGCGTCCGCCCGGCTGGCACAGGCGACACGCATGCTGGACAGTCTCAGCCCGCTCGCGGTTTTGGCCCGCGGTTATGCCATTGTC
>JAIXPM010000275.1 GCA_027486275.1 Sphingomonadales bacterium | reverse complement strand
TCCTGGAAATCATCGTCTGGAATTGGGCCATTGTGGGCCGGCATCGAATAATTGGGCGTGCGCTGGAACACGGTGAGGTGCGCGGCGGTTTCGGCGATGATCGGGATCGACTGGATGGCGGATGATCCGGTGCCGATGATGCCGACACGCTGGCCGGAGAAATCCACGCCCTCATGCGGCCAGCGCGAGGTGCGATAGATAGTGCCCTTATAATCATCGATGCCGGGGAAGGTGACATCGGTGGGCACGGACAGGCAGCCGGTGGCCATCACCACAAAGCGGGCCGGGATCACCTCGCCATTGTCGAGCGTGACGTTCCAGCCATCGGCCTTGGCATCCCAGTGGGCGGCGGTCACGCGGGTGTTGAAGCTGATGTCGGGCTTCAGGTCGAAACGTTCGGCGACATGGTTTGCATAGGCCAGCAGTTCGGGCTGCGGCGCATAGCGCTCCGACCAGCGCCATTCCTGTTCAAGTTTTTCATCAAAGCCGAAGCTGTATTCCAGGCTCTGGATATCGACGCGGGCGCCGGGATAGCGATTCCAGTACCAGGTGCCGCCAACGCCGCTGCCGGCCTCGATCACACGGGTCTTCAGGCCCTGCTCCCGGCATTTCAGCAGCATGTACATGCCGGAAAATCCGGCCCCCACAATCAGCACATCCAGACGGTCCGCCATCATCTTCTCCCCAATCTTGCGGCCCCTCCCCAGGGGCATGACCACCGCACGCTACCACGGCCCGAACTGGGGCAAAGCTGGGAATATTAGGTGCGACAGGCCTTCCCCGGAAATGAAACAGGCCCCGGCGTCTGTAAACGCCGGGGCCTGCCCATACCTGCTGCGCTGTAACTCAAGCGGCGGGCTTCACAGCCTCCGCCGCCGCAGCGGTCTCTGCCGGTGCCGGAGTGGCAGCCACTACGGGTGCCGGAGCGGCAACCGGAGCAGCGCCCTTCAGCGCCGGATAGTCTTTCAGCATCTTGTATCCGCCCAGCGGCTTGTTCACGCCCTGGTGGCAGGTGGCGCAGTTCACCTTCAGCGGATCGCCGTGCGGGCCACGGCGGTTGCCATAGGCGCCCTTGCCGTTGGCTGGCCACACATCGCCCAGAGCGGTGATGTAGTTGTTGTTGGTGTCACGCACCATGCGGATGCCATACCAGGCATTCACACGCTGCGGCCGGCTGTCTTCCCACTTCGCGAAGTTATTCGAGTTGTGGCAGAAGGTGCAGTTCACGCCCAAGCCCTGGCTCATGTGCATCATGAGGCCATAGGTCTTTTCGGTGGACTGGATGGCAGCCTTGCTGGCGGCAGTCGGGAATTCCTTGCCGCCCACCCGGATGGTTTCCTTGCCGGCCAGATAATCCGTGAACGGATCAGAGTTCAGCGAGGCGTAGGCCACCGTTTGGGCCGGGGTGTTGCCGCCCCGCTTGTTGCCGGTGATGGTGCTCGGATCCGGAACAGCGGAAGACCAGTTATTCACCGGCACCGGATTGCCGCGGTGGCAGGTCCAGCAGGTGACACCGGCGTTTTCCTGTTCAGCACCCTGGCCTGCAAAGTGCGGCTTCCAGTTGGCGTTGATGTTCTGGGTCATCAGCAACATCTTGCGGGCCACGACCTTGGTGTATTTCTCGTCCGAGGCCATGTTTTCCGGATTGTGGCAGTAGGTGCAGCCAGCATCCTTGACGTTGGAACCATCGGGCGCGATCCACGTGGTCATCGCCTGCATCAGGTAGTTGAACTCGTCCACCGAGACGTTGCCCAGCACGGGCACATTCTCATAGGCCGTGCTCGCCCGGTCGCCAGCGATCATCTCAGCGGTCAGCTCATAGGGCGGGGCCGGAATGTCCCCAACCTTGGCCTTGCTGTCCGGATCGCTGATCTGGACCATGGCGGTGCCGCGGAAGCCAACCTGCTCCTGCTCTTTCGAGCCGAGTTCACAACCGGCCAGCAGCAGGGCCGGCAGGGCGATGGCGACAAGCTTGTTCAGCGTCTTCATTGCGGTGCTCCCGGAAGGGTGGCGGGATCAACGACACCGGTGGCCGGATATTCGCGGGCAAAGCCGTGATCGACCGCCCACAGGAACCAGTTGTCGACAACCGTGCCGGTGAGCAGGATGCCGATGCCGCCCGTGAGCGTCGTCAGCACTGCAAACCACCAAGCCCAACGGTGGATGGATTCCATCGTGGCGTTCCAGCCCATGGTCCAGCGCCAGAACAGCGCTGCACGTTCAGAGGCAGTGCCGCGATCGGTGATCTGTTCGATTTCGCGCTCGCCGCCATAACGGCCCACCGCAAGGATGGTGGCGCCGTGCATGGCAAACAGCAGCACCGAGCCGTAAAGGAAGGCGATGCTGAGCGCGTGGAACGGATTGTAGAACAGATTGCCGTAGCGGATCGAGAAGGCCGCGGTCCAATCCAGGTGCGGGAAGATGCCGAATGGCACCGCTTCGGCCCAGCTGCCCATCATCATCGGGCGGATGAAGCCGAGGACGAGGTAGAGCCAGATCGCCGAGCCGAAGGCCCAGGCCACGTGCGTGCCCATGCCCAGTTCCTTGGCGCGCACATAGGTGCGGGCCCACCACAGCAAGATTGAAGCCGTGAGGAAGAAGCCGGCGGCAATCCACCAGCCGCCTTCGTTCAACGGCACGCCAATGGTGAAGCCATATTTGGCGGCCGGCGGTTCAAGTGCGAGCCAGAAGAACTGGCGCACGAACTGGATCGGATCCCAGTTCACCGATGCCGCCATGTTGAGACCCATGATCTCGATGGCGATGAAGCCAGTCAGCAACGAGGCGATGCCGAGCTTGCCGAGGTAGACGGGACCAAACTGGGCACCGCCCAGCTTGCCCATCAGCCACGAC
>JAIXPM010000063.1 GCA_027486275.1 Sphingomonadales bacterium | reverse complement strand
GCGAAGGCCGAAGCCAACACGGCCGGCGAAATCGTGGTGATCATCAACACCCGCCCGCACCGTTATGCCGCGACCATGCTGGCAACAGCGGTGCTGGCGGCCTTCACCCTGCCGTTCGTTGCGGTGCTGGCCGGGTGGACGCCCTCGTTGCTGTTCCCCGATTGGGACACGATCGACGCCGCCACGCGGGAGACGCACGGCATCGAAGGCTTTGCCGCCGTGCAGGCGCTGGTGTTTGTTGTCACGCTGGCGCTGGTGGCCGGCCTGCGGCTGGACCGGGCGCTCACCCCGCGTGGCTTGCGGCGGGATCGGGTGCACCATGCCGCGATGATGCAGTTCCGGGCGCGCGGGTTGACCGCCACGCAAGGCCGCACCGGCGTGCTGCTCTATCTCGACGAGGCCGAACATGTGGCCGAGGTGATCGCTGATGAGGCTGTGTTTACCCGGGTGGCGGCCGACGAATGGGCCGAAACCATCGCGGCGCTGGTTGCGGGCATCAAGGCCGGCCGCGCTGCCGATGGCCTGGTGACGGCGATCGGACGCGCCGGCGCCGTGCTGGCTGCGCATCTGCCGGTGCAGGCCGGGGATGTGAACGAACTGCCCGACACGCTGATCGAAATCTGACGCGCCGGGCGGCGTTCCTCAGGCAGCAGCAGAGGGCCGAGCGGCCACGCGCTTGTGCCACGCCGGCAACCAGGCAAGGCCGGCCGGCAGTGGCTGGCCCACCTGCGCGCCGAACTCGATGAAGCAGAACAGCAGGATATCGGCCAGGGTGAAGCGATCACCGCAGACGAAATCGCCGCTCATCAGCGCATCCAGCCACTGCAGCTTCTTCGCGGCCAGCGCTTTCAGTTCCTCGCCGCCGCTTTCCGACATGATCGGGAAGCGCGGTTCGAACATCGGCCGGCCCTGCGTGGCGCGAAAGCCGTTGGCCATCGTTTCGCAATAGCCCAGATCGATGATGCGCACCCATCGCCGTGTTTCGGCACGTTCTTCCGGCGTGGTGCCAATGATGGCGGGCGCGGGCTGCACCTCTTCCAGATATTCGGCGATCACGGTGATTTCGCTGATGATGCGGCCATCGTCCAGCTCCAGCGCCGGGGTGCCGCCGGCGGGCACCTTCTTGATGTAATCGCCGCTGCGGTTGACGCCGGCCATGATGTCGATGGTCTCGGTGGGCAGGCTGATGCCCTTTTCGGCCATGACCATGCGCACCACGCGCGGGTTGGGGCCGATGCTGTCATAGAATTTCATGCTGTCGTCTCCTTTGGCTGAAGGGCTTGCGGGCTCACCTGCCGTGCAGTTCGGCGATGATCCGGGCTTGCGCCGCGCGGTCAATGGTCCAGCCGCGCGCCAACCAGGCGGCACCCAGCGCGCTGATCACCGGCGGCACCAGGAACAGCAGCACCAGGCCATCGATAGCGGATTGCGTGTTGGCGCTGCCCAGCTTGGCATCAAAGCCCACCGCATCGAGCACGATATAGGCCAGGCCCACGGGGATAGCGTAACCGATCTTCTGCACCCCCACGAGCACGGCATAATAGAGCCCGGCGCTGCTGCGCCCGGTGGCCAGCGTTTCAGCATCGGTGACATCGGCCAGCATGGCGCGCACCAGGAAGGGCGGCGCCACCGCCGGGATGCCAGCCAGCAACATGCCCGCAGCCGCGACCCAGAAACCGGCATTGGGCGCCAGCACCAGGCCCATGTGCAGCACGGCATAGCTGCCAATGGCCCAGGCCACCGCCATGTGTTTCGAGGTGCGCCGCGCGACCCAGCCCCACAGCGGGGCGCCGATCAGGCCGGCGGCGAAATAAAACAGCAGCAGCAGCCGCGCTTCGTTCACCGAAAAGCCGCGTGCCGCTTCGAAGAAGAACACCAGCAGCGCGCCGCCAAAGCCGGGCGGCAGGCTGGCGAGCAGATCGATCAGCATCAGCCGGCGCAGATTGGGCTGTTTCAGCGCCTGCCAGATATCGCGCCAGCCGTGCGGATGCTCGCTGGCGGCACCGGCGGACTGGCGGTCGGGCACGCCCAGCGCCACCGCGAGCAGGGCGGGCGTAAGCATCAGCGCCAGCACCAGCCCCATGGCATGGATGCCGAGCGACGCCGTGGCGGCAAAGCCCAGCTGCGGCCCCAGCCAGTTGGCCAGCGGCGGCACCGCCAGCAAGGTGAGCAAGGCGATCATGTTGGCGGTTTGCCACCAGCCAAAGATGCGACTGCGTTCGTGATAATCTGTGGACAGCGCCTGGCCCCAGCTGGTGTGGGCGACCTGTGCCATCGAAAAGCCGATGTAGATCACCAGCAGGCCCAAAAAGGCGCGCAGCGGCGACAGGCCGGGCTCGGCAAAAAAGCAGAGATACAGACCAAGCAGCATGATCAGGCCGCCCGCCACCATCCACGGCCGAAACCGGCCAAAGCGCGTGCTCGTGCGGTCGATGCCGTGCCCGAAGGCGATATCCAGCGGCAGATCGATCCAACGCACGGCCGAGAACAGAATGCCGGTGATGGCCAGATCAAGACCCAGCGTGCTGGCAAAATAGGGCGGCAGATAGATCACCATCGGCAGGCCGACGCCGGTAAGCGGCAGGCACGGCGCGGCAAAGGCGGCGAGCGTCCGGCGTTTCAACGGCACTGATCGGGATGCGCTGTCCATACCCCTCCCCGGGATCAACTGTCACTGTGGGGTGCTGGGCAGAGCGGCGCAAGCCTCTCGAATTCAGGCGGCAAGCCCCCGCCGCCGGGCGGCGAAAGCCTTTAGCGCATGATCAAGCCGCGCCAGCACTTCGCCGTGCAGCGCTGGGGTGGCTGCAGCAATGCCATGGATCACCGGTTGCGGCTGGTTGAAGGCCAATGCTGCGCCGTGGCGATCGGTCAGCACACCGCCGGCTTCGGCCAGGATCAGGCTGGCGGCGGCCACATCCCATTCGGCGATGCTGCGCCCTTCCAGCCACGCGTCGGCTTCATCAGTCGCCAGCATCGCCATGCGCAGCGCCAGGCTGTTGGGCTTGGCCACGGCCGTGCCGGGCCAGGGTGACGGCCAGAAGGCGGCGGTGAGATTGGGCTGGTCGATGGGCAGGCGCACACCCTC
>JAIXPM010000228.1 GCA_027486275.1 Sphingomonadales bacterium | reverse complement strand
GCGCCCGGCCTGCGGGTTGGCGCCTTTGCCCGCGCCCGCATCGAAGGCGGCGAAACCACGCGTCCGCTGCTGCCGCAATCCGCGGTGCTGGCCGATGCGAACGGCAATTTCGTCTATGTGCTGGGCAAAGATAACAAGGTGGAGCGCCGCAGCATCGAAGTCGGCGCAATCGGCGATGCCGGCGTTGGCATTGCTTCGGGCCTCACCGGCGCGGAACGGGTGGTGGCCAGTGCCGGCGCCTTCCTGAAGCCAGGCGACACGATCAAGCCGGTGCTGGCCGCCCCCGCCACGCGCTGATTTCGACAGGAAACGCCCACAATGCGCAATATTTCCGCCTGGTCGATCAAAAACCCGGTGCCGCCACTGGTGCTGTTCACGCTGTTGATGCTGGCCGGCATATTGTCGTTCCGGGCGATGGACATCAACAACCAGCCCGATATCGAATTCCCGGGCGCTCAAATCATCGTTGCCCAGCCCGGTGCGGCGCCTGAAGAGCTGGAAAACCAGGTCACGCAGCGCGTGGAAGCGGCGGTGCGCAACATCACCGGCGTGGACGAGGTCAACAGTTTCGTTTCCGAAGGCAGCAGCCGCACCATGGTGCAGTTCGCCATCGGCACGCCCATCGATCGCGCCATCAACGACGTGCGCGACGCCGTGGCCAACATCCGTTCCGATCTGCCGCAGGGGATCCTCCAGCCGCAGGTCAACCGTGTGGACATCGCCGGCGGTCCGATTGCCTACTACTCGGTTGAGTCCACTGCGATGACGCTGGAAGAATTGAGCTGGTTCGTTGACAACACGGTGGCCAAGCGGCTGCTGGCCGTGCCCGGCATGGCGCAGGTGCGCCGTTCGGGCGGGGTCAGCCGCGAAATCCGCGTCATCCTCGATCCCGATCGCATGCAGGCTTATGGCGTCACGGCCAGCCAGGTAAACGCCCAGCTGCGTCAGGTGAACCTGAACGCCGCCGGTGGCCGCGCCGAAATCGCCGGCGCCGAACAATCGGTGCGCGTGCTGGGCAATGCCCGCAATGCCATCAGCCTGGGCGAAACCCAGATCAACCTCGGCCAGGGTCGCAGCATACGCCTTGCCGATATCGCCGATGTGCGCGACGCCTATGCCGAACAGCGCTCGGTGTCCAAGCTCGATGGCCGCCAGGTGCTCAGCTTCTCGATGGCCAAGGCCAAGGGCTCGTCAGACGTCACCGTTTATGACGAGGCCATGAAGGAAATCGACAAGTTGCGGGCGCAGAACCCCAAAGTGACCTTCCGGCTGATCTTCACCACTGTCGATTATACCAAGAACCAGTATCACGGCGCCATCGACGCCATGATCGAAGGCGCCATCCTTGCCGTGCTGGTGGTGTGGCTGTTCCTGCGCGACTGGCGCGCGACGGTGATTTCGGCACTGGCCATCCCGCTGTCGGCCATCCCCACCTTCTGGTTCCTCGATGTCTGGCTGGGCTTCAGCCTCAACCAGTTGTCGTTGCTCGCGCTCAGCCTTGTCGCTGGCGTGCTGGTCGACGATGCGATCGTGGAGATCGAGAATATCGTGCGCCACATGCGCATGGGCAAATCCGCCTGGCAGGCCTCGATGGACGCCGCCGATGAAATCGGTCTCGCCGTCGTCGCCACCACCATGTCGATCGTTGCGGTGTTCCTGCCCGTCGCGCTGATGCCCGGTATCTCGGGCCAGTTCTTCAAGAATTTCGGTGCAACTGTCGCGGTTTCGGTGCTGATCAGCCTTGCCGTCGCACGCCTGATTACGCCGATGCTCGCCGCTTTCTTCCTGAAGAGCGAAGGTCAGGCCGAGCATGGCACCGGCAAGTGGGTCGATATCTACATGTCGATCCTGAATTGGGCGCTGGCCAACCGCATGAAAACGGTTTTCGGCATCGGCGGCGTTGCGCTGGCGGGAACGATCGCCCTGTTCATCATGCTGCCGATGACGTTCCAGCCCGATGAAGACAATGACAGCAGCCAGGTGACGGTCGCTCTCCCGCCGGGCGTCACGTTGGCGCAGACCGAAGCCATCGTCGACAAGGCGGTCGCCGTTTTGGAAAGCTCCCCCGATCTGGCTCTGGCCTTTGCGGACGTTGATGTGGGCAGCGGCAATGTCTACCTCACGCTGAGCAAGGACCGGCCGATGCACCGCATCGATTGGGAACGCGGCATGGCACCCAAGCTGGCGGCCATTCCCGATGCCCGCATCGGCTTTGCCAGCCAGAACGGCGGCGGCCCCGGCGGCGGGCGCGACGTCAACATCACCTTGACCGGCAGTGACCCGCTGAAGCTGGACATCGCCGCCCAGCAGGTGATCGCGGAAATGCGGGCGATGCCGGAACTGCGCCAGGCCCGCATCGATGGCGGCCTGCAGCGCCCCGAGATCACGATCAAGCCGCGGCTCGATCTGGCGGCCGAACTGGGGGTGACCACGGCCGCCCTGTCGGAAACCATCCGCATCGCGACGCTGGGCGATATCGATCAGAATGTCGCCAAGTTCAGCGTCGCCGATCGCCAGATCCCGATCCGGGTCGCGCTGGCTGAATCCGCGCGGCGCAATCTTTCCACCATCGAAAATTTGCCCGTGCCCACCAGCCGCGGCGGCACCGTCCCGCTGAAGGTGGTGGCTGAAATCAGCTTTGGCGCTGGCCCCACCGAAATTCGCCGCTTCAACCAGCAGCGCCGCATCCAGATGGGCGCCGATCTGGCCCCAGGCCTGCTTTCAGGTGATGTGCAGGCCAAGGTGAACCAGTTGCCCAGCCTGAAGAATCTGCCGTCGGGCGTGGAAACAGTGCAGCTTGGCATGCAGAAATGGCTGGGCGAACTGGTGCAGAACTTCATTCTGGCAGTGATCGCCGGGGTCGTGATGGTGTTTGCCGTGCTGGTGCTGCTCTACAAGCGGGTACTGCCGCCGTTCGTCAACATGATGTCGCTGTTACTGGCGCCACTGGGGGGCCTGATCGCGCTGGCCATCACCGGCAATGCCATTTCGATGCCGGTGTTCATCGGCCTGCTCATGCTGCTGGGCATCGTTGCCAAGAACAGTATCCTGCTGGTCGATATGGCGATCGAGGAAATGGAGAAGGGCGTTCCCAAACTGGAAGCCATCCTGGAAGCCGGCCACAAGCGCGTACAGCCAATCATCATGACCACGGTGGCCATGGTGGCGGGCATGATGCCTGTGGCGCTGGCGCTGGGTGGTGACGGTTCCTGGCGCGCACCGATGGGCATCGTGGTAATCGGCGGCCTGATTGTTTCGACCGCTCTCACCCTGATCATCGTGCCGGCCGGCTTCTCCATCGCCGTTTCGGTGGAAGAATGGCTGGCGCCGCGGATGAAGCGGTGGTTCACCAACAACGAAGGGGCTGCTAAGCTTCCCGGCGCAACGCCTGCGGAGTGATCACGCCCTGAACAGCCTGCTGCCGGAATCGCCCTTTCACCGGATGCGCCTGATGGCGACGCTGCTGCTGGCAGCGATGGCCGTGATTTTCATCGTCTGCCTGATGTTTCCCAAGGCGCATCCGGCGGTGCCGTGGGTGATGGCGTTCAGTGAAGCGGCGATGGTGGGCGGCCTTGCCGACTGGTTCGCTGTCACCGCGCTGTTCCGTCATCCGCTGGGTCTGCCGATCCCGCACACCGCCATCATCCCGCAGCAGAAGGACAGGCTGGGCGAAACCCTGGCCCAGTTCCTGAAAGACAATTTCCTGAAACCCCAGGTCGTCGCCCGCCGTCTGGACGATGCCGATCTGGCTGGCGTGCTGGCACGCTGGCTGGCCGCGCCGCCGGCCGCAGGACCAAACCGCAAGAAGGGCATTGCGCCGCTGGTCGGCCAGCTGATCGAGGGGCTGGATGATCCTTCCATCGCCAAGGCCGTGGAAGATCTGGCCCGCGGCCGGCTGCAATCCATGCAATTGTCCCCCATCATTGCCGAAGCGGTGGACACGCTGGTGGCCGGTGGCCGCCACGAACTGCTGATCGATGCCGCTGTCGAATGGGGGCTGGCGACCATCGTCGATGAAGCCCCCAACATCCGCGGCAAGGTGACGGAGCGCACCAACTGGCTGCTGCGCCTCGCCGGCGCCGATGAAAGCCTGTCGGATACGATGATCAGTTCGGTGCAGCGCCT
>JAIXPM010000112.1 GCA_027486275.1 Sphingomonadales bacterium | reverse complement strand
GCGGCTGTTGGACCGGAAGAAGAAATCGAACACATCGCCAGCCACCGGCACGCTGCCGATCAGGGCATCAATGCCAACATTGCCGACCATGCGCGCAAGCGTCAGCCGTGACGCGCCCAAGTTGCGGGCTTCCCACACCAGATACAGGCCCATGGCGGCCATCGCGGCGTCACCCACGCCCGGCACCAGGCCGATCAGCGCATCGGCACCGATGCGCGTGCCCAGGCCGGGAATGCGGATGGCACCTTCCAGCAGATGTTCCAGCCGATCAATCCGCGCGCGAGCGGACAGGGCATCGGTGCGGGGCAGGCGGGAGGCGAGGGCGTGGTTCATGCCCTGAATCTGGCCCTGCCGGCCCGCCATTCAAGAGGCTGGGCTTATTTCTTGCCAAACATGCCGATGATGTCGTTGATCGGATTGCCGTCGCCATCCCGGTCCAGCATGCCGCCCACCTGGCCCAGCAGGCCACCGGCGGCGCCGCCACCGTTCAGCCCGGCCATCACCTGCTCCAGCGCGCCGCCCTGGCCGCCGGCGCCCTGCACAGCCTGCAGCAACTGCGGCAGCAATGCGCCTAGCGCGCCGGCATTCAGCCCGGTGTTCCCTGCCACCTCCGCCATGGCTTGCGCATTGTTCACAGCCGGATCAGCGATCTGCGGCAGCAATTGCCCCAACGCGCCTTCCACCATGGCCGGATCGAGCCCGGCCTTGCCGGCTAGCCCGGCGATATCGATATTCCCGCCAGCCTGCGCCAGCAGATCATCCAGCATGCCCATCTGCGATTCTCCCGTCTTGGCGACCCAAGGAGAACATGACTCGGTTACGCTTTGGCGGCAATCAGCCTCAAAATCAGCCTTTGATCATCGCCGGCAGCGTCGCTTCATGGGTGCGCTTCAGTTCGGCCAGCGTCACTGTTTCGCCGTTCAGCACCAGCGCATCACTGCCCACCGTGCCGATGCGCGTGGCGCCGCCGATGACAACGCCGGCCGGTGCGGTGACGAGGTAACGGCCCTGGTCCTCGCCGAACGCCGACGCGGCATCCAGAGCCACCTCAACAACTGCGCCCAGCCCGCTGGCCATCGCCATTTCGGCTACCGCCACGGCCAACCCGCCATCGGAAAGATCGTGCACGGCATTCACCGTGCCAGCCGCGATCAGCGCCGCGACCTTGTCGCCAGCCGCACGCTCGGCGGCCAGATCAACCACCGGCGGTGGGCCGTCTTCGCGGCCATGGCATTCGCGCAGCCACAGCGACTGGCCCAAGTGGGACCCGGCGCTACCGATCAGCCAGATAACGTCGCCGACGGCCTTGAACGCCAGGTCCATTTGGCTGTCATAATCGGCCAGAAGGCCAACACCGCCAATGGCCGGCGTCGGCAAAATGGCGTTGCCGCCGCCGGTCGCCTTGCTCTCGTTATAGAGGCTGACGTTGCCCGAGACGACCGGATAGTCCAGCGCCCGGCAGGCTTCGGCCATGCCCTCGATGCAGCCCACCAATTGTCCCATGATCACCGGGTTCTGCGGGCTGGCAAAGTTCAGGCAGTTGGTGATGGCCAGCGGCTTGCCGCCCACCGCGACAATGTTGCGCCAAGTCTCCGCCACGGCCTGCTTGCCGCCCTCAAACGGATCGGCAAAGCAGTAACGCGGCGTGCAGTCGGTGGCGATGGCCAGCGCCTTCCTGGTGCCATGCACCCGTACCACCGCAGCATCACCGCCCGGCCGTTGCAACGTGTCGGCGCCGACCTGGCAATCATATTGTTCCCAGATCCAGCGGCGTGAGCAGAGATCCGCGCTGCCCAGCAATGTCTTCAGATCGGCCACGATATTGGCGCTGGCCGGCACATCGGTCAGGGCGGCGCGCTTGGGCGTCGGCACATGCGGCCGGTCATATTTCGGCGCGGCATCGGCCAGCGGATCGAGCGGGATGCGGCCCACCACCTCGCCGTGGAACGTCATGGTCAGGTCGCCGCCCCCCGCACCAGCATCCACGACTTCGCCGATCACCGCGAAATCCAGTTCCCACTTCCTGAAGATCGCCTGCGCGAAATCCTCGCGGCCCGGCTTCAGCACCATCAGCATCCGCTCCTGGGATTCCGACAGCATCATTTCATAGGGCGTCATGGCCGTTTCGCGGCACGGCACCTTGTCCAGATCAAGCCTTATGCCCACGCCGCCCTTCGACGCCATTTCCACCGACGAACTGGTCAGGCCTGCCGCGCCCATGTCCTGAATGGCCACGATCGCGTCTGATGCCATCAGTTCCAGGCAGGCTTCGATCAGCAACTTCTCGGTGAACGGGTCGCCCACCTGTACGGTCGGGCGCTTTTCCTCGCTGTTCTCGTCGAATTCGGCGCTGGCCATGGTGGCACCGTGGATGCCGTCGCGCCCAGTCTTGGAACCGACATAGACGACCGGGTTGCCGACGCCGGCGGCGGCCGAATAGAAAATCTTGTCCGCCTTGGCGATGCCCACGGTCATCGCATTCACGATGATGTTGCCGTTGTAACTGGGGTGGAAAATCGTTTCCCCGCCCACGGTCGGCACGCCGACGCAATTGCCGTAACCGCCGATGCCGGCAACGACGCCCTTCACCAAATGGCGCATCTTGGGCGCGTTGATGTCGCCAAAGCGCAGCGCGTTCATATTGGCCACCGGGCGTGCGCCCATGGTGAACACGTCACGCAGGATGCCGCCCACGCCGGTGGCTGCGCCCTGATAGGGCTCGATATAGCTTGGGTGGTTGTGGCTCTCCATCTTGAAGATGGCAGCGTCGCCGTCACCAATGTCGATCACGCCGGCATTCTCGCCCGGGCCGCAGATCACCCACGGGGCCTTCGTGGGCAGCTTGGCCAGGTGCATGCGGCTGGATTTGTAGCTGCAATGTTCGGACCACATGACCGAGAAGATGCCGAGTTCGAGCAGGTTCGGCTCACGCCCCATGGCGGCGAGCACGCGCTCATATTCTTCGGGCGTGAAGCCATGGGTGGCGACAACTTGGGCGGTGATCTGGCTCATGGCGCGCGCATAGCCTGCGGCGGCGGCTTTGTCATGTCGCAGCGGGAGGCGCTGCTGCATTTTCCGCTTCGGCCCGGCGGCCAATGGCAGCGGATCGCAGCATGACAATGCCGGTGTAGCTGATCACCACCGAAACCAGCCATTTCAGCGGCGCCAGTGGCAGTTCCTTCACGATGAACGCCGCGACCAGCACGGCCGGGATGCCGGCCAGCACCATGGCCAGGGGAATCCGCAGATCGATCTTGCCGGCCTTGATGTGATGCGTCGCAATGCCCGCTGCCGCAAAGGAGGCGCTGGCGGCCATGATCGGAAAGCACAGGCGCGGATCAAGCCCCATCAAGCTGAGCATGGCCAGCGTTGGCGCATAATTGCCGATGCCGAAATTGATCAACACACCAAATCCGAAACTGGCGGCAATGGCCACGATGGTCAGGCCGAGTGGCAGGCTGGTCGCCGTGCCGCCCACCGGCATCAGATCGAGATTGGACAGCAGAAAAAACACCGCCGCGATCAGCAGCGCAAGGCCCACCACGCCCTGCACGACCCAGGCCCGGGCGCGGGCGATCAGCGGCAGGCCTGCCCAGCCACCGGCCAGAAACGTGAGGATGCTGCCCACCAGCAGCACGGGATCCACCCCCACGCCCAGCAGGCTGAGAAAGATCAACCCCTCCACCATCGTGGGCAGGGTCAACCCGGTGATCATCGTCTGCGGGATCAGGTGATCGGGCACCAGCTTGCGGAACTTGAACCAGGCCATGGCGGGTGCCATCGATCCGATGCCCAGCGTGTCGAGGAAATTGACCACCGCGCCCAGCAGCAACGCTTCGGCGCGCGGCCACAGCCGCTGCGCGATGGCCGCGCGCAGCAAAACCACGCCGTTGAACGCCGCGGCGAGCGCCAGCAGCGCCAGAAGGATGTTGAGCATTATTTCGTCCCCAGCCGCCCTGTGGTGCAGCGCAACGCCAACAAGGCGGCAACTGCCACTGGCGTCAATAGGGACGGCGCGAATTTGTTATGACGCCATGGCGTGATGCACTGCACTGCACTTCGCGGCGCGCGGCGCTGCTAATTCACATCTGCGCCATCCGCACCTTCCGCAATCGGCGCACCCCGGCTATGACGCGGTGCAACAGCTTGAAGGGCCGCCATGCCACGCACGCGCGCAGACGGGAAGAAAACGCAGATTGTCGTCGTGGGCGGCGGCGCCGGCGGGCTTGAGCTGGTGACGAAGCTCGGCGCGCATTTTCCGCGCCAGGATTTCGACATCATCCTGGTCGATCGCAACCCCACCCATATCTGGAAGCCGCTGCTGCACGAAGTGGCGGCTGGCAGCCTTGATGCCAATCTGGATGAGGTCGGCTATCGCGGCCACGCCTATCGCTGGGGCTATCGCTATTTCGATGGTGCGCTGGAAGCCGTCGACCGCGAGGCGCAGCAGGTGATCATCGCGCCGATCCGCGACGAAGACGGCAGCGAAGTGATCGGCCGCCACCGCATCCGCTATGATTATCTGGTGCTGGCGGTGGGCAGCGTTTCCAACGATTTCGGCATCGCCGGTGTGAAGGATCATTGCCTGGCGCTGGAAAGCCGCATCGATGCTGATCGCTTCCGCCGCAAATTGCTCAACCAGTGCCTGCGCGTGTCGCGCCAGATGGTCGCCGATCCGGCCAGCGATGCCACGGTGAAAGTGGTGATCGTTGGCGGCGGCGCCACCGGCGTGGAATTGGCGGCCGAGCTGTATTCGGCGGCCGATGCGCTGGGCTATTACGGGCTGGAAGTGTTCGATCGCCAGCGCCTGCAGGTAACGCTGCTGGAAGCCGGGCCGCGCATCCTGCCGCTGCTGCCGGAAAAGCTCGCCGCCGCCGCCCATGCCGAACTGGAAAATCTGGGCGTGCATGTGCGGCCTGGCACGCAGGTGGTGGCCGCCACGCCCGAGGCGATCCATGTGAAGGATGGCAACATCATCCCGGCCGATATCCGTGTGTGGGCGGCGGGTGTGAAGGGGGCCGAGTTCCTGAACGGCATCGGCGGGCTGGAAACCACCCGCAACAACCAGCTGCTGGTGAAGGACACGCTGCAGACAACATTGGATGATCGCATCTTCGCCATCGGCGATTGCGCCAGCTACACCCCGCCGGGCGAAACCCGCCCGATCCCGCCGCGCGCCCAGGCCGCGCACCAGATGGCGCAAACGGTGTTCCGCAACATCAATGCGCTGATCGCAGCCAAGCCGCTGCGCCCGTTCGTCTATGAGGACAAGGGCTC
>JAIXPM010000010.1 GCA_027486275.1 Sphingomonadales bacterium | reverse complement strand
TGGCTGACGGGCAGGGGCAGGCGGCCGGCGACCGTGCCATCGGGGTTGTACGCCGTGACGCGGCTGCCGCCCCATTCGGCGTTCCACAGCCGGCCATCGGCGTCCACGTCTGAACCATCGGGCGCGCTGCCCGGCTCGGTGCGGGCAAACAGCGTGCCATCGCCCAGCGGGCCATCGGCGGGATAGCGCAGGATGCGGCCATTGGTAGAATCAGCGAAAAAGGCGTGCGCGCCATCTGGTGAGAAGCAGATCGAATTGCTGATCGAGATACCGCCGCGCAATGCCTCCGGCGCCGCCGTCCCCGGCGGATCAAACCGGTAGAGCGAGCCCCGTTCGGGCGGCGCTTGGGCATCGTTCTCCACCATTGCCCCGGTCCAGAATCGCCCCTGCCGGTCCACACGGCCATCATTCAGGCGCATGCCCTGGGCTTCCAGATCCAGCCGGTGCAGCCATGCGATGTGCCCGCTGGCTGGCGTGAACAGCGCAAAGCCATTGGCCAGCGCCAGCAGCAGGCGTTGTGGGTCGTCGGTGAGTGCCAGCGATCCCAACCGTTCGGGCAAGGCAATGCGTTCGAGCCGGCTTGTCGCATGATGCCAGCACAGCAACTGCGATTGCTGGATATCGGTGAACCACAGGCAGGCCGCGCGATCATCCCACACCGGCCCTTCGGCCAGCACGCATTGCGATGGGATGATGAAGGCGGGTTGGGTGGGCAGGGCGAGCATGGCTGGCAGGATTGCACCGGCGCTGTTGCCGGCGCAAGAACGGTGAATGAGCCGAGATTTTCTTGATGGGCACCGCCCCCTGATCGCCATCTTGCGCGGGCTGGAGCCGGCGCGAGCTGTCGACGTGGCCCACGCGCTGGTGGATGCCGGCATCAGCCTGATCGAAGTGCCGCTGAACTCGCCCGATCCGCTCAGCAGTATCGGAGCCATCATCGCGGCGGTTGGTGATGCCGCGCTGGTTGGTGCTGGCACCGTGCTTGATACCGGCGCTGTGCGCAGCCTGGCGGGCATCGGCGCCCGGTTGCTGGTGGCGCCCAACTGCAACGCGGCGGTGATCGAAGCAGCGGTGGCCAGCGACATGATCGCGCTGCCTGGCGTGCTCACCCCTACCGAAATGTTCGCCGCCATCGCGGCTGGTGCCCACGGCCTGAAGCTCTTCCCGGCCGAACTGGTGTCGCCTGCGGCCGTGAAGGCGGTGCGCGCCGTGCTACCGCCGGGCCTGCCGTTGTTCATGGTTTGGGGGGATCAGTGCGGCCAATATGGCGGCTTACCGTGCGGCCGGGGCAACCGGGTTCGGGCTGGGCGGCAGCCTGTTCACGCCGGGCAAGCCGTTGGCCGATATTGCCGCCGATGCGCGGGGAATTGTGGCGGCCTGGGATGCGCTGACCTAAACCCGGCCGCCGTCGATCACCAGTGCCTGCCCAGTGATCATCCGGCTGTCGTCGGCGGCGAGGAACAGCGCCAGATTGGCGACATCCTCCGGCAGGATACGCTGCTTCAGCGCCACCTGTTGCATCCATTCGGACTCAGCCTCCGGCGTCAGCCACAGATCGAGTTGGCGCTGCGTCACCACCCAGCCGGGCAAGATGGCGTTCACCCGGATGCCGTCTGGCCCATATTGCCGGGCCAGCGCCTTTGTCAGCCCCACGATCGCCGATTTCGCCGCGACATAGGCGGGCATCCCGGCCGGGCCGAGCAGCGCGTTGATCGACGAGAAATTGATGATGCTGCCGCCCGCCGGCATCAGGCGGATCGCGGCCTGCGTGGCATAGAAACCGCAATCCAGATTGACCGCCATCAGGCCGCGCCAGCGCGCTTCGTCAACGGAGAGCGGATCGTGGCGGCTGTCGTTGGCGACATTGTTGATCAGCACGTCCAGCCCGCCGGCCGCTGCGGCAAAATCGGCGATGGCCGCCTGCAGCGCTGGCGTGTCGGTCACGTCCAGCGCCCGGAACCACGGAGCTGCGGCCAGCCCATCTGCCAGGGCTGCTGCCGCGTCGGCCGCCAGATCGACATGGCCCACCACGGCCCCTTGCGCCGCAAACGCCGCCACCAGTGCCGCGCCGATGCCCGTCGCTCCGCCGGTAATGAACACGCGGCGGCCGGCAAGGCTGGGGTAGGTAGCAAGATCGCTGCTCATGCGGCCAGCATAACGCCGCGACACGCCAAGTCACGCCCGCTCCGCTAACAGGGCATTCCCGATTGAGCTGACGCCCATGCCGGGCTAGGAAGGAGAAATGAGTCCCTTGCTGCCGCTGATGCCCGAATCCGAACTGCCGCCGGTGTTGGTCACCGGCGGGGCGGGCTATATCGGCAGCAACGCCGCGCTGGCGCTGCTGGATCGCGGGGTGAAGGTGGTGGTGCTGGACGATCTGTCCACCGGCAACCGCGGCCTGGTGCCGGACGGCGCGATCTTCGTGGCTGGCCGCGCTGGAGACCATGCGCTGGTGGAGCGCGTGATCCGCGAGCATGGCATCGGCGCCGTGCTGCATTTCGCCGCCCGCATCTCGGTGGCGGGATCGGTCGAACAGCCGGCGCTCTATTACCGCGAGAATTTCGGCGAAACGCTGGCGCTGGCAGAAACCGCGCTTGCCTGCGGAATTGGCGCGTTCGTGCTTTCCTCCACCGCCGCCGTTTATGGCAATGGTGACGGCCAGCCGCTGGAAGTGACCGCGCCCATCGCGCCGATCAACCCCTATGGCTGGTCCAAGGCCTTTGCCGAACGCGCGCTGGCCGACATGGTGGCGGCCAACCGCAGTTTCTCGGTCGCCTGCCCGCGCTATTTCAACGTGTGCGGCGCCGATCCGCAGATGCGTTCGGGCCAGGCCAGCCAGCACCCGCATCACCTGATCGAACTGGCCTGCCACGTGCTCACCGGCCAGCGGGAGCGTTTCACCATCTTCGGCCGCGATTATCCCACGCCCGATGGCACCGGCGTGCGCGATTATGTGCATGTCACCGATCTGGCCGAGGCGCATATCCTGCTGCTGCGCGCCTGCCTTGCCGATCCGGGCCAGTATCATGCGGTGAACCTGGGTTATGGCCAGGGCGCATCCGTGATCGAAGTGCTCGACGCGCTGGAAGCCGTGTCGGGCACGGCCATCCCGCGCCACGATGGCCCGCGCCGCGCTGGCGATCCAGCGGTGCTGGTGGCGAAAAGCCAGGCGCGCGAGCTGCTGGGCTGGCAGCCGCGTTTCGCCGATCTGGAAACCATGGTGGGCCATGCGCTGGCCTGGGAACAGCACCGGCTCGCCAATCGCTGACACATCACTGCAACGATAACGCCACATCGTTGCAACGCCATCGCCACACCCCTGTCACTGCCTGTCGCTAATGCGTCCGGGCAAGGATAGACCGACAGGGGATACTGATGGCGTCTTTGCCGCTGGCTTTTGCTGATCATTTGCTCTGGCGTGAGCCGGCTCCATCGTCATCCCCACCCTTCAATCTGCCATTGTCTTGCCCGGCCTTTTTGTCTGAAGATGATGAGCGCACCGCCAGTGGCAAGCTCAAGCTGCGCACCGTGTGGATTTCCGATGTCCACCTCGGCACGCCGGGTTGCAACGCCGATCTGCTGCTGGATTTCCTGAAGTCGATCCAGCCGGAAACCCTCTATCTGGTGGGGGACATCATTGATGGCTGGAAGCTGAAGCGTGGCTGGTTCTGGCCGTCGCGCCACAACGACGTGGTGCGGCGCGTGCTGAAGATGGCGGCCAAGGGAACAAGGGTGATCTTCATCCCCGGCAATCACGATGAGTTCCTGCGGCCCTATGCCGGCCTTGGATTTGGCGGGGTGGAGATCGCGCTGGAAGCCATTCACACCACCGCTGATGGCCGCCGACTGCTGGTCTGCCACGGCGATGAGTTCGATGGCGTTGTGCTCTATCACCGCTGGCTCGCCTGGGCGGGGGACATTGGCTACGAACTGCTGCTGAAACTCAATCGCCACTACAACCGCGCCCGGCAGAAGCTGGGCCTGCCCTATTGGTCGATTTCCGCCCACATCAAGAAGAAGGTGAAGAACGCCGTCGCCTTCATCGGCAAGTTCGAGGAAGCCGTGGCCGAAGCCGCCCGCCTGCGCGGCCTGGATGGCGTGGTGTGCGGCCACATCCATTCCGCCGAAATCCGCGAATTCGGCGGCATTACCTACATGAACGATGGCGACTGGGTCGAAAGCTGCACGGCGCTGGCCGAGCACGTCGATGGCCGCATCGAGATCATCGATTGGGCCGAACACACACGCCAGGCCGCAGACCAGCGCGCCATGCCGGCCCTGATGGCAGCCTGAAGGAACAGTCATGCTCAAGCTCACGCTCGTCACCGATGCCTGGGAACCCCAGGTCAATGGCGTTGTCCGCACGCTGTCCACCACGATCCGCCTGCTCGCCGAACGCGGCGTGCGGGTGCAGGTGATCTCGCCCGATCAGTTCTGGTCGGTGCCGATGCCCAGCTATCCCGAAATCCGGCTGGCGATGACCACGCAGCGCCGCATCGGCAAGCAGATCCGCGCCTTTGCCCCCGATGCGCTGCACATTGCCACCGAAGGCCCGCTGGGCTGGCACGCCCGCGGCTGGGCACTGAAACAGGGCATGGCCTTCACCACAAGCTTCCACACCCGCTTCCCCGATTATGTGTCGGCGCGCATTGGCATCAACCCGGAACGCGTGTGGCGTGTGCTGCGCCGCTTCCACGGCGCGGCCAGTGCGGTGATGGTCGCCACCCCGCGCCTGGCCGATGAACTGGCCAGCCACGG
>JAIXPM010000468.1 GCA_027486275.1 Sphingomonadales bacterium | reverse complement strand
CATCGCGGAACTCCAATCCGGCGAAAGTGCAGCGCCCTTCAAGTCATTGAAAGATTACGAAGATGCGCTGAAGCGCCACGACCAGTTCGCGCTGCTGCTCGATCTTTCGATCCTGCGGTTCCGCCAGGGCATGAAGACCGGCGTGGTGCAGCCCAAGCTGGTGGTGAACAACATCATCGACCAGCTGAACAACCTCACCACCGGCGGCACAGACGCTTCCATCATGATGAAGCCGGTGCAGAAATTCCCCAACGATATCAGTGCTGCAGACCAGGCCCGCCTGAAAATGGCTTATGCGCAGATGATCGGCCAGCGGGTCAATCCAGCGCTGATCCGCCTGCGGGATTTCCTTAAAGTCGAATATCTCCCCGTCGCCCGCGAAGCCCCCGGCCTGGTCGCCATGCCGGGTGGGCCGACGCTTTATCGCTATCTGGTCGCCGCCAACACCACGACCAACCTCACACCCGACGAGATCCACAGTATTGGCCTGTCCGAAGTTGCCCGCATCCTCAAGGGGATGGACGACGTGCAGGCCCGCGTTGGCTTCAAGGGCGACCGCGCCGCCTTCTTCACCCACCTGCGCACCGATCCGCGCTTCAAGTTCGCCAGCGCCACAGTCATGGGGGATGCCTTCCGCGATACGGGCAAGCGCGTCGATGCGGTGATCGGCCAGCTGTTTGATACGCTGCCGAAATCGCCGCTGGAGATCCGCCCCGTTCCGCCGCACCGGGAAAAGACCGACGCTGGAGGCAGTTATCAGGGCGGCACCCCCGACGGTTCGCGTCCGGGCGTGTTCTACTACAACGCCTACGACCTGCCCTCACGCAGCAGTTATGGGGTTGAAACCCTCTATCTCCACGAAGCCGTGCCCGGCCACCATTTCCAGGTCAGCCTTGCGCAAGAGAATGAGAAACTCCCCGCTTTCCAGCGCTTTGGCGGCAACACCGCTTTTGCCGAAGGCTGGGGCCTCTATGCCGAAAGCCTGGGGCCGGAACTGGGCATGTTCAAGGACCCCTATCAGCTGCAGGGCCGATATGAAGACGAGATGCTGCGCGCCCTGCGCCTTGTCGTTGATACCGGGATCCATTCAAAGGGTTGGGGCCGCGATCAGTCGATCGACTATATGCTGGCCAACAGCAGCATGAGCCGCACCGATGCCACCGCCGAAGTCGAGCGCTACATCGCCATCCCCGGCCAGGCGCTGGCCTACAAGATCGGCCAGCTCACCATCAGCCGCCTGCGGGCAAAGGCTGAAAAGGCACTTGGATCAAACTTCAACATCAAGCACTTCCACCGCGAAGTGCTGATGACGGGCGCCCTGCCAATGGCGGTGCTGGAGGCCAAGATCGACAGGTGGATCGCCAGCGGCGGCAAGTGAGTCAGGCCTTCACCAGCCCCTTTTCGATCAGGCTGTGGGCGCAATCGAGGATGGTCGTCGCCTCGTCGCGGGTCTTCCAGCCCAGCCGCTCCAGCGCGTGCGCGGCGCTGGCTTCGCGGCGGCGACCAAGTTCGGGCACCACCATCTTCACCGTCGCATCGAAATTGGCGAGCAATTTCAACAGAAAATCCGGCAATCCACGCGTCGGCACCCGTCGCGCCTGATCGCCGAGCCCGGCTTTCAGCACGTCCGCCACCTCACGCATCCACATGAACTTGCCTTGCGCGATGAAGCGCTCACCATCCAGCCCCGGCGTCACCATCGCCAGCACATGCAAGGCGGCGACATCGCGCACATCAACCACGCCGAAGCCCAGCCGCGGCAGGCCAGGCAACGCCCCGTCGAGCAACTTCTTCACCACTTCCAGGCTGGTCGAAAAATCGGCGCCCAGCACAGGGCCGAGCACGGCAGCGGGGTTGATGGACACATACTCCATCCCCTGCCCATTGGCCGCCATCCACTCCCGCGCCGCGCGTTCGGCGAGCGTCTTTGACTTGATATAGGCGTATGATTCCAGGCTGTTGATGTTGGACCAATCGCCTTCCGTGAACGGCGTGCCGCGCTCACCATGGCCATAGGCGATTGCGGCCATACTGCTGGTCATCACCACACGCTTCACGCCGGCAGCATGGGCGAAACGCAGCGCACGCAAGGCGCCTTCGCGGGCCGGGACGATCAGTTCATCGGGATCCTTCGGTTCGCCAGCCGGGATCGGCGAAGCGATGTGTTGAACGATGGCAATGCCATCCATCGCCTCGGCCCAGCCGGCGTCGCTCATCAGATCGCAGGCCACCAGCTCCAGATCGGGCAGGCCCAGCGTGGCGCGCACTTCGCCAGCGCGGGCCAGATTGCGGATGGTGCCGCGCACTGCCCAGCCGTCGGCCACCAGCGCCTTGATGATGAAACCGGCGATATAACCCGATGCGCCGGTCACCAACACCTTGCCCGTTGCCATATCACCCTCCCGCTGCTGTCAGGATGGCATGGTGGTGGGCAAGTGCCGGCTTGGCAAGCGCGTCGGTGAGGGCCATGAAGCAGGCGTGCAACCCCGCAATCCCTTTGCCGGCCTTGGCGCCACATCGCTGCCGCGCCGTGAATTCGCCGTGGTCTTTGCCGCGTTGCTCACTGTGGCCGCTGGCAATACGGCGCTGCAAACCGTTCTGCCCGCCATCGCGCGTGTGATCCATCTGCCCGACATGCTGGTGGCGGTGATCTTCTCCTTCTCTGCCCTGCTGTGGACGGTCAGCGCGCCCTATTGGGCGCGGCAGAGCGATATCCGCGGCCGGCGGCGGCTGATGCTGGTCGGCTCGCTGGGCTTCATGGTGTCGATGACTGGCTGCGGCATTGCCATCTATGCCGGGCTCAACGGCTGGCTGGCGCCGATCGCCACCTTCGCGCTGTTCGCCAGCCTGCGCAGCCTGTTCGGCATATTCGGATCGGCGGCCAACCCGGCGGCACAGGCCTATGTCGCAGGGCGCACCAACGAACAGGATCGCACCGCCGCGCTGTCCAGCCTGTCATCCGCGTTCGGGTTGGGCACCATCATCGGGCCAGCGGTGGCGCCCTTGTTCATCCTGGCCCCATTGGGGCTTTCGGGGCCAATGTTCGCTTTTGCCGCCATTGCCGCCGTGGTGATGGCAGCAGTGGCACGAGTGCTGCCCGATGATGATCCGACCCATCGGCCTGGCCAGGCCCAAATGGGCAGCGGCGCACCTTCGTCGGAGCCCAATCTGGCCGGAGCCACCACCGGCGCCAGCGTGAGCGCCGCCGCCGCCGGCCGGCCGAAGCGACTGAGTGTGAAAGACAGTCGAATTGCGCCCTTCATGATATTTGGCTTTGTGTCAGGCTCCATCCAGGCCGCCACTGGCCAGGCGCTGGGCTTTCTGGTGATCGACACGCTGGGCGGTGACGCGCTTGATTCACAGCGATCGATCGCGCTGATCTTCATGGCCGGGGCGTTTTCAACCTTGCTGGCGCAATGGGTGCTGATCCCGCAGCTGCGGCTCACCCCGCCGGCGCTGATGCGCTGGGGCACGTTGCTGGCTGCTGTCGGCACGGCAGGCATCGCCGTATCGGGAAGCCTGTATGCGCTGGTGCTGGCCTTTGCGCTGATGAGCATGGGCTATGGTCTGGCGCGGCCGGGTTTCACAGCTGGGGCCAGTCTTGCCGTTTCCCGCGCAGAACAGGGCGGCGTTGCGGGCGCGGTCACCTCGGTCAACGGCAGCTGCTTCATCGTGGCGCCGGCGATCGGCATCGGGCTCTATCAGATCGGCCCGTCGGTTACCTACTGGCTTGGAGCGGCGGCGCTG